>DAORUY010000077.1:0-11798 GCA_035433445.1 Paracoccaceae bacterium
GCTCCGACCGAAATCCTCGCCCGGCAGCATCTGGACAGTCTACGGCCACTGGCCGAAAGCGCGGGCGTGGTGCTCGAGATTCTGTCGGGCCGCGACAAGGGAACGGAGCGGGCGGCGAAGCTCCGCGCGCTTGCGGCGGGGGATATTCAGATCCTCGTCGGGACCCACGCCGTCTTTCAAAAGGACGTGGCCTTCCGTGACCTGCGTCTGGCCATCACCGATGAGCAGCACCGCTTTGGTGTCGAACAAAGGATGGAGCTGGGCGGCAAGGGCGAGGCGGCCGATGTGCTGGTGATGACCGCGACGCCGATCCCGCGGTCGCTGGCTTTGGCGCAGTTTGGCGACATGGATATCTCGGTTCTCGATGAAAAGCCGCCGGGCCGGAAGCCGGTCAGGACCGCGCTGATTTCCACCGGCCGTTATGACGAGGTGGTCGGCCATCTGAGGCAGGCACTGGCCGACGGGCGGCAAGCCTATTGGGTCTGCCCGCTGGTCGAGGAAAGCGAACTGGTCGATCTGACGGCTGCCGAGGAGCGGTTCGCCGTGCTGCGCGCGACCTTGGGCGAGGGGGTGGTGGGGCTTGTCCACGGCCAGATGCCGCCTGCTGATAAGGACGCGGCGATGGCGGCCTTTGTCGAGGGGCGCACGCGCATTCTGGTCGCGACCACGGTGATCGAGGTGGGGGTGAATGTGCCCAATGCCTCGATCATGGTGATTGAACGGGCAGAGATTTTCGGGCTGGCGCAGCTTCACCAATTGCGCGGCCGGGTGGGGCGGGGGGCAGCGCAGTCGACCTGCCTTTTGATGTATCAGCCACCCCTGTCGGAAACGGCCGAACGCCGCTTGCAGATTCTGCGCGAAAGCGAGGACGGGTTCCGTATCGCCGAGGAAGACCTGGCAATGCGCGGCGCGGGCGATCTGATCGGCACCGCGCAATCCGGTCTACCGCGGTTCCGCGTCGCCGATCTGGAACGGCAGGGCGCGCTGATGGCGTTGGCGCAAAGTGATGCGCGGGCACTTCTGGCGCTGGACCCCGGCCTGACCGGCCCGCGCGGGCAGGCGGCGCGGACGCTTCTGTGGCTGATGGAGCAAGATCAGGCCATCCGGCTGATTGCTGTGGGGTGATTTCCGCTTTGTTCGCGAATGTTCTTAAAAAGTTCTTTACAGACCGCCTTCGATATGAGAACAAACTAGCAACTGATCCGGCAAGGAGGTTGCAATGATCGACACAGTGAAAGAGATCAAGGATGTTCTTCAGCGTTCGCGTGCGACGCTGATCGAAGATTTCGCCGGTGCCATGTCACTGGTCGTTTTGCTGGTTGTCGGTCTGAGCCTGACACCGCTCGCCTGATCCGTTTCTGCCCGCGCGGTTTGTCCCGAAGGGAATGCCTGTCCCGCATGCCGATTCCCCAGTCGGTCCGCCCATCGCCGATAACCGCTTCCTGCCGCCATTGTCCCCCGACGATGGCGGCTTTTTTCTTGCGCAGGTTTTCGCGGAGAGGCGGGGGACGCTGTCCCCCGTGCCCCCTGGGAGTATTTGCGCAAAGAAGAAGGAATCAAAACGCCTTGGCGAAGGCTTCGGCCGTGGCTTCCAGCACCAGAAGGATGGAGGCATGGCGGTTCTTGTACTCACGGGCGGGAGTGAGGGCCTCATACCCGTCGAAGGGGGCGGCGGGCACCGGGCCGCCGTCGCGCAGCATGGCGGCCAGTTCATCGCGGGCGCGGGTGATTTCCGCGGCACTGCGGCCGATCAGTTGGGCACCAGCGATCGCGGCAGAGGCCTGGCCCAGGGCGCAGGCTTTCACATCCTGGCCGAAGTCGGCGATCTTGCCGTCTTGCACCACAAGATCAACCGTCACGGTTGAACCGCAGAGCGGCGAGCGGCGCGTGGCGCTGGCGGTGGGCGCGGTAAGCCGTGCGGCATGAGGAATATCCGCCGCCAGCGCCAGAATGCGCTGCGAATAGAGCTTGATGAGATCGGACTCGCTCATTTGAACCCCGCGCGGTTTGGCAGTAGAGATAGGCGGCTCTCGCGAACTTGCAAAGGGACGATCATGCGCTTTGACCCCGCCAGCCTGATTTTTGACCAAAAAGGCCTGATCCCCGTGATCGCGCAGGATCATCGGACGGCAGAGGTGTTGATGATGGCCTGGATGAATGAAGGGGCGGTGGCCAGAACGCTGGAAACCGGCCGCGTCACCTATTGGTCGCGCTCGCGCCAGAGTTACTGGGTGAAAGGCGAAACGTCCGGCCATGTGCAGCGGCTGGTCGAACTGCGGCTCGACTGTGATCGCGATTGCCTTCTGGTTCTGGTGGAACAGACCGGCCCCGCCTGCCACACGCAGCGCAGAAGCTGTTTTTACACGGCGGTCCGCGCGGGCGAGGAAGCGGAAATCCTCGCGCCCGAGGCCTGAATCGACCGCCCGCCATTGCGCCCCACAGATGGGATAGAGTATAAGAGCGCAGCACAAAATCTAGAAAAAGCCAAAGCGCGGGCAGTTACGTGACAGACGAACCGGAAGTCCCTGAAAAAGAAGAAGAAACGCACGTTCGCATGGCCCATTCCGGGCCGACTATCGCGATCGAGCAGGAAATGCGCACGGCCTACCTCGATTACGCGATGAGCGTGATCGTCAGCCGGGCCATTCCCGACCTGCGCGACGGGCTGAAACCGGTGCACCGGCGCATCCTTTATGCGATGCATGAGACCGGCAATACCCATGACAAATCCTATCGCAAGTCGGCCCGGCCGGTGGGCGACGTGATGGGTAAATACCACCCGCACGGCGACGCCGCGATCTATGACGCTCTGGTGCGGATGGCACAGGACTTTTCCATGTCGCTGCCGCTTCTGGACGGGCAGGGCAACTTCGGTTCGATGGATGGCGATAATGCCGCGGCCATGCGTTACACCGAAGTCCGCATGGACAAGCCCGCCGCCAGTCTCCTGGCCGATATCGAGAAGGATACGGTTGACTTCCAGGACAACTACGACGGCAAGGACCGCGAACCCACGGTTCTTCCAGCGCGCTTCCCCAATATGCTCGTCAATGGCGCTGGCGGGATCGCCGTCGGCATGGCCACCAACATCCCGCCGCACAATCTGGGCGAGGTGATCGACGGAACGCTTGCGCTGATCGACAATCCCGACATGTCGACCGAGGCGCTGATTGAGATCATCCCGGCGCCCGATTTTCCGACGGGCGGTATCATCCTTGGCCGGTCAGGCGCCCGCAAAGCCTATCTGGAGGGGCGGGGGTCGGTCATCATCCGGGCGAAAACCCGGATCGAGGAATTGCGCAAGGACCGTTTCGCCATCGTGCTGGACGAGATCCCCTATCAGGTCAACAAGGCGACGATGATCGAAAAGATCGCCGAACTGGTGCGCGACAAGCGCATCGAAGGCATCGCCCATGTCCAGGACGAAAGCGACCGGATCGGCGTGCGGGTGGTGATCGAGCTGAAGCGCGATGCGACGCCCGAGGTGGTCCTGAACCAGCTGTTCCGCTTCACGCCGATGCAGACCTCGTTTGGCTGCAATATGCTGGCCTTGAACGGCGGGCGGCCCGAACAGCTGACACTTCGCGATTTCCTGAGCTATTTCATTACGTTCCGGGAAGAAGTTGTTGCGCGCCGGACCGCCTTTGAACTCAGGAAGGCGCGTGAGCGCAGCCATATCCTGTGTGGTCTGGCCGTGGCCGTGTCGAACGTGGATGAGGTGGTTGCGACCATTCGTTCCTCTGCCGATCCGGCCGAGGCGCGCGAACGGCTGATGACCCGCCGCTGGCCGGCCCATGCGATCTTGGAATATATCAAGCTGATCGACGATCCGACCCATCCGGTGAACGACGATGGCACCTATAACCTGTCGGAGATTCAAGCCCGCGCGATCCTGGATCTGCGGTTGCAGCGCCTGACCGCGATGGGCGTCAAGGAAATCACCGACGAACTTGAAGAACTGGCCGCCAAGATCAGGGATTACCTCGATATTCTCGGTTCGCGAGAGCGGATCATGGCGATCATTTCGGCGGAACTGCGCGAGGTGAAGGAAGCCTTCGCCGTGCCGCGCCGGACGGAGATTGTCGATTGGGCGGGCGATCTGGACGACGAAGACCTGATCGAGCGCGAGGATATGGTCGTCACCATTACCTCCGGCGGCTATATCAAGCGCACGCCTTTGGCCGAATTCCGTGCCCAGCGTCGCGGCGGCAAGGGGCTCGCCTCGATGCAGACCAAGGAAGATGATGTGGTCACGACGTTGTTCGTCGCCAACACCCACACCCAGCTTCTGTTCTTCACCACGGACGGGATGGTCTACAAGCTCAAATGCTGGCGCCTGCCGCTGGCAGGCCGTCAGGCCAAGGGCAAGGCGATCATCAATATCCTGCCGATTGATCAGGGCGTCTCCATCGCCGCGCTGATGCCGGTCGATGTGCCGGAGGAGGAATGGGACGATCTTCAGATCTTCTTCGCCACCTCCGAAGGTGACGTGCGCCGCAATGCGCTGTCGGACTTCACCAATGTGATGCGCAACGGCAAGATTGCGATGAAACTGCCCGAGGGCGTCAGCTTGGTGAACGCGCGCATCTGTGACGAGAATGACGATGTGATGCTGGTCACGGCCACGGGTCGGGCGATCCGCTTCCCGACGACCGAGGTGCGCGTCTTCAAAGGCCGCGATTCGACTGGCGTGCGCGGGGTCAGGCTGGCGGCGGGGGATGCTGTCGTCTCCATGTCGGTCATCCGCCATTTTGAGGCTGATCCTGCGGAGCGTGCCGCCTATCTCAAACAGCGCCGCCTGATGGCGGGGGCTCTGGAGGAGGAAGGCGAGGCCGACGAAGACGAGGAAGTCGTGGCCGAAGGGCAGCTGTCGCCCGAACGCTATGCTGAAATGTCTGCGGCCGAGGATCTGATCCTGACCATCACCGCAAGCGGTCTGGGCAAACTGTCGTCCAGCCATGACTATCCGGTGCGCGGTCGGGGCGGCCAGGGGGTCAAGGCGATCTCGCAAGGGTCACGTGGTGGGCGGCTGGTGGCCTGCTTCCCGGTCCTTGGCGATGACCAGATCATGCTCGCGACCTCCACCGGCCAGTCGATCCGTTGCCCGGTGGATGGGATTTCCTTCCGGTCGCGGTCGGCGGGCGGAGTGAAAGTGTTCGACACCGGCACTGATGAGGAAGTCGTCTCGGTCGCGCGAATCGCCAGCGAAGGCGACGAGGACGAAACCGAGGCCTGATTTAGCCTGAAAAGCGGCGGATTCCTGGGGGCGTGCGCAACAATGCGCACGTCCCTTTTATTTTGTTTCTTGTCAGGGTGCAGTCAAATTTTGACACATTCTTAACCCACTCGCGCCAAGGTTGCCGTTGAAGAATGGGTCATCGGATGCGGCGTTGGGGCCAAATCCACAACTGGCAGGGAATGAAATGGCTTATACGGACATCTCGGGCAGCTTCGACACCTCCAAGCCGGAAGCCGGTGCGCTCAAGCGTTTCTTCGTGACGTTCTTCGCCGCCCGGTCGGATCGTTCGGCATCGACGACCGCGCCACGCAAGCTGGCCGGCCCGCTGCCCGGCGACAAGCGCGCCCGTGGCTATATGGCCGATCTCGATATTGAAGTGGGCTTCTGACTGAAGCCCACATCAGGTGCCCGGTCTCAGAAGCCGGGCAAAAGATGCGGATAATCGCGCTGACCGAAGGTCGCGCCACCGCCGATCTGATATTCCAGACTTAGGCCGAATACGCTGTCCCGATCGCTGGCGGACACCAGACGGGCCGCGTCAAGTTTTACATTGAACGCCGGGCTGACCGCATAACTGATCCCGACCGAATAGCGCGACAGATCAGTGTCGCCACCCGCGTTGAAAAAGCCCGCGTTCAGGGTCGATCCGCCCGCGAGTCCGAAGGACGCATCCAGCCCCAGTGCGCCAAAGTCGCTGCGCCCCTCGCTGCGGTTGACGCGCATCAGATAGCCCTCGACCGACAGCCGGTCGGTCATCGCGAATTTGCCCTCGACCCCCAGCTTCAGATCGTCGCCGGAATTCGACAGATCATCATAGGTCAGGAACCCGCCGACGGCCGATCCGGTGCCCACACCGCCGACCAGATGCGCCCCAAGCGACAGCGCATCCGTCCCGCCGCTGGAAAACCGCTTGGCCAGATCGCCCTGAAGGGACAGGCGGCCCAGGCCGAACCCGAACGATCCGCCGATGACGGTTTGTGACAGGTGGCGGTCGGCATTGTATCCATAATCAAGCCCGAGGGTCGCCCCGTTCATGCCCTGCGCGACTGCAGGAAATGCGAAGAAAACTGCTGCCGTAGCGCCCATTAGATTGCGGAACATGTCTGCCTGCCTTCTAGATATTGTGGTTTTTCCGTCAGATAGCATGCGCTGCCGCAAGACGGCAAGACCCCAAGGGCTGCATGCCCTTCCCAAAGGGCGCGGCTTGGCCTAAATCCCGCCCCATGAGCAAGGTTCTGAACATCATCGGCGGCGGCATGGCCGGGTCTGAGGCCGCCTGGCAGGCGGCAGAGATGGGCGTGCCCGTCATCTTGCACGAAATGCGCCCCACGGTCGGCACCTTTGCCCACCGGACCGGCAATCTGGCCGAGATGGTCTGCTCCAACTCCTTCCGATCGGATGATGATGAACGCAACGCTGTGGGCCTTCTGCATTGGGAAATGCGGGCGGCGGGCGGGCTGATCATGGAGATGGCCCAGCGTCACCGTCTGCCTGCCGGCGGGGCTTTGGCAGTTGACCGCGATCCTTTCGCGCAAAGCGTGACCGACCGGCTGCGCAACCATCCGCGGATCACGGTGCGCGATGGCGAAATCACCGCATTGCCGGACGAGGGGCAGTGGATCATCGCGACCGGTCCCCTGACCTCGGGCGCGCTGGCCGAAGCGATCCGCGCCGAGACGGGGGCCGAAGCACTGGCGTTCTTCGATGCCATCGCCCCCATCGTCTATGCCGAAAGCGTGGATATGTCGGTCGCCTGGATGCAGTCGCGCTACGACAAGGGCGAGACGGAGGCCGAGCGCACCGCCTACATGAACTGCCCGATGGACCGCGACCAGTATGAGCGGTTCATTGACGCCCTGCTGGCGGCTGACAAGACCGAGTTTCACGAGGGCGAGACTGCCGGCTATTTCGACGGCTGCCTGCCGATCGAGGTCATGGCCGAACGCGGTCGCGAAACGTTGCGCTTCGGGCCGATGAAGCCGGTCGGGCTGACCAATGCCCATCGCCCAGATGTGAAGCCCTATGCGGTGGTGCAACTGCGCCGCGACAATGCACTTGGCACGCTCTACAATATCGTAGGGTTTCAGACCAAGATGAAGTATGGCGCCCAAACCGATGTATTCAAATGCATTCCGGGGTTAGAGAATGCGTCGTTCGCCCGTCTGGGTGGCATCCATCGCAATACATTCATCAATTCGCCGACGCTTCTGGACGACCGGATGCGCCTGAAGTCGCGGCCCCATATCCGGTTTGCGGGCCAGATCACCGGGGTCGAAGGCTATGTCGAAAGCGCGGCGATGGGGCTTTTGGCCGGCCGAATGGCCGCGGCGGAGATCCTCGGCTGTGACCTCACCCCTCCGCCGCCCGACACTGCGATGGGCGCGCTTGTCACCCACATCACCGGGGGCGCAGAGGCAAAGACCTTTCAGCCGATGAACGTCAACTTCGGGCTTTTCCCGCCGATTGACGCCAAGGGTGGCCGCAAGGGGCGCAAGGACCGTTACAAGGCCTATACGGACCGCGCCAAACTGGCCTTCACCGAATGGCTTTCGTAACCCGCTTCGCGCCTTCGCCGACCGGGCCACTGCATCTGGGACATGCCTATTCCGCCATTCTGGCACACGACATGGCGCGGGCCGAAGGCGGCAGGTTCCTCCTGAGGATAGAGGATATCGACCGTGCCCGCGCCCGCCCGGAATGGGAGGCGCAACTCATCGAAGATCTGAACTGGCTGGGCGTCTATTGGGATGGGGAGCCTCTTCGCCAATCCACCCGCATGGCGGCCTACCAAACGGCGCTGGACGATCTTTGGGCGCGGGATCTGCTCTATCCTTGCACCTGCACCCGCCGTGATATTGAGGCGGCCCTGTCGGCCCCTCAGGAGGGCGCAACCGTCATCGGTCCCGATGGGCCGATCTATCCCGGCACCTGTCGGGGCGAGAGCGGTGCAAGGCTTCCTTGTTCTTTCAGTGCGCGCCCGATCGACAAGCACCTGCGGCTGGATATGGCCGCCGCCTGTGGCATGCTGGGCCACCGCATAGACCGGGCAGAAGGCGGAAGCTTTGGACTGCCTTTCTTGGAGACCGGCCCGTCGCACCGGGGTGAGGTGTTCACTTCAGACGACACCTACATGACCCGCATCGGCGATATCGTCTTGGCGCGGCGCGACTTCGGCACCTCCTATCACCTGTCGGTCGTCGTCGATGATGCGGCCCAGGGCGTCACCCATGTCACGCGCGGCGAGGATCTGTTCGAGGCAACCGCGATCCATGTGCTGCTTCAGCGCCTGCTCGGCCTGCCCACGCCCATCTATCACCACCACCGCCTGATCCGCGATGAACAGGGCAAGCGGTTGGCCAAGCGTGACGATGCCCGCGCCATCCGCACATACCGGCAGGAGGGCGCGACCCCCGCGGATATCCGTCGGATGGTGGGCCTTACCTGAGCCCCTTCATTCTGGCCCAAATATCCCGGGGGTGCGGGGGCAGAGCCCCCGTCCGTCAGGCCGCCAGCGCGGCCTTCTTGCGCAAGAGCATCCCATAAAGGTCGCGCGGTTCGTCCGGGTCGGCGATCATGTCGAGATCTTCGCTGAAACGCAGGGCCTTTGGCTGAATTTTCAACTGGCTCAGCACATAGCGCAGGGCCGAAAAATCCTCGATCGCGAAACCGACCGAGTCAAAAAGCGTGATCGCTTTCTGATCCTCGCGCCCGGCAATCTGGCCGGTGATCACCTGCCACAGTTCCTTCACGGGATAGTCGGGGTCGAGCTGTTGAATTTCGCCCTCAATCCGCGTCTGCGGCGGATATTCGACAAAAATGTCGGACCGCAGCAGGATGTCGCCGTGCAGTTCGGTCTTGCCGGGGCAATCGCCGCCGACCGCGTTGATATGCACGCCCGAACCGACCATGTTGTCGGTCAGGATCGTGGCGTTTTGCTTGTCCGCGGTCACGGTCGTGATGATCTCGGCCCCCAGGATGGCTTCCTCGGCGGTTGCACAAGCAACGAGTTTCAGGCCGGAACCCGTCAGGTTCGACACACATTTCTGCGTGGCGACCGGGTCGATGTCGTAGAATCGCACTTCCTTGATCCCGCAGATCGTCTGGAACGCCAGCGCCTGAAACTCGGCCTGTGCGCCATTGCCGATCATCGCCATGGTCGTCGCCCCTTTCGGCGCGAGCCATTTTGCCGCCAGCGCCGACATTGCGGCGGTACGCAGTGCCGTCAGGATCGTCATCTCGGTCAGAAGCACCGGGTAGCCGGTGTTTACATCAGCCAAAAGCCCAAAAGCCGTAACGGTTTGCAGGCCTTCTTTCATGTTTTTCGGATGGCCGTTCACATATTTGAACCCATACATCTGCCCGTCAGAGGTGGGCATCAGTTCGATCACACCCACATCGGAATGGGACGCGACGCGCGGGGTCTTGTCAAACAGCGGCCAGCGGCGGAAATCGGCCTCGATCTCGGCGGCGATGTCGGTCAGCGCCTTGTCGATCCCGACATGAAGAACGAGCCGCATCATGTTGTCGACACTGACAAACGGCACGATATTGAGGTTACTCTTGCTCATCAGAAGCTCCGGGTCGGGCGGTCGAATACCTTGCGCCCCATGAGAGAGCCGACAAGTTCCACCATCAGTTTTGCGGTGCGGCCCCGGTCATCAAGGAATGGGTTCAGCTCCACCAGGTCAAGCGAGGTAACGAGGCCGCTTTCATGCAGAAGTTCCATCACCAGATGCGCCTCGCGGAAGGTGGTTCCGCCGGGCACGGTGGTGCCAACTGCCGGCGCAATGGACGGGTCAAGGAAATCGACATCGAGCGAGACATGCAAAATCCCGTTCGCGGCGCGCACCCGGTCGAGGAATTCGCGCAAGGGCGCAACGATGCCGCGTTCGTCCAGAACCCGCATGTCGCAGATGATCACGTCAGTGTTCAAAAGGCGCGCATGTTCGGCGGGATCGACGGAGCGAATCCCATAAAGACAGATCTGATTTTCCGGTACCGGCACCGGGAAGGGCGGGAAAGCGTCAAACCCCTCATGCCCGGCGATATAGGCGACAGGCGTGCCATGAAGATTGCCGGACTGGGTCGTCAGCGGCGTGTGGATATCGGAATGCGCATCGAGCCACAGCACAAAGAGCGGCTTGCCCTGCGCAGCGGCATGACGTGCGACGCCGGAAACCGACCCCAGCGCGAGCGAATGATCGCCGCCCATGATGATCGGAAAACCGCCGGCATCCAGCGCCTCTTCGGTGCGGGCGGCGAGGGCGCGCGTCCATCCCACCATCTCGGACAGCGAATGGACCGCCGGGTTGGCGCAATGTGCCGGTTCGAGCGGCGGCAGCGCAACATCGCCCCAGTCGGCCACGCTGTGCCCGAGATCCACAATCGACGGGCCGAGGTTCGCCACGCGATAAGCGGACGGCCCCATCAGGCAGCCAGCGCGCTTTTGGCCGCAGTCAATGGGCGCGCCAATGAGGATGCAGTTCTTGGTCATAGGTCTATCCCGTCTGTTCCAGATAATCTTGCCGCCATCTTGCGTCGAATTGCAGGGTAGTTATTGTCAATCCGGGCGGTCAATTTGCCAAAATGGTGGAATGAGATGAGCGAACTGGACGATGTTGATCAGCGATTGATCGCCGAACTGCGCCGCGATGGGCGGGCCTCGCTCTCCGATCTGGCAGACAGGCTCGGGCTGGCGCGTGCGACGGTGCGCGCGCGGATGGAACGGCTGCAGGCGCGCGGCGAAATCGTCGGCTTCACTGTGCTGACCCGCAGCGATGTCAGCGCCCTGCCGGTGCGTGGGCTGATGATGGTCGCCATTGAGGGCCGGGGGCAGGAACGGATCACCGCGCGGCTTGTCGGCCTGCCGGAGGTTCTCGCGGTCCATTCCACCAACGGCCGCTGGGACTTGATCTGTGAGCTTGGGGCCCGCACGCTGGAGGAGTTGGATGCGCTGATCCTGAAGGTGCGGGGCTATGACGGCGTCCTGGCGAGCGAGACCAATCTGCTTTTGTCCACCCGCCGGGCCGGCCGGCGTTAGGCGCGCCGTGCCGCCGCGACCCAAAGCGCCACCAGCACCAGCGACAGGACCGCATTCCACGAGGCCATCGATAGGCCCATCAGGCTCCAGGCGACTTCATCGCAGCGCACCAGCGGCGCATTCAGGATCTGGGTCATCAGCTCGTCCGGCGACAGGCCGGTTACACCGTTTGAGGTGCAGGTGTCCGGTCCCGCGAAAAGGCCGCGCTCTATCCCCGTGTGGTAAATGCCAAGCAGCGCCGTCGTCAGGGCGGCAAGCGCCCCGGCCCAGGCCAGCCCCTGCCAGCCGGTTAACAAAATCAAAGCGCCGATGGCTATCGCTGCCGCATGTGGCCAGCGCTGCCAAAGGCAGAGCTTGCAAGGCGCATAGCCAAGGGCCTGAAAGACGAAAGCGCCGCCCAGAAGAGCCAGTGATCCAGCGGCGGCAAGAAGGACGAAGGTGCGGACGTTCAGCGTCATAGGGCTTTGACCAGGAAATAAAGGGCGGCAAGAGCAGCAAGCACGATCACCACGATGGTGG
>DAORUY010000078.1:0-11620 GCA_035433445.1 Paracoccaceae bacterium
TCCATTCAAGTTCGTTCAGAGAATAGCCGCACTTTGTGATGGGCGTGGCCTCTTTGGGTCAGTAACCCCAACCAGAGCTTGGAGACGGGTCGCCTTCCGGGTCATACAGTTCATCTTTCTGAGGAAACAAGTCGTTCGTTCCAGCGAAGGTCTGAGCGGCTTCGATTCCGGTTTGTCGATCAATTTCGGCAAGATGACTGCCAACCCAAGTTTTCATCCGACCAAGATCGCTTTCCTCTGTGGGATTGATCTCACGCGGCAAGCTTTCCAGCCAATCTCGGATATCTCGGGCCTCACGCCGCAGGTCAATAATGTGCCTCAGGTGTGCAAGGCGTTTCTCTTCCCGTTCTTTTCGGGCTTGGGCCAGTTTTCGTCGGCGCTGTAGTTCTTGCCATTTCCTCTCTCGATCCTCACGTTCTTCTCGGCGCACGCGGATAAATTCGAGGACCAGTTCGATCCCGGCGACGATGTCCGGCACCAGGCGCTCGATCCGCTGAATCTTTCCGTCACCCCAAGTCTTCCGCAGACCGTCTGCCCAAACATCTATCGCGAAGACCAGTTCGCCAGTCCATTCGGTGACATACTCCGGCCACGGGGGGCTGTACCCAAAAGGCGAGCTGTCCCAGTCGTTTCGCCGCCATGATCGCGCCTGCTTTTCTTTGCGCCGTTCTTCTCGGGCAAGTTCTTCTGGCGATGGAATATACTTAACCCGCTTCGTCCGCTCGAGCAGAGTGAATTTCACAGCGTCCGTGCCGCGCTTCAGGGACATTTTGTCCCCCTCAGGTATTAGTGTAAGGCCACTCGCTTCGACGCCTCGGGCCAGCCCATCGAGGATGACGACGGCACGCTCGGTGCAGGTTGAACTGACGATGACGCCACAGTGCCCCGGACCGGTGGCGCTGACCACGCCATCGCTGTCCGGCTTTTTTGTGCGAAGTGCTTTTGCGGTCTTTGCGACGGTTGGATGGGGGATTGTGACCATAGACAGGGGAACGTCGGAAGCTTCTTTTTCCGATTTTCCGCGGCCTTGACGCTCGGCTTTACGCTTCATGGCAAGTTCGGCGATGCTGTCGGGGAGCGATGAAATCGCACCGCGAACAATGACCTGATCAAGGCTGCGATCCTTCCAGTCAAGGAAGGGTGGCACCTTCGGTTGTTCTCCGGCAGCCACCTTCGCCCAATAGCCTCGCGGCGGCACGGGAATACGGTGGCGACCGCAGACCTTGGCCAGCCCGCGGTCGGAGATGCCGAACTCAATGGCCAGCGTAGACATCGGCTTGCTCCAGACAAGATCATACAGATCACGGCGGGTTATTGTTCGCGGTTGCTGCATATGCTGGTCCACCCAAGAGAGGCGTCCGAGAAGATCAGTCCGCCAAGCCAAATTCAAGATCGATGCAGAATCGGGACGTCGATTACTGAACGATAACGGTGGCTTATGAAGGCAGACCAGAATACACAATCATGTGGTGCTCAATCCTTTCGATACTGTTCTCCGGCAGCACTCAGCGAGGCGCGCTCGAACGCTTCCACGTCTTCAATCCTGTAGATCACACGACCGCCGATTTTCAGGAACCGAGGCCCGTCCCCGATCCAGCGCCACCGTTCCAGCGTCCTCGGGCTGATTTTCCAGCGTGCTGCCAGCTCTGTCTGATTCAAACAAGTTTCACGCATTTTCTACTCCTTTCGCGCGCGCACACATGTGCGCAGGGGAACGAAGGCGTCAGCGAAAATGATATGCAAGTCAGATAGTTACCAGTCTTCTTGTGGGTCCTGCCTGTTCGGTCGGGCTCAGAGAAGGTTCGACGGCGGTCCCGTACCCTCCGCCACTTGCCCTCACGAAAGCGTTCTGGCCCAATAGTCCTCTCGCATTGTGTTTGTGGCATCAGCTACTTATGCGGGCGGCGCGGGTCGCCCGTATGGCCTGTAAACTCGTTGTAAAGTTCGGATACGCGGGTCATGCGTGTTTCGACCTCGGGGCCAAGTTCGGTAAAGATCCCATTGATAATCAGTCCGACCAGCGAGGCCATAGCTGATGTGGCATCCCAGAATTGATTGAAGTCCGTCTGAACAACAAACACTTCATCCGCGACCTCCTGTGCCCAGGGGCAATAGGGGTCGGTTATGAAAGTGACGGCGATTCCGGCCTTGCGGGCGGCCGCGCCAAGTGAACGGGTAAGGCGCGAATACCGGCGCCCGTCGATCATTACCAGGCAGGTCTCTTGCGGGTCGCTGAGCAGTAGCTCTGCGAAATTCCCTCCGGTCAGATCCAGGCTATGAACGCCGGGCCGCAGATATTGCAGGCCATTGACCAGAAATTGGCCATGGCCGCGTTCGGTCTGAAAGCCCGCCACGAAAACCTGCGGACAGCGTGATAGCCGCGCGACCGCCTTTCTGAATTCAGCCGTGGCAGCCGTCTCGTAGTTCGCGACGATGGCGGCAACTTCGCGTTCCAACCCTCGCGCAGCTTCGGAGCCGCCGCTGCGCAGCCGTGCGGCGAACTCTTGCAGCCTTTCCCCGATCAGCCAGGCCTTGTCACCCAGATCGGACTGGATTGCGGATTTGACCTCTTTGAAATGGCGATAGCCAAGGCTGCGACAATAGCGCCCTACAGTAGCCTCGCTGACCCCGACCTTGGCCGCAACCGAGGCCGCCGTTTCGAAGGGCAGGTCTTTCATGTTGGTCAGGAAGTAGCTCGCCAGGGCCTGCGTGGCAGGCGTCGCCTCGCGCAGGCTGACCTCAAGCCGTCCGCGAAGGTCTGGCAGGACGGGCGAGATTGGGTCCTGAGTTTTCATGTCCGCTCCGGCGCCTTCGGTATCGTGTTGGCGCACGATTCGTGACAGAATTGTATTGTAAGTTCAATGCTGCAAGAAAACTGTATGATCTCATGCTGCCGCCAGAACGTGATAGGCGCTGAGGCACTTGGCCCCGTTCGACACGATCTTTCCGAGCGGGCACCAGCAATCAGGAGCCTGCCTGTCTACCCTTGTTCTAGGCTCAGATGTTCCGGTTTGCAGCGTTCAGATCGATCAAGAATCGCTGCGAGAGTGGAATGGCCGCAGCGCCGAGCGAGCGGGCAAAGGCGCCAATCGTGCCTTCGCGTACCGATGGCAGCACGACGCCCGCAGTATCGAGGCTCCGTAACGCCTGTTCCACCCGCTCCGCCAGCGCCGCGCGGACTTCGGTCGGCATCCAGCCATCAACCATCACCGCATCCAGCTCCAAAAGCGCCGTGGCCGAAAGCGTGGCCCAGGCCAGCCCCATGGCCGCATCATCCAGCCAGCGGTCAAGCACAGGCTGGCTGACATGCCAGGCCTGGCTTTGTTGCCAGATATGATCCGCGCTTTCGCCGTTCGCGGCCATCCGGTCGGCCAGCACCTGGAGCGAGGCGGCATTGATCAGGCTTTCCATCCGTGCGCCTGACCCCGGAACCGGCATGGAACCTACGCCCGCAGCATTTCCGGTGGCGCCAAGGAAAAGCTGCCCCCCCATCACCAGACCGCCGCCGATGAAGGTTCCGAAATAGAAATACAGGAAATTGCGTGGCCGTTCGCCCTTGCCAAAGATGAGTTCGGCCCCGCAGGCCGAACTTGCATCATTCTGGATGAAGACCGGCAGGTCGGTCAGCTCCTCCAGCGTCTTTTGCAGATTGCTGTCGCGCCATTCCTCCATAGCGGAAGCGGGCGCGCCGATCTGGCCAACCCATTCCCACATGCGAAAGGGCATCGCGACACCAAGCCCGGCAATACGTTTGCGCTGCCCGGGCGGCAGGCTTTGGCGCAGGGTGCGATAGGCGGCGCGCACGAAATCGGCTACGGCGGCAACAGTAGGGTAGGGGTAGATATGACGTTCGGAGGCCCGTACCTGCCCCAAAAAGTCGATCAATGTCAGGTCGGTTGAGCGCCGCCCAAGTTTCAGCCCCAGAAAGAATGCCCCGTCGGGGTTCAGCCGCATCGGTATCGAAGGCTGGCCGATCCTGCCGCGCAACGGTTCGCCGCGCAGGAAAAGCCCGTCCTTTTCCAACTCGCGCATGATAACGGACACGGTCTGCGCCGAAAGCCCGGTCATCCGTGCAAGGTCCGACTTCGCCAGCGCACCGCTTTGCCGCACGAGCGACAGGAACAGGCGTTCGTTGTGCGCACGCATGCCTGACTGGTTCGTGCCCTTCAGCGCGACACTTTCGGCCGTCGTGCGTTCAAAAAGATCTTCGTTCATCAGGGGGCGACATATGGGGTGACGGTGGGGTCAGGGGGGGCGACCACACCTTTGCGCAAGATCACATTGGCATAAAGCGCAGGTTCCGATGTGGCAATCACCGTGTGACAGGTGCGCACACGGGCATAGAAGGCTTCGCCCGCGACGGGTTGAATCCATCTTCCGTTGGCGCGACGCGCGACAATCGCATCAATCTCATCATGGATCGGCGTAACAAGCGTGGGATCATTGGCCCAGCCCGTGCGAAGGACAGGATAGTCCACCACATGATCGAGCGGCAGCAGCATCAGGACGGCATCCAGAACCGCCAGCAGCCCGTGCCCATCGGCCCGGATCAAGCGTCGGGCATGGTCGAGCGCGGGATAGTTTCCATCGACGATGGCAAGCTCGTCCCCGTGTCCCATGGCCCGCAAGGTCGCCAGAAGGTCAGGCCCGAGGATGGGCGGTATTCCGATCAACATGTCCCACTTCCCCGCGTTGGCTGCGATGGGTTCAGACTGCGTCAGGGGGTGGCCCCTGTCAATATTAAATCACTATGATTTATTTAAGTTGACGTGCGGCCGGGAATCAGCTTTTCTTGCGCCATCGTCGGATGGCAATTGCTGTCGGCGGCACGGCAAGAGGGGGGCCATTCCCCCTTTCCACGGGAGGAACTTGTATGAAATTCGCAACCGCAGCCCTTTCGGGCGTAGCGCTTATGGCTCTGATGGCTGGCTCGGCTTCGGCCGCAGATCTGGCCTGCCTGATCACCAAGAACAATACGAACCCGTTTTTCGTTAAGATGAAAGAGGGGGCCGAAGCCGCCGCCGCAACCGCCGGGCTGGACTTCCAGGCCTATGCAGGCGAGAAGGACGGCGATGCCGCCCCGCAGATCACCGCGATTGAAAACTGCATTGCGGCTGGCGCCAAGGGTATCCTGATCACGCCTTCGAACGACTCGGTCGGCCCGGCTCTCAAGGACGCCCGCGCCGTCGGCATCCTGGTCATCGCCTTGGATACGCCGCTGGCTGATGGGGAAGCGCAGGACATCACCTTTGCGACCGACAACTTCGAAGCGGGCCTTCTGATCGGCAAATGGGCTGCGGCGACGATGGGTGAAGGCGCTGCGACCGCCAAGATCGCGATGCTAGATATCAACAAGGACAACATCTCGGTCGACGTACAGCGCGACACCGGCTTCCTTGTCGGCTTCGGTATCGAAGTGCCGGACCTGAGCGTGATGGGTTCGGAAACCGACGCACGCGTGATCGGTCACGAAACTTCGGACGCGAACCCCGAAGGCGGCCTCCGCGCTATGGAAACGCTGCTGGCGAAGGACCCGGACATCAACGTGGTCTACACGATCAACGAACCCGCTGCCGAAGGTGCCTATCAGGCGCTGAAGAACGCCGGCAAGGAAGCCCAGGCGATCATCGTTTCGGTTGACGGCGGCTGCCCGGGCGTGGCGTCGGTCAAGTCGGGCGTCATCGGTGCGACCTCGCAGCAATATCCGCTCAAGATGGCGGGTCTCGGCATCGAAGCGATCGCCGCTTTCGCCAAGGACGGCACCAAGCCGACCGTCACCGAAGGCCTCTCGTTCTTCAACACCGGCGTAAACCTCGTGACCGACAAACCGGCAGAAGGCGTGCCGTCGATCGACAGCGCCAAGGGCACCGAACTCTGCTGGGGCTGATGCACCTGTAACGAGTGATTGATTCATGGAGGGGCGGCTTTACAGTCGCCCTTCTTATTAGGCGACGCCCGATCCGGCGCCAGCTTCATCCGTGGGGGGAAAGACCGCAAAGATGAGCAGCGAAAACGCACCAACCAAAACCATTTCCGACTATGAGGCAACGCTGGCCAAGGCTGATACCGCCGTGGCCAGCTTCGAGAAGGATGACAAGACCTTCATCCACGTTCTGCGCAACTTCCTGCGCCGCAACCCGACGATGATCCCGGCGCTGGTGCTGGTCCTGTCGGTTCTGGCCTTCGGCCTGCTTGCGCCCCGCTTCCTTGGCATGGGCGCGCTGTCGACGGTGCTGAAACAGGTCACGGTCACGGGCTTCATCGCTCTGGCGCAGACTTTGGTCATCCTGACCGCGGGCATTGACCTTTCGGTTGGGGCGATCCTGGTGGTGGCATCGCTGGTCATGGGCAATCTGGCCGTGGTCATGGGCCTGCCGGTGCTGGTCGCGGTTGGCATAGGGATCGTCATCGCCGGGCTGATGGGCATGGTGAACGGCCTTCTGGTCACCCTGATGCGCTTGCCACCCTTCATCGTCACGCTTGGCACATTGTCGATCTTCGAAGCGCTGAAGCTTTGGTATTCGCAGTCCGAATCCATCCGCAACGTCGATATCGAGGCGAACGCCCCGGGTCTCTTGTTCTTCGGACAGGGGTTCAATTTCGGCGGCGCGAGCATCAGTTATGGCGGCATTACCCTGATCTTGCTGGCGGCTCTGCTCTGGTATGTGTTGAACCACACCGCTTGGGGTCGGCATGTCCATGCCATCGGCGACGATCCCGATGCGGCGATGCTGTCGGGCATCCGGGTGAACCGGACCCTGATTTCGGTCTATACGGCCGCCGGCCTGATCTGCGGTTTTGCCGCCTGGATTGCGGTCGGGCGGGTCGGCTCGATCTCTCCCATAGCTTTCGACACAGTCAACCTGGCCTCGATCACCGCCGTGGTGATTGGCGGCACCTCGCTTTTCGGCGGGCGTGGGTCAATCATCGGCTCGGTCCTGGGGGCGATGATCGTGGGCGTGTTCATCACCGGCCTCTCGCTCGCCGGGGTGGACGACTACTGGCAGAAATTCGCGGCGGGATGTCTTGTGATCATCGCCGTGGCGCTTGACCAATGGCTGCGGAGGGCTTCGCAATGACCGCTACACCCATCCTTCAGGCCAAGGGTCTGATGAAGCGCTATGGCACCGTGGTGGCCATGAGCGGCTGCGACTTCGACCTGATGCCCGGCGAGATCATCGCGGTCATTGGCGACAACGGCGCAGGCAAGTCCACGCTGATCAAGGCGCTGTCGGGGGCCGTTATCCCCGACCACGGCGAGATCTTGCTGGATGGCAAGCCCGTGCATTTCCGCAGCCCCGAAGATGCCCGCGCCTTGGGCATCGAGACGGTCTATCAAAACCTTGCCATGTCGCCCGCGCTGTCGATTGCCGACAATATGTTCCTGGGGCGCGAATGGCGGGTCCCGGGGGTGTTGGGCACGGTCTTTCGCAAGATGGATCGCGCGCGGATGGAAAAATTCGCCCGCGACAAACTGTCGGAACTGGGCCTGATGACCATTCAGGACATCAGCCAGCCAGTCGAAACCCTGTCAGGGGGCCAGCGGCAGGGCGTGGCGGTGGCGCGGGCGGCGGCCTTCGGCTCGAAGGTCGTGATCTTGGACGAACCGACGGCGGCGCTGGGCGTCAAGGAAAGCCGCCGGGTACTGGAATTGATCCGCGACGTGCGGGCGCGGGGCATTCCGATCATCTTGATCAGCCACAACATGCCCCATGTGTTCGAAGTGGCCGATCGGATTCATATCCATCGCCTTGGCCGCAGGCTCTGCGTGATCAAGCCCAGCGAACATTCGATGTCGGATGCCGTGGCCTACATGACGGGCGCCAAACTGCCCGAAGGGGTTGGTGCCGAAGCATGACGACCGAGGAACTGGTGGCCCGGATCAGTGCCGGGGCCACTGGATCGCAGCGTTTCATCGTGGCAATTGCCGGTCCCCCTGGGGCCGGCAAATCCACTTTGGCCACCGATCTGGCGCAAAAGCTTGGGTCCGGCGCCCGTGTGGTGCCGATGGATGGCTATCACCTTGATGATGCGGTGCTGGCGGCCCGCGGCCTTCGCCACCGGAAGGGCGCGCCCGAAACATTTGACGTTCAGGGATTCTTGCATCTTCTTGATCGGTTGCGCCGCGAGGAGGAAGTCGCGATCCCGATCTTCGACCGCACACTGGAATTGTCACGCGCCGCAGCCGATGTGGTGACGGCGGATGACCGTATTTTGCTGGTGGAAGGAAATTATCTCTTGCTCCGCGACCCGCCGTGGTCCGGTGCCGCACGCCACTTCGACCTGACGGTTTTTGTCGATGTGCCGCTGGCAGAGCTTGAGGCCCGCCTGATCCGGCGCTGGGCCTTCTATGGCAAGACGCCGGAAGAGGCGCGTGCCTGGATCGACGGAAATGACATGCCGAATATCCGCACGGTGATCGAGCGATCAGCGCCAGCGATTGTGCGGATGGCCGAAAGCTGAGAGGCCTCAGCCGCCTTTGACGATGGTGGGAATCCGCCCTGCAGGGGGGGTATTGCGGCTGCGCTGGCTGGTCACCTTGCCGTCGATCACCGTCATGCCGACGCCCGGCAGGTTGCCCAGCTGGACAGACTCCAGCACCGTCTTGCCCGGTGCATGCTGCGCCTGATCGAGCAGGACGAAATCTGCGCTGTAGCCTTTTTCAATCATCCCGGTATCAAGCTCGCGCTGGCGCGCGGTGTTGCCGGTGGCAAAGCAAAAGGCCGTCTCTGCCGCCACATGGCCAAGCGAGGACAGCATCGCCACCATCCTGAGGATACCCAAAGGCTGCACGCCCGACCCCGCCGGCCCATCCGTCCCAAGGATGATCTGGTCGAGCTTGCCGAGCTCGCGCGCGGTGTTCAGTGTCAGAAGGGCGGCGCGTTCATTGCCGTTGTGGACGATCTCCAGCCCCTTGGTGCAGCTTTCGCAAAGGCAGATGATCTGGTCATCGGGCAGGGCGGTGTGGCCGCCGTTGATATGGCCGACAACGTCCGCTCCGGTTTCCAGCACCATGTCCGCGTCGATCAGGCCCGAACCGGGGATCGACGGCCCGCCGGTATGGATCGTGCTTTGAATGCCGTATTTGCGCGCCCAATCCACCATCTGACGGGCGGTCTTGCCATCCTTCACGGTGCCAAGGCCGACCTCGCCCAGAAGCTTTACCCCCGCCGCCGCCAGATCGCGGAAATCCTCCTCGACCATGCCATGTTCGATGACCGGCGCACCCGCCATCACCTTGACGCCCGAGGGGCGGAAGTTTTCGTACCAGCGCTGCGCCGCTATCGCCATCGCTTTCAGGCCCACGATGTCGCGCGGGCGACCCGGCATATGCACCTCGCCCGCCGAAATCAGGGTCGTCACCCCGCCATGAAGGGTGCTGTCGATCCAGTTAAGCTGCTGCTGGCGGGGGGTGTAGTCACCCACCACCGGGTGAACGTGGCTGTCGATCAGGCCGGGGCAAAGCGTCGTGCCGCCTGCGTCAATCAGCGTCGTCGCCCCTTCGGTATCAAGGTCCTTTTCCCGCCCCCAGGCGCTGATCTTGCCGTTCTCGGCAATCAGGCAGTCTGCCTCGAGGATCGGTTCCTCTATCCTGCCAGACAGCATCAGCCCGACATTGCGGATGACCAGTTTCGTCGGGCCTTCGCTGGTCGGCCCGGGATCGTGTGCCATGATGCGCCCTCCTGTCTTGTTTGTATGCTAACAGTCCCTTGTCGCAGATCAAGCGGGATATGGGGCGGTGATCTAGCGCTGCACCACCCCGGCCAGCACCGCGATCATGGCCGCCGTGCCTTCCGCCGTTGTCATCACACCCGGCGACAGGCGCAGGGTCTGGCCACGGGCGTCAGCATGGATACCGGACTGCCGCAAGGCACTCAGGACTGCCGTCGCGTGAACCGCCTCTGGCAGCGCCAGCATCACCGATCCGCCGCGCTGATGCTCGGAACGGGGGGAGGCGAGCGTCAGCCCGATGTCATCCACGCCGTCGAGTATGATCTGCGATAGTGCCCGGTTGTGGGCCAGAAGTGCGGCCTGGTCCTGTGCCGCATGCCAGTCGAGCGCAGGCACTGAAGCCGCTGCCGCCATCACCCCCGGCGTGCCGTGATCGAAGCGGCGAATGTCGGGGGCATAGCTGAAGCGGCTGAAGTCCCAGTTGAACGGATCGGGCTGGCTGAACCAGCCGCGCAGGTCTGGCTCGCACCGTCCGATCAGCGCCGGATCGACATACAGCATGCCCGCGCCGGGCGTGCCGCACATCCATTTCAGGCTGGTCGACAGGGCGAAGTCGACCGCGGGATCGGTGACATCAAACGGCAGAAGACCCGCGCCTTGGGTGATGTCGACGCCGATCAGGCTGCCCATCTGGCGGCCATGCGCGACCAGCGCCTCGATGTCGCTGCGGTGGGACGAGGTCGATGAAATCCAGGTCAGAAGCGCCAGCCCGACATCCGGCCCCCAATGCGCCAGAATATCCTCATCCTCGACCCAGGTCGCACCCTGCCGCAGGGGCACGGTATGCAGCGAAAAGCCCATCTTGTCTTGCAAGCCGTTCAGCAGGAAATGGACCGAGGGAAAACAATCCCCCGCCACCAGCAGGCGTTTGCCTTTCAGCGCCGACTGCGGCAACGCACCGATCAGCGAGGACAGGGCGCTGGTCACGCTTTCCGATGTCGTCACAGTGCCTTCGCCCGCGGTCAGGATGGCGCGCCAGCGGTCGATGAACCGTTGGCGTTGCCCCAAGGCGTAGGGCCACTGCCCGTCATCCGCGCGCCCCCAGACTTGGGCGAAATCGGCCATGGCCTTCGCCAGATCCTTTGTCTTGTCGGGGTATTGGCCGATGGAATGATAGAGGAAGTAACGCGATCCGGCGGGCTGGGTCATGGGGCGGTCCTGTCTGGTTTCGCGCCAGATTGCGCCGGGCGCCGATTTATTTCAAGCTTAAAGCAGAAATATCCACCCCGCCCCGTGGTCATCGCCTGAAGGCTCTGGCAGGGTGGGGGAAAGGAAAGGGCAAAGCATGCGGCGGATCGAAGATATTCCTTTGAAGAACCTGAAGCTGACGGTGGATGGCGACGGCATCGCACAGGTCGCGCTGAACCGGGCGGAAAAGCGCAATGCGCTCGACGCGGCGACGGTGGAGGAGTTGGTGGATCTCTTCAGCGCCCTGCCGCGATCCGGCGTCAGGGTGGTGGTGCTCAGGGCCGAAGGGCCGCATTTCTGTGCGGGTCTCGATCTGGTTGAACATTTCCAGGAAGACCGTGAGCCGGCTGATTTCATGCATCTTTGCCTGCGCTGGCACGAGGCGTTCAACAAGATGGAATATGGCGGCGTGCCGATCATCGCCGCCCTGAAAGGGGCGGTGGTCGGCGGCGGGCTGGAGCTGGCCTCAGCCGCCCATATCCGGGTCGCGGACGCGGGCACCTATTTCGCCCTGCCGGAAGGGCAGCGCGGGCTGTTCACCGGTGGGGGGGCGACGATCCGCGTGGCCGATCTGGTCGGCAAGGCGCGGATGATCGACATGATGCTGACCGGGCGCATCTACAAGGGGCAGGAGGCCGTCGATGTGGGCCTCGCCCAGTATCTGGTCGATGACAGCGAGGCGAAGGCGCTGGAACTCGCC
>DAORUY010000079.1:0-11587 GCA_035433445.1 Paracoccaceae bacterium
GCAGCGCCCATCGCACAACGGGGTCAAGGAAAGATGAATCTTTTGCTCGGGAATTGCCAGCTTTGTGTCATGCGTTCACAAGGATGTTAGGCGCGCACCCGCAACAGATGCGCGCCTTCGGGGTTCAGAGCGTCACGCGCTCGCCCAATTCCACGACCCGATTTCGCGGCAGGTGGTAGTACTCGGTCGGGTCGGCGGCAAGCCGCGACAAGATCATATAGATCCGGTCAAGCACCCGCCCCAGTCCCGCCTCGCTTGTGACTACTGGGCGCTTGCGGCCCAGAAAGAAGGTTGTCGCCATCACGTCAAACTTCACCCCTGAACGGCGGGCAGCCACCATGGCGCGCGCCACATTAGGCGTGTCCATATAGCCGAACCGAAGGATCAGACGTCCGAACCGCGGCGACAAGCGCTCGTATGCCGCCCGCTCCTCTTCGGTGGCGTGCGGTGTACGCAGGGTTTCGACTGTCAGAAGAACGGTCTGCTCGTGAAGTCCGCGGTAATGCTTCAGATTATGCAGCAATGCCGACGGAACAGTCTCTGGGTCTGGCGTCAGGAAAAAGGCGGTCCCCGGTATGATGGAAACCGAGCTTTTCTCCATGGAGGCCACGAAACTTGGCAAGCCAACCTGCGTGCGATGTGCCTTGGCGAGCAGTTTCTGGGTGCCGCGCCACCAGGCCCACATGACAAGGATAATACCAAGCGCCACCAGAACCGGCACGTAACCTCCATCCCCCATCTTCACGAGGTTAGATGCCAAAAATGCCAGCTCGATCAAGGCAAGCGGAACGGCAATGCCAATCACGACAAGCGGACGAACACGCCCAGCATTCACGGCGTAGGTGGCCGCCAGAAGCGTCGTGATAATCATCGTGCCCGTGACAGCAATGCCATAGGCGGAAGCAAGCGCACTTGAACTGCGGAATGACAGAACAAGCCACAATACCCCGATGAGCAGCCCCCAGTTGACGGCGGCGATATAGATTTGACCGCTTTGATCATGGGACGTATGGCTGATCCTCATGCGCGGAATAAGCCCAAGCTGAATCGCCGCACGCGCCATCGAATAGGCCCCGGAAATCACCGCTTGAGAAGCAATGACCGTGGCAGCCGTTGTCAAGAGGACCATATAGGGCAGCATTGACGGCGGCACCATGTGAAAGAACGGATCATCCGCAGCAAACGGGTGCGACAATACATAAGCACCCTGCCCCAGGTAGTTCAGAAGAAGGGCGGGAAACACTAGCACGATCCAGGCCATCATGATCGGGCGGCGGCCGAAATGCCCCAGATCAGCGTAAAGCGCTTCGGCTCCTGTAACGGCAAGAAAGACTGCCCCCATCACTGCAAAGGCCAGTCCGGCGTTGTTCATCAAAAACCGAATGCCCCACAGCGGATTGAACGCTGCCAGAACCGCAGGATTAGCGACAAGATGCCAAAGGCCGAATCCCGCCAGCGTCAGGAACCACAGGCACATGATCGGCCCAAACGCGACGGCAATCGGGCCGGTGCCACGTGACTGAACCGCAAAGAGAACCATCAGGATCGCAAGCGTTGTGGGAACAACCCAATCGGTCAACGACGGCAGAACCAGCCCGGCGCCTTCGACGGCCGAAAGGACAGAAATAGCCGGTGTGATGATCGCATCCCCAGCAAAGAGGGCTGCGCCACAGATCGCCAACATCAGAACCGGAAGCGACCGGTGCCCTATCGACAGGCGCGCAAGGGTGTAGATCGCCAAAATCCCACCTTCGCCGCGGTTATCTGCCCGCAGAAGGACGAAAACATATTTTACTGTAACGACAAGGATCAGTGTCCAGATCAGAAGCGAAAGCAGGCCAAGCACGTTCGCCTCGACCACCCCGACGGGTGCGGCGGCATGCAAAGCCTCGCGGAAGGCGTAGATCGGGCTGGTCCCGATGTCGCCATAGACCACGCCAACTGCCCCGATAAGAAGAGCGGCGAAGCCCTGTTGTTTGTGCGCCAATGCCTCTGCCCCGACGTCTTCGCTCTCGTCACGAAGATAGTCGGCAAGGTCCAGTTCTTCTGTATCCAGAAGACGCGTGCGCTGATTGGCCGTGAAACGGCCCGGAGGATGTGATTGTGCTAGCATGATGATGATTTGGCACCGACGGGCCGGACCCGTACCGTGTCACTTCTGAACCCCGTATGGGGTCTGAAGAGGCTCCAAAAACCGCCGTCAGTTCGGCGTGGGAATTTTCATAAGCCTGTTTCTGAGTCGGTTCAAATGAAATTTCTGCATGTGCAGCATGTACAATGCCCCCTCATCGGGAGACATCAGGAGGCGCGGCGCGCAACACGGTCAGAAGTTTGGCAAAGTCATCGGGCAACGGGCTTTCGAACGACAGATCTTCGCCCGTCACCGGATGGCGAAAGCCAAGTGTTGCGGCGTGAAGCGCCTGGCGCGGAAAGGTGGCGGCGGCTTCGGCGGCGGCTTCGCCCACCGCGCGGGGCGACAGTTTCCGGCGCCCGCCATAGGTCGGATCGCCAATCAGCCCATGGCCCGCATGGGCCATATGGACACGAATCTGATGGGTCCGCCCGGTTTCCAGCCAGCATTCCACCAGACTGGCGACAGGCGGCGTGCCGAAGCTTTCCAGCACCCGCACCCGGGTGACGGCATGGCGACCACCATGAAAGAGAACCGCCTGGCGCTGTCGGTCGGTCTTGTGGCGCGCCAACTGGGTGGTGATCTTCAGAATGCCGCCCGCTTCGAAGCTCGTACCCTTGATCCCGTGCAGGCGCGGGTCATTTGCATCCGGCAGCCCGTTCACCAGCGCCAGATAGCGGCGATTGACCGTATGCTTTTCAAACTGCGCCGCCAGCCCGTGATGGGCACGGTCCGACTTGGCCACCACCAGAAGGCCGCTGGTGTCCTTGTCGATCCTATGGACGATGCCGGGGCGCTTTTCGCCGCCGATGCCAGACAGCGTGTCGCCGCAGTGATGCAACAACGCATTCACCAGTGTGCCCGACCATGATCCGGGCGCGGGATGCACCACCATGCCCGCAGGCTTGTCGATCACGATCAGGTCGCCATCTTCCCAAACCACCGAAAGGGCGATCGCCTCGGGCATGGCCTCTATGTCCTCGGCGGGGCCAAGCGACAGATCGAATGCATCCCCCTCGGCCACGCGGGCCTTGGGATCGGTCACGATCTCCCCTGCCTTGCGCACCGCGCCTTCGGCCAGCAATTTCGCGATGCGTGATCGGGAAACCGACGCTTCTTCTGGCACATCGCGCGCCAGCGCCTTATCAAGCCGATCAGGCGGGTTCGCCCCGATCACCACGCGCAAGGATTGGCCCCCGATGTCCGACATGCAAGTTTCTCCGGCCCCGGACGGGAATGAAACCCCGCCCTCCTTGCGTTTTCTCAAAGCGCTCGTCACGACCCTTGCCGGGACGATGATCGCTGGCCTCATAACCATCATCGCGCTGCTTGTCATCCGTTTCCCCACGACCACTGGCGCCCGCCCCACCCTGCCCGATCAAATCGCCCTGCCCGCAGGCGCGCAGGCAGAGGCGCTGACGATGGGGCGCGACTGGTATGCCGTGGTGACTGATCAGGACCAGATCCTGATCTTCGACACGGCTACGGGCAGCCTGCGCCAGACCGTGGACATCCTGCCCGCGACGGAATGACAATCGCGCGCGTTTGGCCCTTGCAATGGCGCGCACGGGCCGCTAAATGCCCCCTCGACGGACCCGTAGCTCAGCTGGATAGAGCATCAGACTACGAATCTGAGGGTCGGGCGTTCGAATCGCTCCGGGTCCGCCAATCCCCCCAATATGACTGATGATTGCGCCATGTGGTTTCGCGCATCTTTCGCATCGCGCCGGGAGAGCAGATAGCCAGCCGGTCGTATGGTGCCAGAAACGGCCGCAGCCGTACCGCCTGTGCAAATGCCGGATCGGTCGCAGAAGCGGCGGCCGACAGGATGAGGCGAGCGCGATCCGAGCAATGGCACACCGGAGCGGATGAACCTGTGCAGCGCTATGTCATTGCCGCCCCAAGTTTTTGAAATCCTGTTCGGGGCGCGGGCCAGCCTTGGGCGGGCAGCGGGTTTCCCCACCTCTGCGAAGACAGGGCACAGAAATTCCTAACCGGCGGCGTTCTTCTTCGGTACTATTCTCCGATGACAGATGTAACCGGTTAGGGCCCCGTGCCACCGCCAAGAGACAATGCCCATGACAGCTTTTCATGCGCCGCCCGCAGCGCTCGCCGAACTAGCCGACGGACGGTGGTATTCCTGCATGACGCCCGAGCTTGAGGAGTTGCGCGATGCTGCGCGGCAGGCTTGCTGGCGCCACGCCACCATGAACCCCACGCTGCGTGACCCCTGTGCGCCAGAGCTCGCGGCGCTGTTCGCCGCGATTGGTGAAGGGGTTTTTGTCGAGGCTCCTTTCCACGTCTCCTATGGTCGAAACCTCGCGCTGGGCGACCGGGTGTACATAAACGCGGGTTGCGTTGTCCTCGACTCAGCACCTGTCCGGATCGGGCGGCGGACGATGCTGGGACCCGCCGTACAGATCTACTGTGCCGACCACGCCCACGGACTCGACGAGCGACGCCGCGGCCTGGAGCGCGCATTGCCCGTGAACATCGGCGATGACGTGTGGATCGGTGGCGGCGCGATAATACTGCCGGGCATAACCGTGGGAGACGGTGCAATCGTCGGCGCCGGCGCGGTCGTCACACGCGACGTGGCGCCCGGTGGGCGAGTGGTGGGTAATCCGGCGCGACCAATCTGACGAGCACCCGTTATGATCCACCATAGGCCCGCAGCTGATGAAGGTGGCTGGTCTTGGCTCTGGCGCCCGAAAAATTGGCTCTTCAGATCAGTTTACTGAAGTTGGCGCACCCGACAGGATTCGAACCTGTGACCTCTGCCTTCGGAGGGCAGCACTCTATCCAGCTGAGCTACGGGTGCCTGAAAGGGTCTATAACGACCCTTCCTTGAGGTTTCAACGCCGCTTGCACAAAAAGATCAGACCCGTCCGGCAGCTTCGTCGGAATGCTGCTCCGAATCCGTTGACCCCCAGAGCGGGATGCCCATAGTCAACCTGCACGGGTTCACTTTTGGGTGTCCCGAACGGGCCTGCCAGTCCGACCATGCCGATGAACGAGGGGAAGTCATGAGTCTGCATATTTCAAGCGAAAGACGCACAGCGATGGGCCGTTACGCCCGCACAACCTCTATACTGGCTGCATTGGCCTTTCTTGCGGCCTGTAAGGGCGGCACCGGCACGGGGACCGTGGGGTTCAACTATGGGTCGCCTTATGCGCCGCCGCCCCCTGAGAACGGATCGGTCCTTGCGGGCTATCCTGTCCAGTTTGGGCCGGGTCAGGTGGCAACATTGCAAGGCCAGGCTCAGACGCTTCTGGCAACCGCGAAATATGCCATACAGCTCACAAACCTTGTAGTGCGGCTTAATTCCGGCGGACAAGTGGTCGTGAGGACCAACCCCCTGAACAGTTCCGGCGTGGCCTTCGCCCACGCGGCCGGTATTACCGGCGCTGGTCAGACAGTCGTCGTCGTCGACACCCATATCAACCAAAATCATGAGGTCTTCTCTGGCAGAGTCACGATCGCAAGCACCAACACGCAGCTGACAACCAACACCGGATTGAACGACCACGGCACAATGGTCGCCTCGATCGTGGGGGGCAATTCACCCACCATGACTGGCGTGGCACCCGGCGCCAACATCATCTACGGCAACTGGACCGATGACCTGACCACCTACGATGCCACGGTAGCCGCGATCAACAGCGGTGCCGTGGCGATGAACAATTCCTGGGGTTATGACAGCTACGATGTCGGCACATCGGCCTATCAGACACTGTTTTCGTCCAGCTCGGGCGCGGCCTATCTCAATGCGCTGCGGACCTATGCCCAGCAAGGCGTTGTGGTCTTCGCTGTGTCCAACAATGATTCAAAAACCCATGCGACGATCATGGATGCCCTGCCCTATGTGGACCCAACGCTGGAGGCGGGATGGATCGCGGTCGGCAATGCCGTGCCGACAATGAACAGTGCGGGCAATGTCGCATCCGTCACCATGCTGTCGAACGGCTGCTGGGAAGCGGCACGCTGGTGCATCCTTGGCAACGGGACATGGAACCACATGGCCACAACGCATGCACCAAGCAGCACCGCGACCAGCAACACCAGCTACGACAATGGTACCGGCTCGTCTTTTGCCGCGCCTCAGGTTTCGGGCGCGCTGGCCCTTCTGGCCGAAGCGTTTCCGACACTCACCCCCCATCAGTTGCGCGTTCGCCTGCTGGCGGCAGCCGACAACAAGTTCTTTGCGCCCGACGCAACGGTCGAACTCGTGACCGGCTTCAACAAGGGTTACTCCTATCGCTATGGCATGGGCTTTCTGGATGTGGAGGCGGCACTCCTGCCGATCGGACCAAGCCAGATGAGCCTGGCGAATGGCACATCGGTCGTGACCGATCAGCCGGTCATCATGTCAGGCTCCGCGATGGGCGATGCCCTGACCAAGAGCCTCGCCAATATTGACGTGGCGGTAACCGACATTCTCGATGCGCCCTTCCTGCAAAGGGCTGACAGCCTGGCCGCCACGGTCACCCCAGCGCCGCTTGCGCGGAACCTGCTGGCAAAATCCTTCGGTACGAACCTGACCGCCGCGCGCGAGATGGCCGTGGGCGGGTTGAACGACCCGTTCGCTTCGTTCCAGGGTGCGACATGGCAGACGCAAACGCCGGATGCCGGTGCCACCGCGTCGGTATTGATGATGGGGGGCGAAGGGTTCGGGCTGGGCCTGCGCCGCGCCGTGACCGACGGTCCGACGCGGGTTGAAGTCGGGTTCAAGGTCGGCCGGGACAATGGCGATGTAATGGGCTTCGGCGCCGCCGGCGATACGGGCACCAACATGGTTTCGCTGGAACTGGGTCTGACCCAAGACCTCGGCAACGGCGGCTTCTTCTCGCTCGCGGGCGAAGTTGGCATCGCCGACTTGGGCAACCCGGCCATGTTGTCTTCGGTTTCAACGGCTCAATTTGATAGTGTGAACCTGCAAATCGGTTCGAATAACGCCTTCAACGACGGCGACAGGATCTCTTTTGGCGTGGGCCTGCCTGTGGCGGTATCCAACGCCCATGCCGAAGCGATTCTGCCCGTCGCAAGTGCAAAGGGTGTCGCCTTCACCCCCATCGGCATCGACTTGTCGCCAAGCGACCGGCAGACTGACATTTCGCTGACCTACCAGACGCCCATCGCGGAAAATACCGAGCTTCTGGCCAAGATCGTCCATGCCGAAAACTACGGCAACCGGGCGGGCGAAAGTGACACCGGCGCGGTGCTGGCGATCAGCTTCTCGTTCTGAAAAACCCGGGCCAGGGCAGAGACATCTGCCCTGGCCACACGACCACTACGGAGTCAGCCGAAGAGCTCGCGGCAGAATTCCAGCGCCTCGATCAGCGCATCGACCTCGGCCTTGGTGTTGTAAAGGCCGAAGGACGCGCGACAGGTGGCCGTAACCCCGAAATGCTGCATCAGCGGCATCGCGCAATGGGTGCCCGCGCGCACCGCGATCCCCTTCTTGTCGAGCACGGTCGAAATGTCATGCGCATGGGCCGCGCCGTCCAGCGTGAAGGAAAAGATCGCACCCTTGCCCGGTGCGCTGCCCTGCACGTTCAGCCAGTTCAGCCCCGAAAGCCGTGACTGGGCATGATCGCGCAGCGCGGCTTCATGGGTCGCCACATTTTCCATCCCGAGCGTCATCAGGTAATCGAGCGCGACGCCAAGCCCGATCTGCTGCACGATGCCCGGTGTCCCGGCCTCGAACTTCATCGGCGGGTCGGCATAGGTGACGTTGTCGCGCGTCACTTCGCGGATCATGTCACCGCCGCCCAGGAAGGGGCGCATCTCGGCCATCCTGTCCTTCGCGATCCAGATCGCGCCGGACCCGGATGGGCCATAAAGCTTGTGCCCGGTAATGGCATAGAAGTCGCAGCCCAGATCGCGCACAGACACCGGCGCGTGAACCGCGCCCTGCGAGCCGTCCACCAACACGGGTACGCCGTTGGCGCGCGCGCCCTTGCAGATCGCGGGCACATCGACACGCGTGCCGGTGACGTTCGACATCTGCGTCACCGCAACCAGCTTTGTCCGGGGGCCGATCGCATCAATCACCTTCTGGGGGTCCAGATCGCCGTTCGCCTCAGGTTCCACCCATTTCAGGACCACGCCCTGCCGTTCACGTAGGAAATGCCAGGGCACGATATTGGCGTGATGCTCCAGAAGCGACAGGACGATTTCGTCCCCCGCTTGCAGACGGGGCGCGGCCCAGGCGTAGGACACAAGGTTGATCGCCTCGGTCGTGCCGGTGGTGAACACCACCTCTTCCGGGTCCGGCGCATTCAGGAAGCGCGCGATGATCGCCCGGACATTTTCGTATTTCTCCGTCGCGAGATTTGACAGGAAATGCAGCCCCCGATGCACATTCGCATATTCCTGCGCATAGGCATGGCTCATCGCGTCAATCACCACCTGCGGCTTTTGCGCCGATGCGCCATTGTCCAGATAGACAAGCGGCCGCCCGTTCACCTGCCGCGACAGGATCGGAAAATCGGCGCGGATCTTTTCGACATCATACATAGGTCAGACCGGGGCAAAAAGCTGCGGGTCGATGCCCGCAAATGTCAGAAGGATGGCCACCAGAATGGCGGTCGCGAAGAAGGCGCCGATCAGCCCCAGAAGAACCAGAAGCAGATTTGAAAAACCATGCAGCGCCGCGGTGAAGCTGACCAGCAACCACAAGAACAGGGGGATCGACAAAAGCGCGATGATGCCCCCGACCGGCGGCAGGATCAGAAGCGCGACAAACTGAACGGCGGACACCAGAACCAGAATGAACTGAAGCCAGACCACCAGGAAAAGCGCGTCCTGAAAGCGCCCGTTGCCGCCGAACATCCGGCCCGCCCAGGCCATGCCGCAGGCTGTCAACAGCACGAACCCGGCCTGAAAGACCGCGCCCCACAGCGGATGGCGCATCGCCAGCCCCGCAGGGTTGAGCATTTCGTCGCCGCCAAAGGCCATGAGCGTCATGCGCAACATCAAAAGCGCAAGCACCGACACCAGCGCCAGCCCCAGCCACCCGGCCTGTGGCGGAAGATCGACGGCAATGATGCGCCGCGCGGCGGCCTGCGGATCGCGCAGCGTCTCCAAGATCAGCGCCTTCACGTCCCGTCCCGTCATCTTGCCGCCCTTTCCACCGGATAGGCCGCCATCAGCCCGCGCCCCCAAAACCACAGGAAAACGACGAAGACCACCAGCCCGATCAGCTTTGCCATCCCACTGTCCGGCCCGACCAGACCGGCGGTCAGACCCTGCACCAGCATGCCGGGCACGATCGCCAGCATCGCCCAGAAAAGCGCAACCCGCGCGCCGAACGGGGCCCCGTCACGCCCGAAGGCACGCAGGGCCAGATGGCTGACGAAGGCCAGCCCATAGGCAAGAAGCGGCAAGATGAACATCATCACGAAAAGATTGATCCCGAGCGAGGCTTCCAGCGGCACCTCAGGGCTCAGCGCAGCCTTGCGCGCCAGTTCCGGCGTGCGCGCCACGAACATCAGCACCGAAGCCGCGATGACGATGACGAGCGACCGGTCTTCGCGCGGGCCGGCGGACAGGAGCCGCCCCACCGGCCCCGCAGGGTCGCGCCAGGTCGCAAGCACTTCGCCGACAACACTCATCCCTTGCGCCTGCGCGCCAGCCAGCTTTCCAGCCGCGCGACGATTTCAGCCTGTAGCCCGTCATCCTCGATCTCGGCGATGGCGTCAGCCAGAAACGACAGAACCAGAAGCGCCGTCGCATCTTCGCGCGACACCCCGCGCGAGCGCAGATAGAAAAGCGCGGTGTCGTCGATGGCCCCCGTCGTCGATCCGTGCGAACATTTCACGTCATCGGCATAGATTTCGAGTTCCGGCTTGGCCAGGAATTGGCTGTCGTCATCCAGCAAAAGCGCCTGGCTGATCTGATAGCCATCGGTCTTCTGCGCACCGGGCTTCACCAGGATCTTGCCCTGAAAGACCCCGGTCGCCCCGTTCTTCAGCACCTTCTTGAACACCTGCCGGCTTTCGCAGCCGACCGCATCATGGGTGACAAACACCGTATCGTCATGGTGGAAGGGGCCGGTCGCCGCATCGCCGAGTGCGGCCCCTGCGACATGCGCCACCGCGCCATCCCCCCGGATGTCAAGCACGCATTCATTGCGCGTCAGCATGCCGTTGGCGGTCAGGGTGAAACTCTTGAAAAGCGCGCCCTGCCCCAACCGGGCGAAGATATGCGTCGCGGCACGGCGGGCGTGATCGCGGCCCTGCGCGCGCACATGGTGGAAACGACCACCATCGGCCACATCGACCTCCATCACCTTGTTAAGCCGCGCCGCCGCCGGGCCGGTTTCCAGAAGCGTCAGCTCGGCCCCCGACTCGACCCGGATGCAGTGATGCAAGATCGCGTCCGACCTGGTGGCCTCATGGTAATAGACCAGATGCACCGGCTTTGCCGCCCGCCCCGTCACGCGGATCAGGACACCATCGCTGGCCGCCGCCGTGTTCAGCGCCGCCAGCGGCCGGGCGACGGGACGCTGGCCATCGGCCTCCAACACACCATAAAGATCGCGCGCCCAGTGGATATCGGCGCGGTCGGCCTCCGCCAGACGGGTGATCTCCAGCCCTTCAAGCGCCAACTCGGGCGAGGACCGCGCCGGGTCGAACAGGCCGTCGACAAAGGCGATGATCAGCCGGTCACGATCCGCGAAAAGCGGGACCTCGTCGCCCGGATTGAAGATTGCGGCCTCTGGCGCGTCGGGCGCGGACAAGGCCACCGGATCCGTATAGCGCCAATATTCATCGCGCTTCACCGGCAGACCCATCTCCGTCAGCCGCGCCAGCGCATCGGTGCGTGCCGGACCGGTGAACCCGCCCTTCGGCAGGTCGAGCGCGGCCAGACGCGCCGCCGTCGCGGCATCGCGAAGGCTGTCCTTTCGTGCAGGGGCCGCCATCAGTTCACCTCGGCCAGAAGGTCGGCATAGCCGTTGTTTTCAACCTCAAGCGCCAATTCCGGCCCACCCGACTTGATGATCCGGCCCGCCGCCATGATATGCACGACATCGGGTTTGATATGATCGAGCAACCGCTGATAGTGGGTGATCACCAGAAACGACCGGCCCGCATCCCTGAGCGCGTTCACCCCGTCGGCAACCAGCTTCATCGCATCGACATCAAGGCCCGAATCCGTCTCGTCAAGGATGCACATCTTGGGTTCCAGCATCGCCATCTGCAGGATTTCGTTGCGTTTCTTCTCGCCGCCCGAAAAGCCCACGTTCACCGGGCGCTTCAGCATTTCGGCATCAATCTTCAGCGTCTTGGCTTTCTCGCGCACCAGCTTCAGGAAGTCGCCCGCGCTCAGTTCCGGCTCTCCGCGCGCCTTCCTTTGCGCGTTCACAGCGGTGCGCAGGAAGGTCATGTTGCCCACACCGGGAATTTCGACCGGATACTGAAAAGCCAGGAACAGACCCGTTGCCGCGCGCT
>DAORUY010000080.1:0-11583 GCA_035433445.1 Paracoccaceae bacterium
CGCGCATCCAGATCGCCCAGATCACGCGGCATCGCGTTCCGCCTCGGCGGGGTAGAGCGCGGCCTTGAACGGGTCAGGGCCGAGGCGGCGGAAGGCGTCGATGAACGTCTCCGTCCGGTCGGTGCGCAGTCCCAGATAGGCGCGCACAAGCCGCTCGATGGCCGGTACCACCTGATCATAGGCAAAGCCGGGCCCGACTTTGTCGCCGATCGTCGCCTTTTCGGTGTGATCACCGCCAAGCGTGATCTGGTAATTCTCTACCCCCGCCCGGTCGAGACCGAGGATCCCGATATGGCCGACATGATGGTGCCCGCAGGCATTGATGCAGCCGGAGATCTTGATCTTCAACTGACCGATCTCATCCTCAAGACCGATGGCCTTGAAGTGGGTGGCGATCTCCTGCGCGACGGGGATCGAACGTGCCGTGGCCAGCGCGCAATAATCCATGCCGGGGCAGGCGATGATGTCAGAGACGAGGCCAACGTTCGCCGTTGCCAGCGCGTCGGTCTTCAGCGCCGCGTGCAGCGCGGGCAGGTCGGACTTGTGGACATGCGGCAAGATGACATTCTGTTCGTGGCTGATCCTGAGTTCGCCATGGCCATACTTGTCAGCAAGGTCTGCCAGAAGCCGCATCTGCGACGAAGTCGCGTCGCCCGGCGTCGCCCCGTGCGCCTTGATCGAGACGGTGACGATCGCGTAGCCCGGCGCGCGATGTTGCGCGAGGTTCGTATCCGTCCAGGCCCGGAAGACCGGATCGGCGGCGCGGGCGGCCTCATAGCCGTCCTCCGGCGCGTTGCGGAAGGCCGGGGGGGCAAACTGTTCGGCGATCCCCGCCAGAACCGCCTGATCCACGCCCGAAAATTCCGCGCGCGTGACCTTGAAACGGTCCTCGACGGCGGCGCGGAACGCTTCGATCCCGTTTTCGAAAACGGTGATCTTGATGCGCGCCTTGTATTTGTTGTCGCGCCGCCCCATCACGTTATAGACCGAAACGATGGCTTCCAGATAGGGCAGAAGGTCTTCCTTCTTCAGGAAGGGACGGATCACCTGACCGATCATCGGGGTGCGGCCAAGGCCACCACCCACGATCACCTCATACCCCACCTGACCCGACCCGCCGCGCACCGTGCGCAGGCCGATGTCATGGGCGCGCGTGACGGCGCGGTCATTTGGGCTGCCGGTGATCGCGATCTTGAACTTGCGCGGCAGGAACTGGAATTCCGGGTGGTCGGTCGACCATTGGCGGATCAGTTCCGCCACCGGACGCGGGTCTTCGATTTCATCCGCGGCGGCACCGGCGAAATGATCGGCGGTCACATTGCGGATCGTATTGCCCGAAGTCTGGATGGCGTGCATTTCCACATCTGCGAGCGCGTCGATCATGTCGGGCACGTCGGGCAGTTTCGGCCAGTTATACTGGATGTTCTGGCGCGTGGTGAAATGGCCGTAACCCTTGTCCCAACGGTCGGCGATCATCGCCAGTTGCCGCATCTGGCGCGACGAGAGCGTGCCATAGGGGATCGCGACCCGCAGCATGTAGGCATGCAATTGCAGGTAAAGCCCGTTCATCAGCCGCAGGGGGCGGAATTCGTCCTCGGTCAGCGAACCGTCGATGCGGCGTTCGACCTGGCCACGGAACTGCGCAGCGCGCGAGCGCACGAAGGCCTCGTCAAAATCGGCATACTTATACATTCGCGCTCTCCTGCTTGCCGTGGAGATAGTTGGAAGGGCCGCGCGCGCGGAAGGCTTCGCGGAAATGGACAGGTTCCGGCCCGTTCGGCCCGGCCTTGGCATCGGTCAGATAGACGCCCACCACGGTCTGGCGCTGGCCTTCGGCCTTCAAAAGGCGCAGCTGGGCGTGGGCCTCGTCCTCGATCAGTTCGGCCTCGCTCAGGTCGCGCGACCAGCGGTCATCAGCAGTCAGATAGACCACGTCGCCTTCCAGAAGGGCGTTGGCAGTGACGATCTTCGGTGTGAACTGGCGGGCCATGGCGGGAATCCGATGTGGGTTTTCTGCCCCCAATATAGGAAATTTTCCCATGTTTATGCCAGTCACCCCTTGCAGATAAGGACATTTGTTTCGTATGCTGGTGCAGAAAGAACCATTATCTTGAATCCTGAGGGAAATGCGAATGTCAGTCCGCCTGGATGAGATGGACCGGAAAATCCTTGCGGAACTGCAAGAGGATGCCAGCCAGTCACTCGATGAAATCGCCCGCAAGGTCGGGTCGTCCAAGACCCCGGTCTGGAACCGGATCCGCAAGATGAAGGAGGCGGGCGTGATCGGGCGGCAGACCGCGATCCTCGACCCCGAAGCGCTGGGGCTGGAGGCGTGTTTTTTCGTCCTGATCCGCACGTCCGAGCACGAGGTCGAATGGCAAAAGCGGTTCCTGAAAACGCTGCGCGACCGGCCAGAGGTGCTCGAGGCACACCGGCTGGCGGGCGATATCGACTATATCTTGAAGGTGCGGGTGAAGAATGCCCGCGCCTATGACACGTTCTATCAGGCGCTGATTTCCGAGGTGAAGATCCACAACGTCACGGCGCTCTTGAGCATGGAAGAGATCAAGTCGACGACGCTTTTGCCGCTTTGATGTCTTTGTCAAAGGAAATGCCATGAACTCCAAAATTTCCGCCTATGGCGCCTTCCTTGCGGTTGGAGTTATTGCGTCGCTTGGCGTTTTGCTGGTTGGCATGATTTGGGTCGCGCTGGGGGCTCACTACCATCCTGAACAACTTAACGCCATCAGAGTCCTCTTGCTCGCTGGTGCTCACGCCCTGCCGCTGCTCATGATCCTTCTTACCTTTTCTTCCGGGTTGGGAAACCGCGTGTGGTACGGCTGGCTATTGGTATTTGCATCGGTGCTCACGATGGGGCCGGGGGCCATGGGAATCTTCTCCGGCGACTTTGGTGATTGGATGATTTGGGCGACCTACCTCGTCTCGGCGGCTACTCTTTGGACGTTGGGTGTCTTGATCGTGGATCGACATCCCCGGACGTAGTGCCGCGCCTCATCCGCGCGCAAGTGAAGCGGATGAAAGCATGAGTAGGACACGAGTGATTGGTTGCTGATAGATTTATGCCCGGTTCACTTCTTGGCTCGGCTGTTCCAACAACCGCATGCAAGGCTCAGACCCTGACCATCAGCCGTTCCAACCCGTGGAAGTGATAAAGGTCGGCGTAGCGCGGGGCCTCTGTCAGCTGCAGGGTCGGGCAACGGTCAAAGAGGATCGGCAGGGCAATCTGAAGTTCCAGCCGGGCAAGCGGGGCGCCCACACAGAAATGCAGTCCTCCGCCGAAGGAATGGTTGGGCCTGACCGTACGCGACGGGTCGAAGCGGGCGGGATCGTCCCACTGGCCGGGATCACGGTTGGCGGCGGCCAGAAGGCAGGCAGCCTGATCGCCGCGCCGGAAGGTGTGGCCGGAAACCTCAATATCCTCATAGGCATAGCGGGTGAACATGTGAAGCGGCGGATCCTGGCGCAAGATCTCCTCGACCGTTCCCTCCACCCGGTCTTCGGTCAGGACTTCCGCTCCGAAGCCGCCTTCCACCAGCGCCTTCACCCCGTTGCCCAGCGTATGCACCGTCGCCTCGTGGCCAGCGTTCAGCAGCAGGATACAGGTGGTGATCAGCTCGTCGGTGGAAAGTTTTTCGCCCTCCGCCTCGGCGGCGATGAGATGGGTGATCAGATCGTCGGCGGGCCGGGCACGGCGTTCTTCGACATAGGACCGCATGAAGGCGACGAAAGCTTCGGTCGCGGCGATGGCGCGGTCTTCTGTTTCGCGCGTACGGGCGGCCTGATACATGCCGACCATCGCATTCGACCAGTGGAGAAGATCGTCGCCCCGATCCTCCGGCACACCCAGAAGGCGGGCGATGATCGTGACCGGCAGCCGGGTGGCGAAGGCTTTCAAGAGGTCGAAAGGCCCGGTCGGGAAGGCGTCGATCAGCTGGTGCGACAGGGCGGCGATTTCGGGGGCAAGCCCGGCGATCCGGCGCGAGGTGAAGGCGCGCAGCACCAGACCGCGCAGGCGGGTATGGCGGGGCGGTTCCAGTTCCAGCATCGAATGGGCTTCGACCGCATAGAAGGGGGCCAGATGCGCCGGGATCGGGCGGCGGCTTTCGGGCGGCGCTTCGCGGCCAAAGCGCCGGTCGCGCAGGATCGCGCCCGCAGCGACGGAGGCGGTCGCGCAGACCATCCCATAGTCCGCCCAGCGAAAGAGATGGCCGTGCGTCCGGGCCTGTTCGTAGAACGGATAGGGGTTCTGCACAAAGACGGGATCAGTTGGCGATTGGCTCAACTCTTTCATCGGCGCATCCCCGGCAAAGGCAGAAGTCCCTGCGCGATCAGGACGCCAAGGCCGACCAGTGCCGCGGCGCCCGCCTGCACCCAGTCCCACGGCGCGCCGAGCGCGAAGAGGATCAGCATCACATAAAAGGGCGCAGCATTTATATGCAGCGCCGAAAGGCCGATGCCCAGTCGTTCGACCGACATGATCCAGGCGATCTGCGACAGGCCGAGCGATCCGACCGAGAAGAGCAGCATGGCGGCAATTTCCTTGCCGCCCCAGCCGGAGAAGTCCGGGGCGGGCGTGCCCCAGGCGCACTGGAGAAGGGCGAGGGTAAAAGTTGTGACGGCTGCCCCGATCAATGTGATGACGGTCCGCCCGATCGGCGTCTGATCGGGAAGCGCTGTGACGGTCAAGCGCGAGCCGAGCGCGAAGACGAGTACCGAAGCAAAGCACATAAGCGCTCCAACCCCCAATGACATGCCGCCCTGAGTGAAGTCGAGCGCCAAGGAACCGCCGATGAGCGACAGGAGCATGCCGAGAACCAGCGCCAGCGTCAGTTTTCGCCCGTCGAGCGCCATCTCAATCGCGATGCCGGCCACGGGAAGCGATGCCGAGATGACCGCTGTCGTCACCGCGCCGCTGCGTGCCTGGCCTTCAATGAGGAACCAGGCTCCCACGCCGATCAGGCCGCCGACGGCAATTCCTTTCGGCCAGTTGACGCGGGTGAGGGCGGCGAATCCGTCCAGCCCCAGCCAGATTGGCAACAGCGCCCCCGCAGCCAGCGTCATGCGCAGGCAGGTCAGCTGCTCGGGCGGCAGAAGCGGGATCAGGTAGTCGGCGGCCGGCAGGCCGGTTGCCCAGATCAGCATGGAAAACATGCAGATCAGGTTTGCCGAGACCAGCCCAGCGTCGTTCGGTTTTTGTGCGGTCGTGACGGTCATTGGTCGTTCGTTGCATGGGGCGCAGGCGGCGGTCTGGCCTGCGGGCGACAGCGCATGTCGTCCGCCCTCTTTTCCCTCAGGCCGCGTCGAGCGCCGTGATGATCGCCCCGAAATCGGCGGCCTTGAGCGAGGCCCCGCCAACGAGCGCGCCATCCACATTGCCGATGGCAAAGATTTCGGCGGCGTTTGATGGTTTGACGGACCCGCCATAAAGCAGCCGGAAGGCCGCACCATCCTGTCCGAACCGCTCTAGCAGGCGGCGGCGCAGGTCGTCATGGACTTCGGCGATCTGGTCGAGCGTTGGGGTGCGGCCGGTGCCGATGGCCCAGACCGGTTCGTAAGCAATGACGGTCGTTGCCGCACTTGACCCATCGGGCAGGGAGCCCGCGAGTTGTGCCCCGACCACCTCCAGCGTTTGGCCGCCATCGCGCTGGGCTTCCGTCTCGCCCACGCAGATGATTGCGGTCAGGCCAGCGGCATGGGCGGCCTCGGCCTTGGCATGCACCTGGGTATCCGTTTCGCCATGGTCGGCGCGGCGTTCGGAGTGGCCCAGGATCACATGGCTCGCCCCCGCATCGGCCAGCTGGGCGGCTGCGATGTCGCCGGTATGGGCGCCCGAGGCTTTCGCATGACAGTCCTGCCCGCCAACCCGGATGGCCGAACCCGCCAGGGCTTCAGCCGCCGGGGCGAGCAGCGTCGCGGGCGGGCAGATCAGGATCTCGCAAGCCGTGCCGGCATGGGCTGCCCTGAGCAGGCGCAATTCTTCCAGGCTCGCCTTCAGCCCGTTCATCTTCCAGTTTCCTGCGGCAAGCTTGCGCGGCATGTCTGTCTTCTCCCTCAAACCTCGGGCGAAGACTATGCGATCCTGCGGGCAGAGGAAATGCGGCCAATCAGCCTTTCGGCATATCTTTGAACTTGATCGATTCCCCGCAGCCGCAGGCCTCCGAGACATTGGGATTGTTGAACTTGAACCCTGCCTCAAGTAGGCTGGTTTCATAGTCGATCTCGGTGCCGAAAAGGAACATCTGCGCCATGGGGGCGATCATCACCCGCGCGCCATCCTGTTCCACGACTTCATCCATCGGGCCGGGTTCTTGCGCGAATTCCATCGTATATTCCATGCCCGCGCAGCCGCCCTTCTTGACACCGATCTTCAGGCCATGCGCGCCATCCTTCGCCATCAGACGGGCGATCTGGCTGACCGCGCGGGGCGTCAGGGTCACGGGGGATTTTCCGGGTATGCCGAACATGGGGTCAGGTTCCTTTCGCCCCTCCAATCTAGGGCGTGATGTCGGGGATGCCAAGCGGGGCGAGGTGCGAAAGAAGAAAAACAGTCAGGAATGACACGAAGATCGCCCAGCCAAAGGAGGCCAGCGTGCCGATGATCACATATTCACTGACCTTCAGGTCATCTTTGACGGCGCTGAACCGCAAGACGGACTTCGCCGCGATCAGCAGGCCGATCGCCTCGGCCTGACCGATAAGGATCATCAGGAAGATCAGCCCGCGTTCAAGCTGGCCGATGGTGCGCCCGCCACCGGGTAGCCCCTCCGGCGCCTCGCTCGTCCATGGGCCCATCAGAAAACCCACCGCAAAGCCCCCTGCACGGGTCGCAAGGATCAGGCCCGCCGCCAGGGCCATCAGCGCGGGCAGGATGGGCCATGCGGCCCACAGGCCCGCCGCCCACAGGCCGGGCGCCCAGAGCGCCAGCGCCAAAAGGCTGGCCAGATGTGCCGCCTGATCAAGGAGAAACGGCATGAGCCCGCGTTTGCCGGAAAAGATCTTTATCGCGTCGATGGCCAGATGCGCCGCCGCAAGAGCAAGCAGCAACGGATCAAGCGTGCCAAGGGCCAGAGCGGCGCACAGGACCACGACGGCGATATGGGCCAGCATCGCCAGGGGGCGGCGTTTGTTCGCGACCATCCGGCCGGTTTGCAGCACGAAATCGGCGAGAGCATGGGCAAAAAGAAGCGCGGCGAGAGTTTCAGTCATGATTTCGATCCTCTGGCGGGCGGGGTTTTTCCCATTCGTGTAGAATACGCCTGATGGTCGGCCATTTGGCCCCTGTAAGCCGGTAGCTTAGCGCCTGTGGGGAAATCCCCAGGCGTTCGGCCATAACGGTCTGGGTTGGAGCATCGGGCGGAAGTGCGAGCACTATTGCCTGCGCCTGCTCGACCGTCCAGTCGATGATCCTGTCATTGAGGAGGGCTATGAACGCGGTGCGCAGGGGGGTGATGCGGTTTCCCGCGACCTTCAGACGCTCGCCACGCTCCATGCGCGCCAGCGCGCGCCCCGACAATTCGAAGGCGGCCCCTGCCGCATCCGAAAGATCCGTCCCCGGAATGGCGTCGATGGTTGAAAGGCCGACGGCGACCCGCGTTTTCGGCAAGTCAGCCTTGGCGGCAAGGGTCGCATAGGTCAGAAGGGCTGCCCGCAGGCCGAAGGCGCCCGCCGGGACCACGATCTGCCAGCCATCGCCGCGAAAGCGCGTAAAATATGTATCGCCGACAACGGTGTTTTCACTGATCCGCCAGGCGGCGATGCCGCGCGATGTTGCGGCCAGCAGTTCCATCGACCTGTTTACAGCACTTGCGCTGGCCTCCGAAGAGGCGACCAGATCGCCGGTCAAAACAGCCTGTATGGGGCGCATTTCAAGTCTCTGTGCTTGATTTCACATGATCAAGTTATAAGGCTTGAAACTAAAAAATCAAGTTAAAAAGCTTGATCTACATGAAGCCCAGTTCCAGCCGCGCTTCGTCGGACATCATGTCCATGCCCCATTGCGGCTCGAAGGTCATTTTCACGTCGACCTCCTTCACGCCGTCCAGCGGTTCGATCGCGCTGGCGACCCAGCCGGGCATTTCGCCGGCGACCGGGCAGCCCGGTGCGGTCAGGGTCATGGTGATTTCGATCGCGTTTTCGGGCGAGATATCAATCGTGTAGATTAATCCCAAATCGTAAATATTCACAGGGATTTCAGGGTCATAGACCGTCCGGCAGGCTGAGACGACGCTGTCGTACAGCGGATGATCAGTGGTCGAAGGCTTGATCAGCGGCGCACCTTCGATGGGGGCATGCGGTTCGGCGGTCATGGCGGTTCCGTATAGTTCCTGATTGAATATATAGGGAATTGGCTCGCCAAGGTCCAGAGGAGCCGCATCATGCCGCTACCTGGCTCCCATCATCACGATATTTTGCGGGGCGCATATGTGGTGCGGATATTTTTTTGGTCAAAAAATAATTTAAAAACAAATACATAAAGAATATCTTGAAGAATATCTTGTGCGCCCCCGCGTAGGCCTTCCGCTACCCGCGCACCAAGATCACATCAGATCACCCTTCCTCACACCAAGTTGGTTTCTGGTCAGCGGCGGACTGATGCTAGTCCGAATACCGCCTCCTGTTGGGGGTATTTGAGAGGAGAGCCAAATGTCTAACATATTGCGAAAATTCGTCTTTGTTCCTGTCCTCGCCATGGGCCTTGCGACAGCCGCCCTGACGACGGCCGTGTTCGCCGACGAAAATGAGGTCAATATTACCTCTACGGGTTTGGCCCTGCGGGGCTATGATCCGGTCAGCTATTTTACCGATGGCGCGCCCATGCCGGGCGCATTTGACATAACCGCCGATTATGAAGGCGCGACGTACCGCTTCACTTCCGCAGAGCATGCGGAAATGTTCAAGGCCGACCCGGCCAAATATGTTCCGGAATTCGGGGGCTACTGTGCCTTTGGCGCGGCCTTCGGCAAGAAGTTCGATGGCGATCCGACTGTCTGGAAGATCGTCGATGGCAAACTTTACCTGAACCTCGCCAAGCCGGTGGCCGAGAAATGGCTGGCCGATCAGCCCTATTTCATCTCGGAAGCCAGCAGCAAATGGACCGAGATCAAGGACAAGCCTGCGGCTGAACTGAACAACTGACAGATCCCGGCGACCGGCATGTCCGGCCGCCGGGCCACCTACCAGCAGATCGGGCTGCGGTGCTGGCAAAATCTGCGCGGCTGCGCTATGGGCGGGCCATGACACGGAAATTTGCCTTTCATCTGGCCGCGACCGACGGTCGCGCCCGCACCGGCGTGATCGCGACCCCGCGCGGCGAGATTCGCACACCCGCCTTCATGCCGGTGGGCACTGCCGCCACGGTGAAGGCAATGCTGCCCGAAAGCGTGCGCGCGACCGGGGCGGATATCTTGCTGGGCAACACCTATCATCTGATGCTGCGCCCCACTGCCGAGCGGATCGCGAAGCTGGGCGGACTGCATCGGTTCATGAACTGGGACCGGCCCATATTGACGGATTCCGGTGGCTTTCAGGTGATGAGCCTGGCCGCCTTGCGCAAGATGACCGAGGAGGGCGTGCGCTTTTCATCCCATATCGACGGGTCCAAGCACATGCTGTCGCCCGAACGCAGCATGGAAATTCAGAAGCTTCTCGGCTCTGACATCGTCATGTGTTTCGACGAATGCCCGGCCCTGCCCGCAGACGAGGCCACGGTGGCCAAAAGCATGCGCTTGTCGATGCGCTGGGCGCAAAGGTCACGCGATGCGTTCGGTGACCGGCCGGGGCATGCGCTCTTTGGGATCATGCAAGGCGGCGTCACCCGCGATCTGCGCGAAGAAAGCGCAGACGCGCTGAAGCGCATCGGTTTTGACGGCTATGCCGTCGGCGGCCTGGCGGTGGGGGAGGGGCAGGAGACGATGTTCTCTGTCCTCGATTATGCGCCGGATTTCCTGCCCGAAGACAGGCCGCGTTACCTGATGGGTGTGGGCAAACCCGACGATATCGTCGGCGCGGTCGCGCGTGGCATCGACATGATGGATTGCGTGCTGCCCTCACGATCGGGGCGCACCGGGCAGGCCTGGACCCGCCGCGGTCAGGTCAACATCAAGAACGCCCGCCATGCCGACGATCCGCGCCCGCTGGACGAGGCCTGCACCTGCCCGGCCTGCCGCAATTACAGCCGCGCCTATCTGCATCATGTGATGCGCTCGGGCGAAATCATCTCCTCCATGCTGATGACATGGCACAATCTGCATTACTTCCAGGAGCTGATGCAGGGCCTGCGTGACGCCATCGCCGCCGGGCGGCTGTCCGCCTTCGTCGCCGATTTCCATGCGCTGCGGGCCGAAGGCGATATCGAGCCGCTCTGATCAGGCTTGAGCCCGCGAGTGCCCTTCCGTAAAGGGGGCGCGAAGGGAGAAGGTCCATGCCCCAGTTTCTCGACACGTCCGACCCGGATTTTGAGGCGACCTTCGCCGCCTTCCTGACCACCAAGCGCGAAGATGCGCCCGACGTGGATGCGGCGGTTGCCGCGATCATCGCCGATGTGCGGGCGCGGGGCGATGCGGCGCTGATCGAGCTGACATCAAGGTTCGACAAGCTGGACCTGACCGCCGACGGCCTGGCCTTTTCGCAAGCCGAGATCGACGCAGCCTGCGATCAGGTTACGGCGGAAGATCGCGCGGCGCTTGATCTGGCGGCAGAACGGATCCGCGCCTATCATGAACGCCAGCGCCCCGAAGATCAGGAATGGACCGATCCCACAGGCGCAACCCTTGGCTGGCGCTGGACGCCCGTGTCGGCGGCGGGGCTTTATGTGCCGGGGGGGCTGGCATCCTATCCGTCATCGGTCCTGATGAACGCGATCCCGGCCAAGGTGGCCGGGGTAGGGCGGCTTGTGGTGACTTGCCCGACGCCGGGCGGCGTGGTCAATCCGCTGGTCCTTTATGCCGCGCGGCTGGCGGGGGTGGATCAGGTCTATCGTATCGGCGGGGCGCAGGCGATTGCGGCGCTGGCCTATGGAACCGAAACCATTTCGCCCGTCGACAAGATCACCGGGCCGGGCAACGCCTTTGTCGCCGCCGCCAAGCGTCGGGTCTTTGGCCGCGTGGGCATCGACATGATCGCGGGGCCGTCGGAAATTCTGGTGATCGCCGACCGCGACAATGACCCCGACTGGGTCGCGCTCGACCTTCTCAGCCAGGCCGAACATGATGAAAGCGCTCAGGCGATCTTGATGACCGATGACGCGGGCTTTGGCCGGGCCGTGGCGGCGGCGGTTGAAAAGCGGCTTGAAACCCTGCCGCGCCGGGCGATTGCCGGGGCAAGCTGGCGCGACTATGGCGCGGTGATCGTCACAGGGTCTCTGTCGGAAGCGGCGCAGTTGTCGAACCGTGTGGCGCCGGAACATCTGGAATTGTGCGTGGCTGAACCTGAGGCCCTGTCGCGCCTGATCACCCATGCAGGCGCGATCTTCATGGGTGCCTTCACCCCCGAAGCGATCGGCGATTACGTGGGCGGGCCGAACCATGTGCTGCCAACGGCGCGTTCGGCCCGCTTTTCGTCGGG
>DAORUY010000081.1:0-11557 GCA_035433445.1 Paracoccaceae bacterium
CTTACTAAGACTTGGGTCGATGTGCGACACGCCAAACCTCCACCGGAGTTTGTGGATGCCATTGCGAATGATTTGAACACCTCATTGGCTCTAACGCTTATCGGTAAGTATCTTAAGAATTTGCAGGAATTCGACCTTGTTGGGGCGCTCGAGCTTCTGGGGTTTAATGTAAATGATTTGAAGCAGAGGTTTGCCCCGTTTGCGTCACGGGCCAGCGAAAATAGCTATGGCGCGGGTCACAGCATAAGAACTTATGGGGATAAGGCGTCTTCGTTTGCTGATCGACTTGCCGCATTGACCATCGAGCTTCGCAGATTGCATAGGCAAGCGATTGAAACAAAAGACTTCTCGGAGGTGGATGAGCTGAAGTCAATCCTTGTAAGTGCTGGTATCGAAGTGCGCATGTCCAAGACAGGGGTCGAACTCGTTCGAGGTCCGGACTTCGATCCCGCCAAACTCGAGGCCCTGAAATGACCCCCGTCTCGCAACGCACCGGCGGCGACCGGCCGCGGGCGGAAGCGAAGCGCCCGCCCGTGGGGGCGGTCGGGCGCTGCCGGTGCTCGCGCACCGGCGGGGATGCTGCTGTTGCGACCCCCAAACGCCATGAAAACCATTGCCGCACCGGGGTCGCTGCCTGGCCATCAATCCTTAAGAAACTCTTAAGACGCCTCCGCAACCCATTGAATTTCCTTGCATCGCAAAGCGTCCCACCGTGGGACGCCCTTTCGAAGGCCCGCCCATGACCCGCGAACGCCTTTATCTCTACGACACCACCCTTCGCGACGGGCAGCAGACGCAGGGCGTCCAGTTCTCGGTCGCCGAGAAGCAACAGATCGCGACGGCGCTCGACGATCTGGGCGTGGATTATATCGAAGGCGGTTGGCCTGGCGCCAACCCGACCGACAGCGACTTTTTCGCGGCCCTTCCCCAGACCCGCGCCACCATCACCGCCTTTGGCATGACCAAACGCGCGGGCCGGTCGGCCGAGAATGACGATGTGCTGGCCGCCGTCCTCAATGCGGGCACGCCCGCCGTCTGCCTTGTGGGCAAGACCCATGATTTCCATGTGAAGACCGCCCTCGGGATCACGCTCGAGGAAAACCTCGAAAACATCCGCGCCTCGGTCGCCCATCTGGTCGCAAAGGGGCGCGAAGCGCTGTTTGACGCTGAACATTTCTTCGACGGCTACAAGGCCAACCCCGATTATGCCGTCGCCGCCTGCAAGACCGCCCATGAGGCCGGCGCCCGGTGGGTCGTTTTGTGCGACACCAATGGCGGAACGCTGCCGCCAGACATTCAGGCGGGGGTCAAAGCGGTGATCGCCGCCGGTGTTCCCGGCACTCACGTCGGCATCCATACCCATGATGATGCGGGTCTAGGCGTGGCCAATTCGCTCGCCGCCGTCACCGCCGGGGCGCGCCAGATCCAGGGCACGCTCAACGGCCTTGGCGAACGCTGCGGCAATGCCAACCTGACAACGCTGATCCCGACGCTTCTCTTGAAGGAACCCTACGCCAGCCGGTTCGAGACCGGCATCACCCTTGATGCGCTGAAGGGGCTGACCCGTATCAGCCGGATGCTCGATGATGTATTGAACCGCGTCCCCCTGCGGGCCGCGGCCTATGTCGGCGCATCGGCCTTTGCCCACAAGGCGGGCCTGCACGCCAGCGCCATCCTCAAAGACCCCACCACCTACGAACATGTGGACCCGACCCTGATCGGCAATGACCGGGTGATCCCGATGTCCAATCAGGCGGGCCAATCCAATCTGCGCGCCCGCCTTGCCGCCGCGGGGATCGAGGTCGACCCGAAAGATCCGGCGCTGGCCCGGATCCTCGATCAGATCAAGATGCGCGAGGATGAGGGATATGCCTATGACGGGGCGCAGGCTTCGTTCGAGCTTCTCGCCCGCCGCGAACTCGGCCTTCTGCCGGATTATTTCGAGGTCAAGCGCTACCGCGTGACGGTGGAGCGGCGGAAAAACAAATATAACCGGATGGTGACCCTGTCGGAGGCAGTGGTCGTGGTGAAGATCGGCGGCGAAAAGGTATTGTCCGTCTCCGAAAGCATGGACGAAAGCGGGTCGGACCGTGGCCCGGTCAATGCGCTGTCCAAGGCCCTGGCCAAGGATCTCGGGCCTTATCAGTCCTGCATCGACGACATGAAGCTTGTCGATTTCAAGGTCCGCATTACCCAGGGCGGCACTGAAGCTGTGACCCGCGTGATCATCGACAGCGAAGACAGCGCGGGCCACCGCTGGTCGACGGTGGGGGTCAGCCCCAATATCGTCGACGCCTCGTTCGAGGCGCTGCTGGAAGCGATCACCTGGAAGCTGGTGCGTGACGGCGCAGGTCCGGCGTGAAAACGGATATGGTCTTCACGCTGCTCCGTCCCTTGTCGGTCTCGGAACTGCAATGACCATTGCAACCTGCGCCGCACTGGTCGAAAAAGCCGACCCCGATCGTTTCGCCGCCACCATGGCGACCCCCCCGGCTGCGCGCGAAAAGCTCTGGCCACTTTATGCCGCCAATATCGAGATCGCCCGCGCCGCCTATGCCTCCGAAGAGCCGCTGGTCGCGGAGATGCGTCTGCAATGGTGGGCGGACGAAATCCAGCGACTGGGGGAAGGGCAAGCGGGCCGGGGCGAGGTTGCCGGGGCGCTGGCACCGCTTCTGCGGGCCAATCCGCAGATCGCACCGGCCCTCACGCAACTGGTCGAAGCGCGCCGCTGGGACTGCTGGCGCGAACCGTTCGGGGACCTCTCGGCTTTTGCGGCCTATCTCGATGCCACGGCGGGCAATCTGGCCTGGGCGGCGGCGTTGGCCCTGGGCGCCCCCCCAAGCGCCGAAACGGCGGTGCGCGATTTCGCCTGGGGCGCTGGGTTGGCCAACTGGTTCGATGCGGTTCCGGCCTTGAAGGGCAGGGGACGTGCGCCCTTGCCGGACGAAAGCGACAACGCAGTCCGTGCGCTGGCCCGCGAGGGCCTAGCGCACATCGCCCAAGCCCGCGCCGCCCGCCAGACCGTCCCCGCCTGCGTACGCGCGGCGCTCTGGCCCGGCTGGTCGGCCCGCGCCCGCCTCCGCGCCGCAGCGGCCGATCCCGGCCGCGTCCTCAGGGGCACCCTGCCGGACCCCCGTCTGTCGCGCGCGCCCGCACTTTTGCTGCGCAGTCTCACAGGCTACTGGTAGGCATTTATTTTCTGTCTCTAAATATCCCGGGAGCGCGAGGGCTGGCCCTCGCCCCTCAGGCCAGTTTCGGGCGCATCACCAGCCAGATCAGCGCGCCACCCGCCAGAACCAGGAAGGGCAGCATGGCAAGGTTCACCGCCTGCCAGCCCGCCACCACATCGGTGCCCGAACAGTTCATCAGCGTGCCCGACGACAGGCTTGCCGCCGTCACGCCGCCAAAGACCACGAAGTCGTTGATGCCCTGGATGCGGCCTCTTTCTTCCGGCAGGTAGGCCGATGTCAGCAGTGTCGTCGCCCCGATGAAGCCGAAATTCCAGCCGACCCCCAGAAGGACAAGGGCCAGATAGAATCTTTCCAGCTCCACTCCGGTCAGCGCCACCGCCCCGGCCGAAGCCAGGATGAAAAGACCCACACCCACGATTTTCGGCGCACCGAAGCGGCTGATCAGATGGCCGGTGAAGAAGGACGGCACATACATTGCCAGAACATGCGCCGAGACGATGTCGGCGGCATTGCCCTTGTCGTAACCGCACCCCACCACCGCAAGCGGGGTCGAGGTCATCACCAGATTCATCAGAGCATAGGATACCATCGCGCAGATCATCGCGACCACGATGGTGGGATCGCGCATCAGATCGCGTCGCGTCCGTCCGGCGGGCGCGCCATCGGCCGCAGGCACAGGTTTGGGAATATCGAGCGCGAAGAACAGGAAGGACCCCAGAACGTTCAGCGCCACCACCGCCAGATAGGTGCCCAGGAACGTGACCACCATCGCATCCGCCGTCAGTTTCACCAGCTGCGGCCCAACCAGCGCGGACGCAAGCCCGCCCGCCATCACGTAGGAAATTGCCTTCGGCCGGAAGGCTGCACTCGCCCCGTCGGCGGCAGCAAAACGGTAGAAACCTTGCGCCGACATGTAGGTGCCAGTCAGCAATGACCCCAGTAGGAACAGCGGAAACGACGATAGCACAAGCGCCCAGGCCCCGAGAGCTGCCCCGAGCGCCCCGATCATCGCCGCCACCCAAAATCCCACCGCGCGGCCCTGCCGCGTCATCAGCGCCGACAGCGGATTGGCCGAGAGCATGGAGCCGAGCACGATCATCGAAATCGGCAGCGTCGCCCAGCAGGGGTTAGGCGAGAGCGTATGCCCCGCCAGTCCCCCAATGGTGAAGATCATCGGCATCTGCGATCCCATGATCGCCTGTGCCAGAACCAGGATCACCACATTGCGGCGGGCCTTGCGGTCGGGGTCGGAAAGGGGGGATGTTGTATTCATTGCGGCAGATCATCAGGTCTGCCAAGGGGCTGCAAGATCAAAAACGAAAGGGCAAGCTTTGGTGGGTCGGATCATCGAAACGGCGGCTGATCTGGCCGAAGGGATGGAATGGCTGGCGGCGCGCGAGCCGCGCTTCAAGGACCTGCCGACCCTGACCGGCCCCTTGCCCCTGCGCCGGCGCACACCGGGATTTGCGGCCCTTCTCGATATCATCATGGCCCAGCAGGTCTCCGTCGCGTCGGCCAATGCCATCTGGGCGCGGCTTGAGGGCGCGGGCCTGACCGCGCCACAGCCTATTCTTGCCGCAGGCGAGGAAGGCCTGCGCGCCTGCGGCCTGTCGCGCCAGAAGATCCGCTATGCGCTTGCCTTGGCAGGCGCGGGAACCGATTTTGACGCGCTCGCCCGGCACCCGGATGCAGCTGTGATTGCCCGTCTCGACGATCTTCCGGGCGTCGGGCGCTGGACGGCGGAAATCTATGCGATGTTCGCGCTGGGCCGGGCGGATGTGTTCGCGCCGGGCGATCTGGCCTTGCAGGAGGCCGCCCGCGTTCTTTTTGGCCTGCCTGAGCGACCAAGCGAACGGACCCTCCGACAGATGGCCGAAGACTGGTCGCCCTGGCGGGCGGTTGCGGCGCGCGCGCTCTGGGCTTACTACCGCGTGATCAAAAGCCGGGAAGGGATCGCATGACACGGGAACTGCAATTCGGGCGCCGCGCCGCGCGGTCGGGCACGGCACGCTCCATGGTGATCTTCCTGCACGGGTATGGCGCCGATGGCACGGATCTTCTGGGCCTGGCCGATCCGCTGGCCCCGCACTTGCCCGACACGGTCTTCCTGGCGCCCGATGCACCCGAAGCCTGTTCGGGCAATCCTTTCGGGCGGCAATGGTTCCCGATCCCTTGGCTTGACGGGTCGAGCGAGGAGATGGCCAGGCAGGGCCTTCAGTCTGCCGCCGCCGATCTGGATGCATTTCTGGACGACCGGCTTCGCGATGAGGGGCTGACACCGGACCGGCTGGTTCTGTTCGGCTTTTCGCAAGGCACGATGATGGCGCTGCATGTCGCCCCACGCCGCGCCGCACCCGTTGCCGGGATCGTTGCCTTTTCCGGCAGGCTTCTGCAGCCCGAGGCACTGGCGACCGAGGCGATCAGCAAGCCCCCGGTGCTGCTGGTCCATGGCGATGCCGATCCGATGGTTCCCTTCGCCGACATGCACAAGGCAGGCCAGGCGCTGACCGAGGCGGGGTTTGAGACCTATGGCCATGTAATGAAGGGGGCAGGGCACACGATCGCGCCTGACGGGCTGTCGGTGGCGCTGTCCTTCCTGCATCAAAGACTTTCAGGGGCTTGAAGTCGCCGCCCAGCCCATTAACTTCCCAGTTAACGAATCTCTGGAGACGTCGGAATGACCTTGCTTGCCCTGATCGTAATCGCCTGCTTTGGTCTTCTGGCTGCGCGCGCCATCAGCCCCGCGCCGGTTCGCCAACCTGTGCGCGTTGCGGCCCGTCGCCGGCACTGATCTGGCGGCGGAACGTTTCGGGCGGCCGTTGTCGGCGATAGTGTTTGATTGTGCTTTGTTCATGCGGCCCAAGTTCGATCCGGAAAAACAGTTCTTGCGCAATGTGAATCCAGCGTTGGAGGCCTTCGCCTTCCAGTATCGCTGAAAGTCCGCGTTCGGCAAACAAGGCCCGGTCCTGATCGGAGATATCCGTTCCTGACAGCGCTAAATTGGTATCATCAAGACCTGCGAACGCCGCAGCATCTGGACCGGAACCGGCGGATCAGACGGCTGATTGCCTCTGCGCACTGTCACATAATCGTGGCGCTTGACGTATATGGGGGTCTTGTCACAGGCGAAACGCCAGATATAGTTGTCGACAAGCAGGGGCGGGCGCTCCCGCCCCCGGTGCCAGATGGCACGAGGGTGAGGAAGACGTCTGAATGCTCGATCGAATAGAAAGCCCCGAATTCAGGACCAGCTTCGTCAGGGAGCCGTCCGCGCTGAAACATTACCCCGCACTGGTTCTGAACGCCGACTTCCGCCCGCTGTCCTATTATCCGCTGTCGCTGTGGCCCTGGCAGGAGGCAATCAAGGCGGTGTTCCTGGACCGCGTGACCATCCTGGCGGAATATGAGGAAGTGGTCAGAAGCCAGCGCAGCGCCATCCGAATACCGTCGGTCGTGGTGCTGAAAGATTACGTCAAACCCCAGAAGCGCGTGGCCTTCACGCGCTTCAATCTTTTCTTGCGGGACGAATTCTGCTGCCAGTACTGCGGATCGAAGGGTGATCTGACCTTTGATCATGTGATGCCGCGCTCGCGTGGCGGAGTGACGAGTTGGGAAAATGTCGTCGCAGCTTGCGCGCCCTGCAATCTGAGGAAGGGCAACAAGAGCCTCAGACAGTCCGGCCTGCATCTGCGCCGCTTGCCGCACCAGCCTTCGCCGGAAGAGATGCAAAATGCCGGGCGGCGGTTCCCGCCGAACTACCTGCATCAAAGCTGGATGGACTTCCTCTATTGGGATGCCGAACTGGACGCCTGACCTTTACCTTCCGGAATGCGCGGTTAAGCTGACCGCAAAATGGGGGTGGAAATGGGCGACTCATTCTTCAAGCCGATTTCGGGAATGGACCTGCCGCGTTTCGCCGGTATCCCAACCTTCATGCGCCTGCCGCATGTCGGCGCCGATCATCCCCGCGCGGGCGAAGTCCAGATCGGGCTGATCGGCCTACCATTTGACGGTGGCGTATCAAACCGGCCGGGCGCGCGGCACGGGCCGCGGGCCTTGCGCGACGCCTCGACCATGATCCGCGCCCAGAACGGGGCAACGGGCGTTCGTCCCTTCAATCTGGCGCGCTGCGCGGATCTGGGGGACGTGGGGCCCAATCCGGTCGACGGGCCGGATACTTTGGCCCGGTTCGAGACCTATTACGCCGGGCTGAAGGCGCGCGGCATCCGTCCGCTTTCAGCGGGGGGCGATCACCTTTGCACCCTGCCGGTCCTGCGGGGGATTGCGCGCGCCAGGCCCCTTGGGCTGGTGCATTTCGACAGCCATACCGACCTTTACCCGGCCTATTTCGGCGGCAAGACCCTGACCCACGGCAACCCGTTCCGCAATGCCGTGGAAGAGGGGCTTCTGGACCCCAAGCGCATGATCCAGATCGGCATTCGTGGCACGACCTATGACAATGTGGATACGGACTTTGCCAAGGCGAACGGCATCCGCATCATACGGATCGAGGAGCTTTTTGCCCGTGGCATCGCCGATGTCATGGCCGAAGCGCGTGACATAGTAGGGACCGACCCCGCTTATCTGTCCTATGACATCGACTTTGTGGACCCAGCCGTCGCCCCCGGCACCGGGACACCGGAATGGGGCGGACCGAATGCTTTCGAGGCCATTCAGGTGGTGCGCGAATGCGCGGGCATGGCCATCATCGGCGCCGATCTGGTCGAAGTGTCACCCCCATTCGATCCGTCCGGCAACACCGCCTGGCTGGGTGCGTCGCTGATGTTCGAAATTCTCTGCATCATGGTGGGTTCGCTGTAAGCGCCCGGAAAGGATCAGTCATGGACCACGGCAATAACGGATCAATCCCGGACAATCTGGTGCGCCGGACCCCATGGCCCGCTTCGGTCAGCCGCGCGGTCGTCACACCGCTGCAACCTTCGGTCGTCTATGCCTCAGCCGATCCGACCCAGCTTGATGCGCAGTATGGCGGGCAGGTCGCGGGCTATACCTACGCCCGTGAAGGCCACCCAAACGCCACCGTCCTGGCTCACAAGATCGACGCGCTGGAAGGGGCACCGGCACCAGGCGAGGGGCTGATCGTCTCCTCCGGGATGGCGGCGGTGACGGCGGTTCTGATGGGGCTTTTGAAAAGCGGTGATCATGTTGTGGCGGGGGTGCAGCTTTACGGACGCTCGCTGCGGCTTATTTCGCGGGATCTGCAGCGGTTCGGGGTAACGTCGACACTGGCCGATCCAACCGACGCAAATGCCGTGGCCGCCGCGATCCGGCCTGAGACGCGGCTGGTGCTGATCGAGGTGGTTTCAAACCCGACGCTGAGGGTCGCCGATCTGGATGCAATCGTGGCCGTGGCCCACAAGCATGGCGTGAAGGTCGCGGTCGACAATACGTTCACCACGCCGCGCGGCCTGCGTCCCTTCGAGCATGGCGCCGATATCGTGCTCCATTCGGTCACGAAAATCCTTGCTGGCCATGCGGACGTGACCTTGGGATATGTCGCGACCCGTGACCCCGCCGACCGCAAGGCGGTTTATGATTTTGCGGTCACGACCGGCATGACCGGCAGCCCGTTCGACTGCTGGCTGGCCGAACGTGGGCTTTATTCGTTCCATCTGCGCTATGACCGGGCGGAGGAAAACGCCCGGGCGCTGGCTGATCATCTGGCCGGGCTGAAAGGTGTTCGGCGGGTGATCTACCCCACCCACCCATCGCATCCCGACCACAACCGCGCCGAGGCTTTGTTGCAGGGCAGGGGCGGCCATATGGTGTCGTTCGAAGTCGAAGGCGGGCGCCCCGCCGCCGATGCGCTGACCCGTGCCATGCCGGATGTGGCTTTTGCACCGACGCTTGGCGATGTGGGGACCACCCTGTCGCATCCGGCATCGTCCAGCCACCGGCTGACCCCTGAGAAAGATCGCCTGGCCCAGGGCATTTCCGAAGGGTTCTTCCGCATCTCGGTCGGGGTTGAGGATATAGCACTTCTCAAACGCGATTTCAGCGCGGGGGTAGCGGCGGCGGCGGCCGTCTGAAGGGCGGCGGGATCAGCCGCCAACCTGCAAGATATCCAGCCTGAAACCGGCACAGTCGCCGCGCAATTCACTCAAGACCGCGCCAACATCGGGCAGGGCGGCGCTGACCGCCAGAAGCTGCCCCTGAAACCGCAAGCGGACGAGGGCCGCGATGACATCGAGAATATCGAAACCCGGCGCCAGAAGCGGTGCGACCACGATCTGCGGGACGCAATTCGAACGCTCAAAGGCGCGGACCAACAGCACGGGCGTTGCACAGCGCGAGACCGGCATACCGGCATCATGCAAAAGCATGTCGGTCTGGTCGGAGCCACCAACGACGATCATGTTCGAAGCGGTGTCAATGGCAAGTCGCGGGTCTTCAAGACAGGTTAGTGGACCGGGCGGTTCTTCGGAGTCTATCGGCAAAATATGTGTCCCGTAGAAGGATTTTATAGGTAAAGAAAGCACCCCAAACGGAGCGCATGGCACATACTTACAGGGGTTATGATCAGGCGCTCTTGAACGTCTCGCAAGTCTAAAACCCCGATGAAACAGACTATTTCAAAAAACAGACATAAGTTGCCGGCAGTATGGAAACAAAATGACATGACGGGACACACTATGATTTCGAAAGTGCTCGACGCGGTTCCCCTGGCCGTCCTGTGGCTGGAGGAAATCGACCGAGTGGTGCTAGCCAACGATGCGGCCGAGGCCCTGTTTGGTGAGGGAATCGAAGGGCGTCTTGTCACCGACATGCTGCGCCATCCCGATTTTCACGGCGCGCTCGGGGATGCGTTGGTGCGCAAGCAGCGCCTGCAACTGCGTCTGGCGCTGACGACCAAGGCCGGCAGTGCGATCTACGAAGTCCACATCACCCCCACGGGTCATGACAACGGATCGGTGGTGGTGTTCGAGGATCAGACCTCCATCGAGCAGGCCAGCGCCATGCGTCGCGATTTTGTGGCCAACGTCAGCCATGAATTGCGCACCCCCCTGACGGCACTTGTCGGTTTCATCGAAACCCTGCGCGGCGCGGCACGCGACGACCCGGCCGCGCGAGACCGTTTCTTGACGATCATGGAGCGCGAATCCGGCCGGATGATCCGTCTGGTCAATGATCTTCTGTCTCTCAGCCGCGTCGAGGCGGAAGAACACCGCCGCCCCTCCGAAGCGGTGGAGGTACTGGGACTTCTGCGCTCGGTCATCACCACACAGCGTGAACTGGCCGAAGCCGCCGGGGTGCAGCTTGTCCTTCAGGCCGACGAAGGCGCGCTGTCGGTGCGCGGTGATCCCGATCAGCTTATGCAGGTTTTCCTGAACCTTGCCGAGAATGGGGTGAAATACGGTGGCGCGGGGGGCGAGCTGTTGCTGCGCGTCACCCGGCTGGAGAGGGAGCCGAAGTTGCGTGGCCCTGCCGTGATGATCGAGGTCATCGACAAGGGCGAGGGAATCGATCCAATTCACCTGCCGCGCCTGACCGAACGTTTCTACCGGGTGGACAGTCACAGATCGCGCGAAAAAGGCGGCACCGGGCTGGGTCTGGCGATTGTAAAACATATCGTCAACCGCCATCGCGGGCGGCTTCGGATAGAAAGCGAGCCCGGAAAGGGAAGCAATTTCAAGGTGATCCTGCCCTCTGCCTGACTGGACCTGTCATGGTCGCACCCGATCCGGCACCGGCCCATGTCATCAAACTGTTACCTCACGGTCACAAAACCATTGCTGCCCCTCTCTAAAGCCGCCCTCAAGGCCGCCGGGGTGGCGGTTGGATGCACAGGAGAGACACATGCGCACCCTCAAGTTTACAGCATCGGTTCTGGCGATTGCCGCCGCCGCTTCCGCGGCTGATGCCCGCGACCAGCTTCAGGTCGCCGGTTCCTCGACCGTTCTGCCCTATGCCACGATCGTCGCCGAAGCGTTCGGCGAAAACTTCGACTTCCCGACCCCGGTCGTGGAAGGCGGCGGTTCAGGTGCCGGCCGCAAGAAACTTTGCGAAGGCGTGGGCGAAGCCACCATCGACATCGCCAACTCCTCCTCGCGCATCAAGCAGTCCGACATCGACCTCTGCGCCCAGAACGGCGTGACCGAGATTATGGAAGTCCGCATTGGTTATGACGGCATCGTGTTTGCCAGCGACGTGAACGGCGCCGACTTCGCGCTGACCCCCGCCGACATCTGGGGCGCACTTACGGCGCAGTCGGTCAAGGACGGCGCTCTGGTCGCGAACGCGGCAAAGACCTGGGCCGACGTGAATGCGAGCCTGCCCGCGCAGGACATCATGGCCTTCATCCCCGGCACCAAGCACGGCACCCGCGAAGTGTTCGACGTGAAGGT
>DAORUY010000082.1:0-11498 GCA_035433445.1 Paracoccaceae bacterium
CGCTGTGGACAGGACAGCGATGAACCAGATGAAATCCTTCATGCCCTGGCTTGCCGCCTGGCCCGAGGTTTCCGCGATGGAAATCGGCCCGCGCAGATTGCACGAAGAAATCGCCCCGGTCAGGATATGCCCCAGCGCCGACACGGATGATCGCGCGACAAACCAGGTCTGGTCGACCGCGCCTTTGAGCGCTTCGCCCAGACTGGCGGGGCGCACTTCGGGGGCAAAGAAAAATCCGCCCTGCAATCCGATCAGATAGCGCGTTTCAAAGCCGCCGTCAGCCTTCGGCAGATCAGTGATCTTTGGTGCCAGCGTCACGGAAAAGCTCTCGCCATCGCGCCAGACATCGAGCGACAGCGGCTTGCCCTCGGCCGCCGCGACCCGGTCCTTGATTTCGGTGAACGCGATCACCGGCACCCCGTCGATGGCCTGAATGACATCGCCCATCTTAATCCCGGCGGCCAGCGCCGCGCTGTCGGGCGACACGCCCGCCGCGCGCGGCGGGTAAAGCGTGGGGCCTGCGACGGTCATCTTCTGCCCCTTGCGGTCGATCAGATAATCAAGGGGGGCTTTTGGGGCGAGTTCGTCCACGACCTTCATCATCGTGTCCCAGTCCGGCGTCGCCTGCCCCTCCACCGCCAGGATCTGATCGCCGGGTTGCAAGTCGTAAGTCCCGGCCGGAAGTGTCACGAGGCTGCCCACAACCGGCTCGTCCCGTGCCACGCCCGACACAAGATAGACCCCGGCGAAGATCAGGATTGACAGGATGAAATTGAAGACCGGCCCCGCAACGACCGTCGCCGCGCGCGCCCAAAGCGGCGCACCATGCATCGTGTGGCGGCGCTCTGCGTCACTCAGACGCGACAAGGTCGCCTCGTCCGCACCCGCGGACGCGGCATTGGCATCGCCCAGAAATTTCACATAACCGCCTAGCGGGATCATTGCGATCTGCCAGCGTGTGCCATGTCGGTCGGTCCGGCCAATCAACGGACGTCCAAACCCGATTGAAAAGACCTCGGCATGAATGCCGGACAGGCGGCCGATGATGTAATGTCCATATTCGTGGATCGCCACGATGATCGACAGCGCGACGACAAAAGCCGCAATCGTCCAGAAGAGACTGCCAAACTGAGGGATCAGATCGATCGGCTGCAAGGGTTACACCTTTCTGCGTTTATCCACGATCCCCACGGCTGCAATACGCGCCGCCCGGTCGGTTTCCAGGATCATATCAAGGCTTTCGGGCGCGCTGCCAAGGACCATTTCGCCTGACATATACGCGAGCGTCTCCTCGACACAGGCCGCCATGTCGAGAAACCCGATCCGGCCGGTGATGAAGGCGTCCAGCGCGATTTCCTTGGCGGCGTTGAAAACTGCCCCCGCGTGACCGCCCGTCTCCATCACCTCCCGTGCGAGGCGCAGCGCAGGATAGCGCACCGGATCGGGCGCACGGAATGTCAGGCTGCCCACCGCCGCCAGATCAAGCCGCGCCACCGGCAGATGGGCACGGTCCGGCCAGTTCAGCGCGTAACCGATGGCATGGCGCATGTCCGGGGCGCCCAGATGCCCGATCATGCCGCCGTCTCGGAAACCGACAAGCGCGTGGACAAGCGATTCGGGGTGGACAAGAACCTCGATCCGGTCGGGCGACACGCCGAAAAATTCGTGCGTTTCAATCAGCTCAAGCGCCTTGTTGAACATCGACGCGCTGTCGATGGTGATGCGCTGGCCCATCGCCCAGTTCGGGTGGGTCGAAGCCTCGGCCACCGTCGCGCGGGCGAGCCGCTCCATCGGCCAGTCGCGGAAAGCCCCGCCGGAGGCGGTGATGATGATCCGCTCGACCGCCGCCATATCCTCGGACAGAAGCGACTGGAAAATCGCCGAATGCTCACTGTCCACCGGCAGAATACGTGCGCCGTGGCTTTGGGCCGTGGCCATCAGCAACGGCCCCGCCGTCACCAGACTTTCCTTGTTGGCCAGCGCGAGTGTCGCGCCATGCGCAAGCGCGCGGAACCCCGGCACAAGTGCCGCGGCGCCGACGATGCCGGACATTACCCAGTCCGCTGGCCTGTCTGCAGCCTCGGCCAGCGCCTGTTTGCCCGCTGCCGCCTCGATCCCCGATCCGGCCAGCGCAGCCCGCAAATCCGCCATACAATCCTCGTGCGCCGTCACCGCCAGTTCGGCGCCAAGCGCGCGCGCCTGCTCGGCCAACCGCACGACATTGCGTCCGCCGGTCAGGACGCGGGTGCGGTAAGCTTCCGCCCCGCCCTGTCGCATCAGAAGATCGAAAGTGCTTTCGCCGATCGAGCCGGTCGCGCCGAAAACGGAAATGCTGCGCATCCGGTCAGCCTTCGAAAACGGGCAGCGGAAGCTGAACAAGGCCCCAGATCAGAACGAAGACGGCCGCGCCGATCAACGCATCAAACCGATCCAGAAGCCCGCCGTGACCGGGGATGAGGTTGGAGGAATCCTTCACTCCAGCCCGCCGCTTGATCGCACTTTCGGCAATATCGCCCATCTGCGCGGCAAAAGCCGTCAGGGCGGAGAAGAGGATAAGCCCATAAGGCTGCCTGTAAAGCAGCACAAAGATCAGCCCGACCAGCCCCGCCCCCACCCATCCGGCGATGGTACCCGACCAAGTCTTCTTGGGCGAAAGGCGCGGCCAGAACTTCGGCCCGCCGATCAGTCTGCCGCCAAAATACCCCATCACGTCAGACGCGATAACCACGCCCACGAGCCAAAGTGTGAAGGGCAGCCCATATCCTTCGCGGAAGGCTACGAAACCATAAATGGCCATCAGGATCGCAAAAGCGTAGACCGCATAGATCATCCGGTCTTTGCGCGGTCCGATCTGGCCCAGAGCCGATGGCAACAGCAGGCCCAGAAGCCAGGTCGGCCAATGCAGGTAGAGCACCAGTGCCATGGCGCCCGCCGCCAGCACCCCGATCTGCACCGGGCGTCGCGAAGGTTCGGGGTCTGTCAGCCGCGTGAGTTCCCAGAACGCAAGGCCCGCAACGGCAACCGCAAGCAGCCTAAGGGACAGCCCACCGCACCAGACGGCCCAAAGCCCGACCACAAGCACGATGGCACCGGACACAAGCCGCGTCCGCAGATCAGACCATTTTTCCGACCTGCTCATCCGCTCAGGACGCCCCCAAAACGGCGTTCGCGCCGCGCGAAACGGTCAAGGATGGTCGCTAGCTCCTCGGCAGTAAAATCGGGCCACAGGGTTTCGGTGAATTCGTATTCCGCATAGGCCGACTGCCACAGAAGGAAATTCGACGTGCGGGTTTCACCCGATGTGCGGATGATCAGGTCCGGATCGGGCAGATCCGCGGTATCGAGCCGCGCCGCCAGCGCATCTTCATCCGCCTTCTCGGCGGCCAGACGGCCCGCCGCCACATCCTCGGCCAGTCGGCGCGCAGCGCGGGCTACTTCGTCCCTCCCGCCGTAATTGATGGCGATGGTCAGGACCAACTTGTCATTCTGGCGGGTCTTCGCCTCGATCCCGGCCATGAGATCCTGAATGGTAGGGTCAAGCCGGCCACGGCTACCGATGAAGTTCACGCGCACGCCCGCCGCGTGTAGCTTGTCCGCCTCGTTGCGGATGTAGCGTGCGAAAAGCGCCATCAGGCCAAGAACTTCGTCGGTGGAGCGTTTCCAGTTCTCGGTCGAGAAGGCAAAGATTGTCAGATAGTGGATGCCAAGGCCCGGACAGGCCCGCACGATCGCGCGCACCCGGTTTGCGCCGCGCCGGTGGCCGACCAGCCTAGGCCAGCCGCGCGATGTCGCCCATCGCCCGTTGCCATCCATAATGATGGCGACATGGCGCGCGGCCCGTGAGGTGATGTCTTTGGCCGCCATAGGCGTTCCGATTGCCCTTTCGCCCGAGAAGAACCCGGAGCCTGACGCTCCGTCAGACCTGCATGATTTCGGCTTGCTTGGCTTGAAGCGCCTTGTCAACGCCGGCGATGGCCTTGTCGGTCAGTTCCTGCACTTCATCGTGCCACATCTTCTGATCGTCCTCAGGCATGCCCGCACTTTTCGCGCGCTTGATCTGGTCCATCCCGTCGCGGCGGATATTGCGCACGGCCACTCGCGCACGTTCGGCATAGTCGGCCGCCACGCGGGTCAGCTCGCGGCGGCGTTCCTCGTTCAGTTCCGGGATCGGCAGCATGATGATCGTGCCGTTGGTCTGGGGATTGATGCCGATGCCGCTTTCGCGAATCGCCTTTTCCACTTTGCCGACCAGACCCTTGTCCCAGATATTGATCGTGACCATGCGCGGTTCGGGCACGTTCACGGTGCCCAGCTGATTGACGGGTGTCATCTGACCATAGGCATCCACCTGGATCGGTTCCACCAGAGCCGCCGAAGCACGCCCGGTCCTCAGCGAGGAGAAATCGTGCTTGAGGGCCGCCATGGCGCCATCCATGCGCCGGGTCAGATCGTCGATATCAATTTCAAGGTCGTCGGACATCTTTTGCGTCCCGTCTTCCGTCTGATCAAATTTGCGGAACCTTACAGCCCCGCGCTGTCCATGAATAGGCTTTTCAGCCCTTTACAGTCGTATAGGTGCCCCGGCCAGACAAAATTCCCCGGAAGCCGCCCGGTTCATCCAGAGAAAAGACGATGATCGGCAGGTTGTTGTCACGGGCCAGCGCAATGGCGGATGCGTCCATGACGCCAAGGTGCTTTTGCAGCACCTCGTCATAAGTCACCACATCGTAGCGCTTTGCATCCGCATGCTTCTTGGGATCCTTGTCATAGACGCCATCAACCTTGGTGCCTTTGAAGATCGCCTCGCACCCCATCTCATTGGCGCGCAATGTCGCCGCCGTGTCGGTGGTGAAATAAGGGTTGCCGGTGCCCGCTGCAAAGATGCAGACGCGCTTTTTCTCAAGATGGCGCACGGCGCGGCGGCGGATATAGGGTTCGCACACCTGATCCATCGGAATGGCCGAGATGACGCGGGTGTGGATGTCCAACGCCTCGAGCGCGGCTTGCATGGCAAGCGCGTTCATCACGGTGGCGAGCATGCCCATATAGTCGGCCGTCGTGCGTTCCATCCCCTGTGCGGACCCTTGCAGGCCACGGAAGATATTACCACCGCCGATGACCATGCAGATCTCGACGCCCAGATCATGCACAGATTGCACTTCGGCCGCGATCCGGTTCACGGTCGGCGGATGCAGGCCAAACCCCTGATCGCCCATCAGCGCTTCGCCGGAAATTTTCAAAAGGACACGTTTGTAGGTGACGGTGGGTTCTGCTGCCCCGGTCATTGGTTCCGCTCTTTCATTCTTTAGATGATGGCCCGGCCCCGCTTGCCGACCCGATTACTGTCGCGCAAAATGGATGAAAATCGGTCGGGGTTCAACGGCAGAAGCGACCGAACGCTACGACAGATTGCGCCCCTGGACGCGAAAGGAACAAATTCTGGTCGATCCCAGCGAAATTCCCGCAGATCTGCCCGTGCTGATTGCCGGACCGACGGCGTCGGGCAAGTCGGCGTTCGCCTTGCGCATTGCGCAGGCCCAGGGTCGGGTCATCGTCAATGCCGATGCGCTTCAGGTCTGGTCGTGTTGGCGCGTCCTGTCGGCCCGCCCCACGATAGCGGAGGAAGCGCTGGCCCCCCATCTTCTGTTCGGTCATCGCGCACCGGATCAGAATTATTCCGTTGGCCACTGGCTGCGCGAGATCGCAGACGTTCTACCCCGGCATCCCGCCCCGGTGATCGTCGGCGGCACTGGCCTTTACCTCAGCGCCCTGACGGAAGGGCTGGCAGACATCCCCCCTGTTCCCGCCGAGGTGCGCGCGACGGCGGACCGAAGGCTGGCGCTCGAAGGGGCGGACATACTCCTGGCCGAACTCGATGCCGCGACCCGTAACCGTATCGACCAAGCCAATCCCGCCCGCATCCAGCGCGCTTGGGAAGTGTTGCGCAGCACCGGGCGAGGGCTGGCTGACTGGCAGGCGGACACAGGCCCGGCCCTGCTGCCGGCGGGATCGGCCACCCTCCTGCGGCTTGACTGCGACCGCGACTGGCTTGCTGAACGGATCGACCGGCGGTTCGATCTGATGCTGGAACAAGGCGCGCTGGACGAAGTACGCGCGATCTTGCCGATCTGGCACCCCGGCGCGCTCTGGGCCAAGGCTATCGGTGCCCCCGAACTGGTCGCCTATATGCAGGGGCGGACAGCGCTTGAGGACGCTATATCTGCGGCCAAGGCCGCAAGCCGCCAATATGCCAAGCGACAGCGCACCTGGCTCAGGCGGCGCATGGGGGGCTGGCGCGGCGTAATATCTGCCTGATATTTCGGCACGGACACGCCGACCCCCCTGATTTTAACGCTTTTTTCTTGGAGGCGCGCGCGCCATCCCTTATGAGTTGTGCTGACCCTCGGCCGCCCTCGGGCGCGGCACCGCAACAACAAGAACCAAAGGGAACCCGCGCCTTGGTGAAGCTCTTTTCCGGCACACCTCTCTCTCAATTCGGCCAGTCGGCGCCCTCGCCGGCCAAACCTCGTGCCGTGATCAAAAGTCCGGCACAGCCACAGCAACTCGTGCAGTCGCAACTCCTGCCGCTCGCGGACAACTCGCGCACCAGACTGGTGCCGGTCGCGCGTCTGGCCACCGGCGGGCGTTGGCGGGTGGAAGCGATGCGCGCTTACTCCGAGCCTGTGCTTTTGTGGTTCACCCGCGGTCAGGGCCGCATCACCGTGGGCGGCATCACCCGCGGCTACGGCGCGCATAACGCGATCTTCATCCCTGCGGGCATGATGCATGGGTTCGAACTTGGCGCGCAAAGCGCTGGTAGCGCTTTGTTTTTCGGGCGAGAGCACGGGCTGGAACTGCCTGAAGACCCGCTTCACCTGCGCATCCGTGAAGTAGTCCCGCAGGCCGAACTGTCTGCAATCGTCGAAAACATCCAGCGCGAATCCGAAAGCAGCCGTGCGGGCAGCGAAAAGGCGGCGCGGCATCACCTGGGGCTTCTTGCTGTCTGGCTGGAACGCCAAGCTGAAACCTCATCGGACGAAACGCCACGGCTGGACGCTTCGCGTCGGCTGGCGCGGGCTTATGCCGATCTTCTGGAAAAGGAATTCCGGACCGGCAAAAGCGTGGGTGAATTCGCGCGCGATCTTGGTGTGACTGCGACACATCTGACGCGGGTCTGCAACAAGACCTGCGGGCGGTCGGCATCCGATCTCCTGCACGATCGCTTGATTTTTGAAGCCCGCCGCATGCTGGCAGAGACGCGTGCACCCATTCAGCAAGTTGCTGAATCTCTTGGATTTACTTCGCCCGCCTATTTCACACGTGCTTTCCAGCATCGTACTGGAAAGACGCCTTCGGCTTTTCGAAAAGCCCCCTGACCTCCATCTTGCAAGCCTAGGCGAGCCGTCCGGGAACCAACCAGCACCTGCGGTGCTGGTCAGTTTTCCATGATCACGGAAAAACGCGCGTCATTTGTGCGGGAATCGCGGAAAACGACGAGTTCTGTCGCTTATGGAAGTTGACGTGTCGTAAAAAAGGGTGCGCAATAATGGCGTTAGTAAATGTTCGCGCCACGTAAGCCGCCCCTTAGAAGCCGGCTGCGTGACGTGACCTTCGACGACTGTCACTCAGGGAGCAAAGAGAATGACGAAACACTTCTTGCCGGACACAATGCATCCGGCAGCAAAGATGTATGCGGACGAAGTTCGTGCGGGCAAACTCAGCCGCCGCGAATTCCTGACCCGCACCACCGCGCTCGGACTTTCAGCAACGGCGGCCTACGGGCTGATCGGGCTGGCGGCACCTGCGCGCGCGCAGGAAGCCAAAGTTGGCGGAGTGGTGCGCTGCGGCATGGAAGTCAAGGCGCTGAAGGATCCGCGCCTGGCCGACTGGCCGCAGATCTCGAACGTCTATCGCGGCTGGCTGGAATATCTGATCCAATACAACCCCGATGGTACATTCGAAGGCCGCCTGCTGGAAAGCTGGGAGGCGAATGCCGACGCGTCCGAATATATCCTTCATGTCCGTCAGGGCGTGAAATGGAACAACGGTGACGATTTCACCGCCGATGACGTGGTCCGCAACTTCCAGCGCTGGACCGATGGCACGGTCGAGGGCAACGCGATGGCATCGCGCTTCCCGGGCCTGGTAAACCCCGACACCAAGCAACTCCGTGACGGGGCCGTGGTCAAGGTTGATGACCATACCGTCAAGCTTGTTTTGTCGGCTTCCGACGTCGCGGTGGTTCCGAATATAGCGGACTATCCTTCGGCGGTGGTCCACGCGAGTTTCACGGACGGATCGGACCCAGGCGCAAATGCGATCGGCACCGGCCCCTACATCCCGCAGGAAGTGACGGTCGGCCAAAAAGCGGTTCTCGTGCGGGCGCCAAATCACACCTGGTGGGGCGGCACGGCACCTCTCGATGAAATCCATTATATCGACTTCGGCACCGATCCCTCGACCATGATCGCCATGGCAGGTTCGGACGAGATCGATACCAACTATGAAACCACCGGCGATTTCATCGAACAGCTCGATGGCCTCGGCTGGAAAAAGCTTGAAGTCGTTACCGCCGCCACCATTGTCTGCCGCTTCAACTCGGCCAGCTCTGACCTCTACAAGGAAAAGGCCGTGCGGCAGGCGTTGCAAAAAGCCGTCGATCTGAACGTCGTCCTGGAGCTGGGCTATAATGGACTCGGCAAAACGGCTGAAAACCACCACGCCTGTCCGATCCATCCGGAATATGCGCAGCTTCCGGCCCAAACGGTAGACCCGGCCGCGCTGAAACCCGCTCTGGAAGCCGCTGGTCTTGCCGATGCCGAGTTCGAACTGACCTCGCTTGACGATGGCTTTGAAGCGGCGACCACAGATGCTGTGGCGGCCCAATTGCGCGATGCTGGCGCAAACGTGAAGCGCACCGTCATGCCGGGTTCGACGTTCTGGAACGACTGGCAGAAGTATCCCTTCTCCTCGACGACCTGGAACCACCGGCCGCTTGCCGTCCAGAACATGAGCCTTGCCTACACCTCGACCGGCTCCTAGAACGAAACAGGCATGGCCAACGCCGACTTCGACGCCGCCATGGTCAAGGCCCTGGCGCTGGCCGATGCCGACGCCCGCCGTGAAGTGATGGTGACTCTGGAAACCATCTTGCAAGACGAAGGTTACATCATTCAGCCCTACTGGCGGTCACTCTTCCGTCACGCCAAAGAAGGCGTGAATGTCGAGATGCATCCGTCAAACGAACATCACCATTACAAATGGTCGATGAGCTGATCTGACCAGCATGACTAGAAGCGCGCCGCGATGCGGCGCGCTTCCCTCGGTGCAAACCGAAAAAACCTGACGGAACAAATGAATGTGCAGCCGCAGCGGATCCAACCGCTGTTCGGACAGGATTTACGCACTGCATAAGAATTGAAGTTGGATTGCGTCGGCGCGGGGGTTCACGACAGATGCTCAAATTCATAGCACGCAGGTTCGGCCTTATGGCGCTCACCGCGCTTGTGCTGACTTTCATAGTGTTCACACTCACCAATCTGGCACCCAATCTGGAAAAGCTTGCCAGGGCCGAAGGGTCCGTACGCATGGACGATGCGGCTATCGTCAGCTGGATCGAGGAGAACGGCCATGGCGGATCGCTGATCGGGCGCTATAGCCAATGGCTCGGGGTCCTTCCCGGCTGGGTCCGCACCGATGAAAAGGGCGTGACGCGTGGCCGTTGCATCACCGAAGGTTCCGACCCGGCGCTTGCTCCGGCCTATTGCGGCATCTTGCAGGGCGACTGGGGCACATCGACGTTTGCCAAGGCGCCGGTATCGCAGGTTCTGGGCCGGTCGTTGGCCAGCACCGGCTGGCTGATGCTCGTGGTCATGCTGGTCATGGTGCCGGTGTCGCTGTTTCTGGGCGTCGCCGCGGGAATGCGTGAAGGCAGCCGCCTCGACCGCTCCATCTCCACTTTTGCCATCGCCACCTCGGCTACACCGGAATACATATCCGGCGTCATCCTGATCGCGCTCTTTGCCTCTGCCGGATCGGGCCTTTCGCCGCTTTTGGCCTCCTGGGGGTGGATCGAAGGCAAGACGCTCTTCATGGGCACCTCCACCTCGGCGGTCGACAATATCACGTTCTGGAACTTCACCCTGCCGGTGATGACCATCGCGCTTTACGGCATCGGCTACATCACTCGCATGACCCGCGCCTCCATGGCCGAGGTGATGACTGCACAATACATTCGCACGGCACGCCTGAAAGGCGTCAGCTTCGGCTCCATCGTCGTCAAACATGCACTGCGCAACGCATTGATCGCGCCGTTTACGGTGATCATGCTGCAGTTTCCCTGGCTCCTGAACGGGGTGGTGATCGTCGAAAGCCTGTTCAACTATAAAGGCTTCGGCTGGACACTGGTTCAGGCGGCCGGCAACAACGACATTCAGCTCCTGCTGGGCTGCTCCGTTGTCGCCGTTCTGGTCGTTCTCGTCACGCAGCTGATATCCGACATCGGCTACGTCTTCCTCAATCCCCGCATCAGGATCAGCTGACATGGAACCACTTTCCTGGGGCGCCATTCTTGCCGCCATACTCAAGCAGTTCCTGCCGGTCTGGATCGCGCTGGCCGTGACGTTCGCCCTGTCGATCGCGTACAAGCGCAAGCTCGGGCTTTATGGCAGGCTCTTTGACTCCACCGTCGGCATGATCGGCTTCGCGCTGGTGATGTTTTGGGTCTTCACCGCGCTCTTCACACAGATGATCGTCACCCATGATACGCTGTCACAGATCAGCCAGATGAAGAACAAGCTGCCTGGAACGCCAATCCCGGACGGGTCGGCCTGGTATCTGCTCGGGGGCGACAATCTGGGGCGCGATGTCTTTTCCCGGATGGTCGACGGCAGCGGCGTGGTGATCAAGATCGCCCCCCTGGCCACGGTGTTCGCCTTCATGGTTGGCATCACGCTGGGGCTTCCGGCGGGATATTACGGCGGCAGGCTCGACATGGCTCTGTCGTTTCTGGCCAACCTCGTGCTCGCCTTCCCGGTGATCTTGCTCTTTTATCTGCTCGTCACGCCGGAAATCGTCCAGACTGGCCTGCCGCAATACATGGCGATGGTGCTGTTCTTGCTGCCGATCCTGTTTCTGGTTCTGCTCCTGAACTCGCGCTTCTACGTCAAACCCAACTTCCGCAACGTCGTGGTGGCATTGGTTCTAGTCTTCGGTGGTTTGGCCTATCTCGGCCTGATCAGCGAGGCGGAAACAAAAATCAACATCCTGCCGCAGGCGCTTGACCTGATCCATGTCCCGGCGAACATCCTGATCGTGTTTGTCTCGGTCGTGTTCGTCAATGCGCCGACCGTCTTCCGCATCGTGCGCGGCCTCGTTCTCGACATCAAGACACGCGACTATATTTCGGCCGCACAGACCCGCGGGGAACGGCCCTGGTATATCATGCTGTGGGAAATCCTGCCCAATGCGCGCGGACCGCTGATCGTCGATTTCTGCCT
>DAORUY010000083.1:0-11347 GCA_035433445.1 Paracoccaceae bacterium
TTCGCGCCATCGACATGGGCCAGCGAATGCACCCGCCAGTTCACGTCGTCGCGGTTGGGATAATCCTCGTGCGCATGCGCCCCCCGGCTTTCCTTGCGTGCCTCTGCCGCGACAATGGTCGCAAGTGCGTTCGGCATCAGGTTCGCCAGTTCCAGCGTCTCCATCAGATCGCTGTTCCAGATGAGCGAACGATCGGACACTTTCAGGTCGGTCATCTTGCCCGCAACCTTCAGCATCTTCGCCACACCTTCGGCCAGTGTCTTGTCAGTGCGGAACACTGCCGCATCGGCCTGCATGGTCTTTTGCATCTCCAGCCTCAGTTCGGCGGTCGGCGTCGCGCCGTTGGCATTGCGCAGCCCGTCGAACCGATCCAGCGACTTGTCGACCTCGGCCTTGTTCGTCGCCGGAACGGCGCTGTCCGGCTTCACGATCTGGCCGGCGCGGATCGCGGCGGCCCGGCCAAAGACCACCAGGTCAATCAGCGAATTCGATCCCAGGCGGTTCGCCCCATGCACGCTTGCACACCCCGCCTCGCCCACCGCCATCAGGCCGGGGAACACGGCATCGGGATTGCCCTTCGTCGGGTTCAGAACCTCGCCCCAATAGTTCGTGGGGATACCGCCCATATTGTAATGGACCGTCGGCAGGATCGGGATCGGTTCGCGCGTCACATCGACGCCCGCGAAGATCTTGGCCGATTCCGAAATACCGGGCAGGCGTTCATGCAGCGTCGCGGGCGGGATATGCGACAGGTTCAGATGCATGTGGTCCTTATGTTCGCCCACGCCGCGGCCTTCGCGGATTTCGATGGTGATGCAACGGCTGACCACATCGCGCGACGCCAGATCCTTGTAGGTGGGCGCGTAGCGTTCCATGAACCGCTCACCTTCGGAGTTGGTCAGGTACCCCCCCTCGCCGCGCGCACCTTCGGTGATCAGGCAGCCCGAGCCGTAGATGCCCGTCGGGTGGAACTGCACGAACTCCATGTCCTGAAGCGCCAGCCCGGCCCGCGCCACCATGCCGCCGCCGTCGCCGGTGCAGGTGTGGGCGCTGGTCGCGCTGAAATAGGCACGCCCATAGCCGCCGGTGGCCAGCACGGTCATCTTGGCGTTGAACACATGGATCGTGCCGTCGTCGAGCTTCCAGCAGACCACGCCCGTGCAGCGCCCGTCCGTGATGATCAGGTCGAGCGCGAAATACTCGATGAAGAATTCCGCATTGTTCTTCAGGCTCTGGCCGTAAAGCGTGTGCAAGATCGCGTGGCCGGTACGGTCGGCGGCCGCGCAGGTGCGCTGCACCGGCGGGCCTTCGCCATATTCGGTCGTATGGCCGCCGAACGGGCGCTGATAGATCTTGCCCTCCTCGGTGCGGCTGAAGGGCACGCCATAATGTTCCAGCTCGTAGACTGCCTTGGGTGCCTCACGCGCCAGATATTCCATCGCGTCGGTGTCGCCCAGCCAGTCCGACCCCTTCACCGTGTCATACATATGCCACTGCCAGCTGTCCGGCCCCATATTGCCAAGGCTGGCGGCAATCCCGCCCTGCGCCGCGACCGTATGGCTGCGCGTGGGGAAAACCTTGGTCACGCAAGCCGTGCGCAACCCCTGTTCGGCCATCCCGAGCGTGGCGCGCAGACCGGCGCCCCCGGCCCCCACCACGACCACGTCATAGTCATGCACTTCATACGGATAAGCGGTCATGGTCAGTCCCTTAAAGTGCGATCCGGGCGAGCGCGAAAAGGCCCGTCGCCGTCACGGCATAGGAAAGCGAAAGAACGAAGATGATCAGCGCCTTGCGCATCGTGCCATGGGCATAATCCTCGATCATCATGGTGGCGCCCTTGGCGAAATGACGCATGCCGACGAACAGGGTCAACCCGGTCAGGATCGCGACATGCGGGCGCGAGAAGAATTCCCACACCTCGTCATAGCTGCGTCCCAGCACCCGGCCGAAGGCGATCACGAAGATCGGCACCAAAACCGCCAGCCCGACGGCCGAAGCCTGCATATACCAGTAATGTTCGGTCCCCGCATGGGCGGAACCCTTGCCCTCGGCACGTTTGCGGTCGGTCAGATAGCGCATGGCCCGCCCTTTCAGATCACGAAGAAGGTCAGCACGGTCAGCACGACCGACCCGATGATGACGCCCCAGCCCAGCTTTTCAGCGGTGGGAATGTCCAGCCCCTTGCCCGCATCGAAGTAAAGATGCCGCAGCCCCGCCAGATAGTGATACCAGACCGCCCAAAGCGATCCCGTCAGCACCAGCTTGCCAAACCACGAGGTCAGAACCGCATTGGCGCTATCGAAATAGTCCGGGCTGATCGCCGCCGCCAGAAGCCACCAGACAACCAGCATCGTGCTGACAATCAGCGCATTCCCGGTGATCCGCGTCAGGATCGAGGTGATCGACGTCAGTTGCGGACGATAGATCTGCAGATGTGGGGAAAGCGGGCGCTGGATCCGTTTGATCTCTGCCATGGGTGATCCCTGTTCGCTGCGGCCAGCGCGCTAGCCCGCGCGGCACGATTGGCTTTCTCTTCTGCTTTCGGAATAGCGCGCCTGCGACGGACAACGATAGAGGAAATTTTCGCCTTTTGCGCTATCAGCTAAATTATTCGCCTTTCGTGATCACAAATTTTTATGCTGTGATCACGAATTTTACCCCTCACATCGGGCAGAGCGCCCAATAGTCCAGATCAAGCAGAACATCGGGAAGATACTTCCCGTCCGCGCCTTTCAGTGCGAACTCTTCCGCGCCCTGCCGCACCGCAACCAGTCTCAGCCGCAAGGCGCCAACGCCCGGCGCGCTGGTTTCCACCTTGTCCAGAACCTCTGACCAGGCGCGCACCGTATCGCCCGCAAAACAGGGGTTGGCATGGGCGCCACCGTTCAACGCCACCATCATCTGCGCATTCGCCAGCCCGTTGAAGGACAGGGTTCGCGCCAGCGAAATCACATGCCCGCCATAGATCAGCCTTTTGCCATCCTCGCGCTGGGTGCGGTCGAAATGCACTTTCGCGGTGTTCTGCCACAGCCGCGTGGCCAGCATATGTTCCGCCTCTTCGACGGTCACGCCATCCACATGGTCGATCTTCTCGCCCACCGTGTAGTCGCCCCAGCGGTGTGGTTCGCCCGCCAGCGTGAAATCGTAGTGGCGGAAATCCAGCCCCCGCGGGATGACCAGCGACGCCGGATCAACCGCCTTGGCCAGTTCCGGCACATGCGGGAAGGGCGAAGGCGCGGCCCGGTCACGCTTCTTCACCATGACCCAGCGGACATAGTCTACGACCGGCTCGCTATGCTGGTTGTACCCTACGGTCCTGACCCAGACGACGCCCGATGCGCCGTTCGAGTTTTCCTTCAGCCCGATCACCGTCGATTCTGAACGCAGCGTATCGCCCGGCCAGACCGGCATCAGCCAGCGCCCCTCGGCATAGCCAAGATTGGCCACCGCATTCAGCGAAATGTCGGGCACGGTCTTGCCAAAGACCGTATGGAAGGCGATCAGATCGTCCATCGGCGCGGCACGCAGGCCCGACATCCGCGCGAATTCGTCCGACGAATAAAGCGCCGTGCGCGCGGGATAAAGCGCGTGATACAGCGCCCGCTCCCCCCCCGACAGGGTGCGCGGCACCGCATGGCGGATCACTTCGCCCAAACGATAATCTTCGAAGAACCTGCCAGGGTTGGTTTTCATCACGCCTCACTCAGCTTCGTGTCAGGCCCGTAGGTGCCCGGCCTTTCCTTCACCACCGCCTGCCCGCAGCGCATCACGCCGCGCGCGGCATCGAACCCATAGGTCGGCGATCCATGCAGCGCCCAGCCCTTGTTCAGGGCCTCCGTCACCTTGTGACAGAAGGCCGCCGTGTCATCGTCCGACAAAAAACGATAAAGTTTCATGTGCTTACCCGAAAGGCCAATAGCCAAGCCAATTGTGGATCCAGCCGATCATCCCGTAGACGCCCAGCGCGACCACCCCATAGATCAGATCATTCTTCACCGGTCCCGGCGCAGGCCGGTTCCAGACCGGCACCTGCCGGTTGACCAAGATCAGATCGACCAACGCCCAGACGAAAAGCCCCCCAAACAGCACCACCGACGCCAGATCGCCATTCACCAGCAGATGCGCGATGGCCCAGGTCTTGACCGCGGTCAGCATCGGGTGGCGGATCTTCGTGCGCAAAACGCCCCGTGAATAGCCCAGGTTCACCAGGAACACCGCCAGAAGCATCAGCAGATTGTTCAGGTGAGTGAGGAACGCTGGCGGGCTCCACAAAACCACCACGTCCGCCGCCTGAAAGCCCTTCACCATCAGATAGATCGACAGGATCGACAACAGGCTGACAACCCCCTTGCCCGCCCCCTCGCCCAAGGCCGCCCGCAGGCCGGGCGCCACCCGTTTCATCAGATGCGACACAAACCACAGCGCCAGACCAAGGATCAGCCAAACCATCGAAAATCTCCCATGTGAATTTCATTCACATTACAGATAGATCAGCGCCCCGCAATGGCCGCCGCACGCACCAAGATACGTTCGGCCGCAATCACATGCAGCTTCTCGACGATCTTGCCATCAACGACCGCCACACCCTTGCCCGCTTTCTCGGCCTCCTCATAGGCGGCAATCTGACGCCGGGCGATATCCACTTCCGCTTCGCTTGGCGCGAAAACCTCGTTGGCGATGGCGATCTGCGCGGGGTGGATCAGCGTCTTGCCATCAAAACCCATATCACGGCCCTGATTGCATTCGGCCCTCAGCCCCTCGTCATCCTTGAAGGCATTGTAGACCCCGTCGATTACGATGCGGCCATACGCCTTGCCTGCCAGCAGGCACAAGGAAATCGCCGTCAGAAGCGGCTCGCGGTCGGGCCGGTAACGCGCGCCGATATCCTTGGCCAGATCGTTTGTGCCGACGACGAAACCCGCGATCCGGGGATGGGCCGCGATGTCGGCCGCGTGCCAGGCCACCACCGCCGTCTCCATCATCGCCCAAAGCGCCACATCAGGGACCAGTGTCGCCACGGCCTCCACATGGGCGGGGCGCGACACTTTGGGCACCAGGATCGCATCCAGCGGCACGTCGGCGAAGGCCAGGCAATCCTCGCGGCCCCATTGGGTTTCCAGCCCGTTGATCCGCACGATCCGCGCCCGCCCGCCATAGTCGGTCGTGCGCAACATCTGGGCCACTAGGGCCCGGGCACGCGGTTTTTCCTCGGGCGCGACCGCGTCTTCCAGGTCAAAGATGATCGCGTCACACGGCAGGTCCGCCGCCTTTTGCAACGCGCGCTCGTTCGCGCCGGGGATATAAAGCACCGACCGATAGGGGCGCGGATGGTCCGGGGTCGCTGGAATCATTCTGTAGCCTCGCAACTTTCTTGCGCTAGGGATCATATTCTCGACAGTTCCGGCAAGCCCAGAAATGCCGCAACGCAGAAATTCGCCGCGTCGCGCCGCCGCCCGCACCCTTCGTTAACGCAATATTGCCAGCGCCCGCCCAGCATCGGCCCATCCGTTTTGCAAAGGGGGCCACCATGGACCGTCAGCTTTTCGCCCTGTCACTGGGTTTTGTGGCCTGCATCTTGCTGGCCGACCGCGCCCGGGCCGAGGAGACGCCGCGCTGCGGCCCGCGCGCCGAGATCATCGCGCAACTGACCGGCAACTGGGGCGAAGGCCGCCGCGCCACCGGGCTGATCGGCACCAGCGCGGTGATGGAGCTGTTCGTCTCTGACGACACCGGCACGTTCAGCCTTCTGGCCACCCTGCCTGACGGTCGGTCCTGCCTGATCGCAGCGGGCGACAATTTCGCGACCCTCGCCCCGGAATCGCCCGGTGATCCGGCCTGATGGGCTTTACCTGCTTGCCCAAAGCCCGTCGGCCAGAAGTTTCAGCGACACGACCAACAACGCCCAGGTGATCAGCCGGAAGAACAGCCCTTCCGGCACGATCCGCACCAGACGCACCCCCAGAAAGACCGCCGCCGCCGCCGCAGGCATCAAAATCGCCGCCGCCTTCAGGTTCTGCGGGGAAAATTGCCCCAGCGCCCAATAGGGCACCAGCTTGATCGCGTTCAGATAGGCGAACAGAATCGTATTGGTCCCCGCATAGACCATCTTCGGCAGACGCAGCGGCAGCACATAGATCTGAAAAGGTGGCGCGCCCGAATGGCTGACAAAACTGGTAAAGCCAGTGATCGCACCCCAGAACAGACCCGGCGCCACCTTTGCTTCGCGCTGCGGCCCCTCCGCCGATCCGCCCACCAGCAGGCGGAGCGCGAACAGGGTTCCGATGACGCCCACCAGCGCCGTCACCAGCCATTCCGGCGTGATGCTCGCCGTGGCCCAGCCCAGGCCCACCCCCGCCGTCACTCCGACGGCAAGGATCGCCAGGATGCGTCGGTCAAACGCCGCGCGGTAGGCGTAAAGCCCGAACATATCCGACAGCACGTAGACCGGCAGCAACAGCCCCGCCGCCGTCACCGGCGATATGACCAAGGACAGGACCGGCACGCCCAGCATGCCGACGACCGGCAAACCACCCTTGCCCATGCCCACCAGAACCGCCGCCGCCAGCGCGGCCATCCAAAACAGGGGATCTTCCATCGTCTCCCCTTTCGGCAGGGTCTTGCTCGGCTAACGCTAACGGAAGAAATCGCCCCCGAAAAGCGCCCGATGCCGCAGCGCAGCGGGCTTGCGTGACGAAAGCGAACAGATTACGCATGCGCCCGACATCTCATTTCAGCCGGAGGACATCATGGCCAGACCGAAGATCGCGCTGATCGGCGCGGGACAGATCGGCGGGACGCTTGCGCATCTTGCCGCGATCAAGGAACTGGGGGACGTGGTCCTCTTTGACATTGCCGAGGGCACGCCGCAGGGCAAGGCGCTCGACATTGCCCAATCGGGCCCCTCCGAAGGGTTCGACGCGGCCATGAAGGGCGCCAACTCCTACGAAGATATCGCGGGTGCCGATGTCTGCATCGTCACCGCCGGTGTGCCGCGCAAACCGGGGATGAGCCGCGATGACCTTCTGGGCATCAACCTCAAGGTGATGAAATCGGTCGGCGAAGGCATCAAGGCCCATGCGCCGAATGCCTTCGTGATCTGCATCACCAACCCGCTGGATGCGATGGTCTGGGCCTTGCGCGAATTCTCCGGCCTGCCGCACAACAAGGTCGTCGGCATGGCTGGCGTTCTGGACAGCGCCCGCTTCCGTCATTTCCTGTCGCTGGAATTCAACGTCTCGATGAAGGACGTGACCGCCTTCGTTCTGGGCGGCCATGGCGACACGATGGTGCCCCTGACCCGCTATTCGACCGTCGCGGGCATCCCCCTGCCCGACCTCGTGAAGATGGGCTGGACCACCCAGGAAAAACTGGATGGCATCGTCCAGCGCACCCGTGACGGCGGGGCGGAAATCGTCGGCCTCCTGAAGACCGGCTCCGCCTTCTACGCGCCCGCGACCAGCGCGATCGAGATGGCCGAAGCCTATCTGAAGGATCAGCGCCGCCTTCTGCCCTGTGCCGCCTATGTCAAAGGCGCGTTCGGTCTGAACGGCATGTATGTGGGCGTTCCAACCATCCTTGGCGCGAACGGTGTCGAGCGGATCGTGGACATCAAGCTGAACGCCGACGAACAGGTGATGTTCGACAAGTCGGTTGATGCGGTGAAGGGCCTTGTGGCAGCCTGCAAGGCCATCGACCCCACGCTGGCCTGATCCGTCCACCGTTTCCCGGACCTCAAAGCGCGCCCCTCACCGGGCGCGCTTTTTCTTTGCCACCGCACGGGGCCGGGTTGACAGAATTAGGACAATCGTCCTAATTCTCACGAAACAACGTCAGCACGCCATGTCCAGCACCCGCACCCGCATCACCGAAGAAGCCGACGCCCTGATCTACCGCATGGGCTTCGCCACCACCTCCTTTGGCGACATTGCCGACGAAATCGGCATTTCGCGCGGGAACTTCTATCATCATTTCAAGACGAAGGACGCCATTCTTGCTGCGGTGATCGAGCGGCGCCTCGCCGCCACGCGCGCCCTTCTGACGCTTTGGGAGTCCGAAGCCCCCGATCCCGCCGGGCGCATCGGCCGTTTCATCGACATCTTGCGCACCAACCGGTCCAAGATCATGCAAGACGGCTGCCCGGTCGGAACGCTCTGCTCGGAGCTGGCCAAGCTCGACCATCCGCTTCTGGATCAGGCAGCAGAAGCCTTCACCCTGTTCCGCGTCTGGCTTTCCGCGCAGTTCAGCGCGCTGGGGCACCCCGACGCCGATTGTCTTGCGCTCCATCTTCTGGCGCGCACGCAAGGCATCGCGGTCTTGCTGCATTCCTTCCGCGACCCCGCGTTCCTTGAGCGGGAATGTGCGACCCTCCACCATTGGTGCGACACGCTCGCCCCGCCACCCCGGGAAAACACCGCATGTTCATCATCACCCTGACCTTCACCGAAAACCGGGGCCAGGCGGCCGACCATATGGCCGCCCACAATGACTGGCTCGCACAGGGGTTCGCCGACGGCATTTTCCTCGCCTCCGGTTCGCTCCGCCCGGCTGCGGGCGGCGTGATCCTCGCCCAGGGCGCGTCGCAGGAGGAAATCGCGGCGCGCCTCGCCCAAGACGCGTTCGTGGCCCATAATATCGTGCAACCCACGATCCGCGAGGTGGCGCTGTCGCGCACCGATCCCCGTCTCGATTTCCTGAAAGCGCCCTGAGCATGACCGCCATCCTTCCCGGTCCCGATGGCCAGCCACGCTGCCGCTGGTGCGCCGCCGCCCCCGAATTTCCGGCCTATCACGATCACGAATGGGGTTTTCCCGTTGCCGATGACCGAAGACTTTTCGAAAAGCTCTGCCTTGAAAGTTTTCAGTCGGGCCTCAGCTGGCGCACGATCCTGGCGAAGCGCGAAAATTTCCGCGCGGCCTTCTGCAACTTCGATTTCCACCAGATCGCCCGGTTCGACGCGGACGACGTGGCGCGGCTTCTCGCCGATCCGGGCATCGTGCGCCATCGCGGCAAGATCGAAGCGGTGATCAACAATGCCCGCCGCGCCCTTGATCTGATCGGGGAAACCGGGTCGATCGCCGCCTTCCTCTGGTCGTTCGAACCGGCCCCGGCCGATCTGCCGCCGCCGCAGAGCGTCTCCACCTTGCCCGCCTCGGTCGCGCTCTCAAAGGCGCTGAAGAAACGCGGCTGGTCCTTCGTCGGCCCGACCACCATGTATGCCTTCATGCAGGCCATGGGCCTTGTGAATGATCATGCCGAAGGCTGCATCATCCGCGACCGGGCAGCGGCGGCCCGGCGGGCCTTTGAGGTGCCAGGATAGGACGAAACCAAAGCCCACCCTTGCCCCTGCTCGCCTTTTCAGGCATCCCCAAGGCCAATCTGGCCCCATCCGGCCCCAACCCATCCCCGAGAGGCCCCCATGGACTATTCCAAATCCGGTGCCGCGAAAGCCGGCAAGAACACGCCCCGCCACAGCGAACATAATGCCAAGGGCACCGACAAGAACCCCTTTGGCCGGCCCACTCCCAAGGCCGAGTTGCTGGCCCGCCTGAAAGCACAGGCCGAAGCCAAGAAGAAAGACTGACCGGCGTGCCCCTGCGGCCCGGCCCGCAGCGGCACGCCGGATCAGCGCCGCCCCTCGCGCACCACCGCAGGAGACCCGTCATGCCCCCCTCTTCCTTCAATGCCGAACTCGGCGACCGCCTGATCCGCTATTGCGCCATCGACAGCCAAAGCGACGAAGACAGCACCAGCGCGCCCTCGACCGTGATCCAGCTGGATATGGCTCGGCTTCTGGTGCGGGAACTGACCGACATGGGCGCCTCCGACGTGGTGCTGACCGATTATGGCACCGTCCTTGCCACCCTCCCCGCCACCGCGCCGGGGCCGACCATCGGCTTTCTGGCCCATGTCGATACCGCCCCCCAGTTCAACGCCACCGGCGTCAAACCCCGGCTGATCCGGGGCTACAACGGCGGCGCGATTACCTATCCAGACAACAGCGCCCTGACGCTTTCGCCCGAAACCTCGCCCTATCTGGCCCAAAAGGTCGGGCATGACATCATCACCGCTTCGGGCACGACGCTTCTGGGCGCTGATGACAAGGCGGGGGTCGCCGTCCTGATGACCGCCGCGCGGCATCTGCTGGAAAACCCCGCGATCCAGCATGGCCCCGTACGTCTGGCCTTCACCCCCGACGAAGAAATCGGCCGCGGCGTCGATGCGCGCCTGCCCAAGGATCTGGGCGCCGATTTCGCCTATACGTTCGACGGCGGCGCGGTGGGCGAGATCGAATATGAAAGTTTCTCCGCCGATGGCGCGGTCGTCACCATCAAGGGCGTCTCGATCCATCCCGGCCTTGCCAAGGGCAAGATGGTCAACGCCATCCATCTGGCCGCCAAGATCATCGCCGCCCTGCCCCAGCACACGATGCTGCCAGAACTGACTGATGACCGCGACGGGTTCCTGCACGCCACCGAAATGACCGGCGGCTCGTCCGAGATGGTGCTCAAATTCATTCTGCGCGACTTTGAACTGGACGGTCTGACCCAGAAGGGCGAGATCCTGCGTCAAGTCTGCGCCGCCATTCAGGCCGCAGAGCCGCGCGCCGAAATCACCTGCGCCATCCGCCCGCAATATCGCAACATGCGCTATTGGCTGGAAAAGGACATGACGCCCGTCGACCTCGCCCGCGACGCCTGCCGCGATCTTGGGATCGAGCCCGTCTCCATCCCGATCCGCGGCGGCACCGACGGCTCCCGCCTGACGGAAATGGGTGTGCCCTGCCCCAATCTTTTCACCGGCATGCAAGAAATCCACGGTCCCCTCGAATGGATCAGTGTGCAGGACATGGCGGTGGCAACCAGCCTGTGCCTGCGGCTTCTGGAACGCGCCTCGGGCCGCGCGTAAGCCCCGATGCGCGGCCATATCTCGCCCTACCACGCCCCCGGCTTTTACAAGGACGCGCTGGCCAAGGGCCGCCACCGCGACATCGTCGGCGGACGCTGGGACGAAACCGGCCGCATCCAGATGCAGCTCTTGCTGGACGAGGGCCTTTTGCCCCATCACCGGCTGCTCGACATCGGCAGCGGCAGCCTGCGACTGGGCTGCCGCGCCGTGCCCTACCTTGATCCCGGCCATTATTGGGGCACCGATCTGTCGGGGCCGCTGATGGCCCGTGGCCATCAGACCGAACTGGCCGACCCCGCCCGCCTGCCCGCCTCAAACCTGATTGAGGATGCGGATTTCTCCTTCCCCGGCGTGCCCGACGGCATCGACTTCGCCATCGCCTTCGCGGTCTTCACCCACCTGCCACTGAACCACCTGCGCCGCGCGCTGATCCAGGTGC
>DAORUY010000084.1:0-11252 GCA_035433445.1 Paracoccaceae bacterium
CTTTATCCCAAGGGTGGAATGGGATGGCGTCGCCCGCCCGGCCCGGCGCCATTCCGCGCCAAAACCCGCGCCCGACCCGCAGTTGACGATCAGCGGCCTGCGCCCCGACGTCAGTTCAAACCCAAGTGTCGAGGCATGGGCGTTCGTCGATGCCCGCCCGGTGGGGGGCGCCGCGCCATCGAGGATCAGGCTGGTGCGTCCGCCGGTCAGGCGCACGAATCCCATTGAAAGTCCGTGCGCGGTACGGGCCGGACCATGCGCTTCGGCCAGTGCCTGATCGAGCGTGCCGGGCGCACCCCGTCCGCCGCCGTGAAAACGCGTCAGGCCGCCATCGGCATGGCGAAGCGCACGCAGGGTCGGCGCGATCCGTTCAATGGCCGCTTCATGTTCTGCATAGGGTTTGCGCCCGGCATCGGCCAGGGCGCGCGACGCCCAGGTCAAAAGCGTGAAGACCTGCAACAACTCTTCGGGATTGCGGGTCGGAATGCCACCGTCACTGTCAACCTCGCGGGCGCATTCGCGGGCCAGGGCCGCGCTGGCCGATGTCACATGCCGCTCCATCCCGGTCAGGGCCAGACCCGCATAGATCAGCCCTGTCAGCGCTTCGAACCGCGGCAGGCCGGGGGTCGTGGCTTTCCAGCCCCGCGACAGAAAGATCGTCTGCTGGCCCAGACTGCGGAAATAGGCCTGTGCTTGCGCCTTGTCGCGCCCATTCAGAAGCAGGATCGCATGATTGATCCAGCGGATCAGCCGCCGCCCCGTCAGATCGGGCGTCCAGCCGGGGCCGCCTCCCCGACCAAATCGGGCAATCCAGCCAAAGGTCCAGTCCTGCGCCCTTGTCCGAGCAGGGACATCGTCGACCGCCGCCAGATCATCGAGCCAGGCAAAACCATGAAGTGCGTCTTCAAAACGGAAATCCGGTACTGGAATGTCCCAGATCAACTTGCCCTTGGCTTCGATCAGAAAGCCCGCGAACAGGAAATTTCCCGCAGAAAGCTGCTTGCCGCGCGCGAAGGAACCAATAGAGCGCGGCTCCGGCTGGCTGACAAACCCTGTCGCGGGCCGCGCAAGGGTTGAAAGCCGCGCATGCAGGCGGTGCATCGCCCTGATCGGCCTGCCCGGCCTGTCGTCGCCTGTCGCCACGTCTGGTCCTGTATGCTGCCGGGCCGATTCCCGGTTCTTGTCCTGGCCGCACCATACTGGTTGGCCCCGTTCCTGTCACCTTGGCCGGATGCGCTGTCAGCCGGGACGGCGGAAGGCCGCGACATAAAAGCCGTCCATCCCCCCCAGTTCGGGCCAAAAGTCGGGTCTGAGTCGCAAACCGCCCTCCACACTTGCCCATTCGGGAAGAATACCCGGCAGAGCGACAGCATCGCGGTCGATCGTCAGCCCTTCATGGCGGCCAAGTGCCGCGGAAACCTGCCGCTCCCCTTCGTCCGGCAAAAGCGAACAGGTGGCAAAAACCAGCCGTCCGCCGGGCCGCAGACAGCCAAGCGCCCGGTCGATTAACGCCGCTTGCAGCGCAAATAGATCCTTCAACCCGGTCGCGTCCTTGACGAACGGCAGATCAGGATGGCGGCGAATGGTGCCTGTCGCCGAACAGGGCGCATCCAGAAGCACTGCATCGAAAAGCCGGTCGGCCTGCCATGTCAACGCGTCCGCCACCACCGTTCTTGCCGACAATTGGCAGCGCTTCAGATTCTCCTCGACTCGGGCCATACGGGCAGCGGACAGATCGAGCGCCGTCACCTCGGCACCCGCAGCCGCAAGTTGCAAGGTCTTGCCGCCCGGCGCGCAGCACAGGTCCAGAACCTGTTCCCCCGGCCGCGCGGCCACGGCACGCGCGGGCAGTGCCGCCGCCGCGTCCTGCACCCACCAGTCACCTTCCGCATAGCCCGGCAAGTCCGAAACATGCGCCGAGGCGGAGAGCCGCACACTGCCCGTTGGCAAAAGCTGTGCGCCCAGACGGGCGGCCAGCGCGCCACCGTCCCCACCCTTTGGCGTCAGGTCGATTGCGGCACCGGCAGCATGGGCCGCCTCCATCCGCATCGTGGCCTGCTTGCCCCAGGCCGACATCAGCCTGCCGCGCAGCCAGCCCGGCAGTTGCTGCGCCTGAGCGGAGGCCAAGGCGTCCGGCGGCAGTTCGGACACCCGGCGTAGAACCGCATTCACCAGCCCGGCAAACCCGTCTGTCCTTTGACCCGGTGCGCGGGTCAAACCGACGGCCTCATGCACGATCCCGTGGGCGGCGGCACCGTCCGCCAACAGCTCCGCCGTGGCCAGTTGCAACAGCGCGCGGACATAGGACGGCGGCTCCTTGCGCAAGAACGGCTTCAACAGCGTATTGATCGGACCAATCTGGCGCAGCACCGTCAGGGCCAGCCGTTGTGCCCGCGCCCTGTCAGGTGGGGGCAGAGCTGTGAGCGCCCCCTTCTGCAATTGTTCGTTCAGCGCGACCTGACCCTCGGTCACACCCAGGATCAGCCGCACGGCCGCTGCCCGGACCTCTGCCACCTCCACCATGATCGGTCCTTCCGCTTGCCTTGCCCAACCTTGCGCCTATATCAGGCGCATGGCCCCTTCAAGGATAGCCCATGACCGAAAAGCCCGCATCCGAACTGCCACCTGCCGCCCAGCGCGCGCTGGCCGAAGCCGAAGCACGCCGAAAAGCGGCCGAAACATCGACGCTTGCGCCCGAACTTGGTGGCCGAAACGGGCCTGAACCCGTGCGCTACGGGGATTGGGAAAAGAAGGGTATCGCGGTCGATTTCTGACTTGGGGGGTGGGCCACTCGCGTCAAAGACCGCCGTCAAAGGCCCAAGACATCCATCATGTCATATTCGCCGGGCATCTTGTCCTGCCCCCAAAGCGCGGCCTTCAGCGCGCCGCGAACGAAAATGGTGCGGTCAGTGGCGATGTGGCGCAGGATGATCCGCTCACCCGTCGCCGCGAAAATCACATCATGTTCGCCCACGATGTCGCCGCCGCGTATCGCGGAAAAGCCGATGTGACCCTTGGTACGTGCGCCGGTGATTCCGTCGCGGCCACTGTCCTTGTGCCCTTCAAGCGGGATACCCCGGCCCGCCGCCGCGGCCTGACCCAGCATCAGTGCCGTTCCCGAAGGGGCATCGACCTTCATCCGGTGATGCGCCTCAACAATCTCGATGTCCCAGTCATCATCCAGCGCGGCCGCTACCTTTTGCGTCAGCCGGGCCAAGAGGTTGACACCCAGGCTCATGTTGCCGGCGCGGACCAGGACCGCATGACGTGCGGCAGCCTTCAGCTTTTGCAGATGGTCCGCCTCAAGCCCTGTGGTGCCGATGACATGCACCGCGCGGGCCTGCGCGGCCAATGCTGCAAATTCGACCGTTGCGGCAGGCGTGGTGAAATCAATCACCGCTTGCGCCTTTGCGAACGCCTCAAGCGGATCGTCCGTGACAATGACCCCCGTGGCCTCGCCGCCCACGGCAAGGCCCGCATCGCGACCGACCCAGGCATTTCCCGTACGTTCAACGGCACCGGCCAGCCGCATCTTGTCCGACGCGAGGATGGCCTTCACCAACGCCTGACCCATGCGGCCCGATGCGCCGGTGACAACGATCCCCGGAAGCTCCGCGGACTGGTTCATGATATGGCTCCCCACAAGGCTACCCGGTCAGTCGGCATTCCTTAGCCGCTCGGAAAGGGCTTGGCAAAGGCCCGTTGCGGGGAGCAGGGCTTTGGCCTACATGGGGCGCATGGCACAAAACCGCTTTTCTTCGGGCAAAGGCCCTTCGCAGCGCCAGCTTCGCGTCGGCGAACTGATCCGTCATACCCTGTCGGACATTCTGTCCCGGGGCGAAGTTCACGACCCCGAATTGAACCGCTTTTCGATCACGGTGGGAGAAGTGCGCACCTCGGCTGACCTGAGAGTGGCGACGGCATACATTTTGCCACTTGGCGGGCGCGAGGCGGATCTGGCTCTTGCCGCACTGAATCGGAACCGGGGAGAGTTGCGCCACCTTGTCACCAAAGGGATGACGCTGAAATTCGCGCCCGAATTGCGTTTCATGATTGACGAAACCTTCGACCGGATGGACGAAACGCGGCGCATGTTCGCGGATGAACGTGTGCAGCGCGATATTGCCAAAACGGACGACGGCCAAGATGAAAGCCTGGAGTAACGCGGCAGCGGCGCTTCTGTGTCTTCTTGCAACGGAAAGCCACGCCGCCTGCAGCGACATGGATTTCGAAGGCCGGAGTTATTCGGTCTGCGAAGCCACGGCCGATCAGGACGTGCGCCTGTTCTTGCGTGATCCGCAAGACACGCTTTTTGGCAGTTTCGGCGCGGTCAACGACATGCTGGCGGCAAGCAAGCACAAGCTGGCCTTCGCGATGAACGCCGGCATGTATCACGACGACCGCCGCCCTGTGGGGTTTTTCGTCGCGGACGGGCGCGAGATCAGCCCACTTCAGCGCAAGCCGGGGCCGGGTAATTTCGGATTGCATCCCAATGGGGTCTTCTGCGTGATGCAGGGCCGGTTCGATGTGATCGAGACACTGGCATTCGATGCGGCACGACCAGATTGCCGCTTCGCCAGCCAGTCGGGACCGATGCTTGTGTTGTCGGGGGCGCTTCACCCGAAATTCCTGCCCGATTCGGACTCGCTCAATATCCGCAATGGCGTGGGGGTCAGTGCCGACGGTACGCGCGCGTTTTTTGCGATGTCGAACGAGGCGGTGAATTTTCACACCTTCGCGCGGCTTTTTCGGGACGGGCTCAGGACCCCGAACGCGCTTTTCTTCGATGGCACCATTTCCCGCCTTTATGCGCCCGAGATCGGGCGCGACGATTTCGGCCTGCCCATGGGGCCGATCGTCGGACTGGTTGTGCCATCGGAATGACGGACATATCAAGGTAGGACGATGGCACGGAAAAAGGGACGCGATGTGTCGGGCTGGCTGGTCGTCGACAAGCCAGCCGGGGTGACTTCGACCACGGTTGTGAACAAGGTGCGCTGGGCTTTCGATGCAAAGAAGGCTGGTCACGCCGGCACGCTCGATCCGGCCGCGACCGGGGTTCTGGCCGTGGCGCTGGGCGAGGCTACGAAAACCGTGGCCCATATCACCGATGCGTTGAAATGTTATCGCTTCGCGGTGCGGTTCGGCACGGCGACGACGACGGATGATGCCGAAGGCGAGGTGGTTGCCACATCTGCCCACCGGCCAACGGACGACAACATTCGCGCGGCGCTTGGCCCGTTCCGGGGCGATATTATGCAGGTGCCGCCACAGTTTTCCGCCGTCAAGGTCGATGGAGAGCGCGCCTATGACCTGGCGCGGGCGGGTGAGGCGCTGGATCTTGCGGCCCGCCCACTGTGGGTCGAGAGCCTCGAGATGATCGAGCGGATCGACGCTGACACGGTGCTTTTGGAAATGGTCTGCGGCAAGGGCGGATATGTTCGCTCCGTCGCGCGTGACCTTGGACAGGCGCTGGGAACGTTTGGCCATGTCCTGTGGCTGCGCCGCGTACGGTCTGGTCCGTTCGACGCCGAGGACGGGGTTTCCCTCGAAAAGCTTGAGGAGCTGGCCCGGACCGAGGCGCTTGATGACTTTCTTCTGCCGCTCGAAATCGGGCTTGCCGATCTGCCGGAATTGAAGGCGACGGCGGAGGGGGCCGCGCGGTTGCGCAACGGCAATCCCGGCATGGTGATTGCGTCGGACGTGGAGTTCGGGGACGAGGCCTGGGCCTCATTTCAGGGCCGCCCCATCGCCATCGGGATCTACAAGGCGGGTGAATTGCATCCCAGCCGGGTGTTCAATTTCTGATCAAGTGTGAGGGCGCTGCACCCACACCGGAAATAGTCCGGCAGAAAAAAATGGATTAAAGCCCGAGTGCGACTTTGCGCCCTTCGTGGAAAGCATAGGGGGCGAGACGCGGGGCGGCGCAATCACCGATGCGCATTGTGTCTTTGCCGGGAAAGGTTTCGGGGAAGGGGTCGAACGCGATGTTGGTGGTCGACATGACCAAAGCTGAAGCCGGGATCACCTGCTCCGCCCCTGTCAGGAGGCACCGCACCGTTGCGCCATTGCCGTGCCAGCGTGGCAGCACATGTTCGGTCAGAAAGCGCACACCAAGCCGCGCAAGCCGCTGGCGCAGCGGGCCGTCGGCGGAAGTGCGGGTGATTTCCTTGCCGATATAGGGCTCAGGTGTGACGATCGTCACCGAACGGCCCTGTTCGGCCAGCGCCCAGGCGGTGCCGAGACCCCGCCAATGGCCACCTTCGTCGTAAAGCACGACCGAATCGCCCGGCTGACCTTCGCGGCGCAGGATCTCCTCGGGCGACCAGACATTTCCCGCCGCTAGCCCCGGCAGGTGCGGTTCGGCCGGAAGCCAGCGCTGGCGGGCGTCCGGATCGGGAAGCGAACCCGTGGCGAGGATGACCGCGTCGCCGGGATGCGCAGCAATATCGCTTTCCTCAAGAAAGCTGTTGAGATGAAGCCCAACCCCCAGCCGGGCAAACTGCCGTTCATACCAATCCATCAGATCGAGGATCTGCGCACGGCGCGGCTGTTCGCCCGCCAGACGGAACTGCCCGCCGATCCGCGACTGCGCCTCATGGAGGTCGACGCGATGGCCACGTTCCGCCGCGACGCGCGCCGCCTCCAGCCCCGCCGGACCGGCGCCCACCACCAGGACATGCCGCTTGCGGGGGGCAGGGGTGAACCGATCGCCGCCCCATTCCCATTCGCGCCCGGCGGAAGGGTTGATCAGGCAGGAAATCCAGTAGTCGCGCGACCGACGCCCCCAACACATCTGGTTGCAGGAAATGCAACCGCGAACATCCTCTGCCCGCCCCTCTGTTGTCTTGCGGGCCAGATGGGGATCGGCGATCTGGCCGCGCACGATCGACACCATATCCGCCTGCCCCGAAGCAATGATGCTTTCGGCATTTTCCGGGGTGCGGACATGCGCCTCCGACGTGATTTTCGCATGGGTCAGCGCCGCCTTCAGCACTTCGGTGTAGGGGGCGGTCAGCTTCTCCCCGAACAGGAAGGTCGGCATCAGGCGTTCGAAATCCATATAGCCACCGTGCCCGCAGGTCACATAGTCGACATGCCCCGTTGCGTCATGCAGCGCTACGGCTTCCGTTAGCGCCTCGCCCTGCAAAAGAACCGGCTGCGCATCGGAAGTCGAGATCGCCAGACCGATGATGAAATCTTCGCCACATGCGCGCCGTATGCCTTCGATGATCGTCCGCGAGAAACGGGTGCGGTTTTCCAGCGATCCGCCCCAACGGTCGTCGCGGCGGTTGGACCAAGGGGTCCAGAACTGATCCAGCAGCGAATGATAGGCCGCCCAGACTTCCACCCCCTGAAAGCCGGCCGTCTTGGCACGGACGGCGGCGGCGACATGGGCGTCGATCAGCTCCGCAATCTGGCCCTCGGTCATCCGATGACTGCCATCGCTGTCATGGTAGGAGGGCTGACCTGATGGCGACCAGTGCGGCTGAAAGCTCAGATCGGAATCGCCATGTGCACCGATATGGTAAAGCTGCTGAAGGATGATCGTTCCTTCTGTCTTCACGGATTCCGTGATTTTCTGAAATCCCGGAACTATATCATCATCCTGACAGCGAAAATTGCCGCGCGTCAGAATGCCGGTCCGATGAACTGGCACGGGTTCCGACACGATCATTGCCGCGCCACCTTTGGCGCGTTCCAGCAGATAGGCATGGTAGCGCTCGGACGGCAGTCCGTTCTCGGACATGTTCGCGGTATGGGCGCCAAAGACGATCCGGTTGCGCAGTGTCTTGCCGCGCAGCTGGATCGGCGATAGCAGATGGCGGTGCGGATCAGTACCAGGCATCTTCGGTCGCGGCCTTCTTGCGATCGACGAAATCACACAGTGCCTCGTCTACGCCCGCATCCAGCGCGGGAGCTTCATAGTCCTGCAACCGCTGCTTCCAAAGCCGGTTCGCGCGGGTCGCGGCATCAGCGCTGCCCTCTGCCTCCCACTGTTCGAACGGTTTGTTGTCGGCAACATCGGATTCCCAATAGGCCGCTTCGTAGTTGGCCAACGTGTGCCCGGATCCGAAGAAATGGTTGCCGGGGCCGACCTCGGAAAAAGAGGCTTCGGCAAGCTGGTTTTCGTCAACTACGACCCCGTCGAGATAGGTGTGCAAAGCACCGCACAAATCGGTATCCAGCACGAATTTCTCGTAGGACATGGACAGCAGGCCATCCAGGAAGCCTGCGGAATGCAAAATGAAATTCGCGCCGCAATGTACGGCGGCCAGCATCGACATCGTGCCTTCGGTCATCGCCTGGGCGTCAGGCAACTTGGATGTCGTGAAGTTCCCTGAACAGCGGAGCGGCAGGTTCAGCCGTCGGGCCAGTTGACCGATGACCATTGAGCCGATCGCGGGCTCTGGCGTGCCAAAGGTGGGCGAGCCGGTCCTGAGCGCCGTTGACGACAGGAAATTTCCGAAGATGACCGGCGCGCCCTTGCGTTCCAGCTGGGTCAATGCGCAACCCACCATGGTTTCGGCCAGCGATTGCGCGATGGCCCCAGCATTCGTCACCGGGCCCATGGCGCCACCCAAGATGAAGGGCACGACTACTGCCGCCTGCCCGGCGCGCGCATACGCGCGCAGGCTTCTCGTCATCGTTCCATCCCAGACGAGCGGCGAATTGACGTTCACATTGCCCAAGATCACACAATTCTGGTCAACGAAGTCCGCACCATAAAGGATCCGGGCCATTTCGATAGAATCTTCGCTCCGCTCCTCGGCGGTGACCGACCCCATGAACGGGCGATCCGAATAGCGGATATGGGAATAGACCATATCAAGGTGGCGCTTGTTCACCGGAACATCGGTCGGTTCGCAGATCGTGCCGCCCGAATGGTGGAACCAGGGGCTAGATTGGGCCAGCTTTATAAAATTCTGAAAATCCTGAAGCGTTCCGAACCGGCGGCCGCGATCAAGATCCATAACAAAGGGCGAACCGTAAGCTGGGGCGAAAACCACATTCCGTCCACCAATCCTGATATTGTTGGCCGGGTTGCGGGCGTGCTGGGTGAATTCCGGCGGTGCAGACCGCAGAACCTCGCGCAACAGCCCCGGTTCAAATCGCACCCGCAGCCCGTCGACCTGCGCACCAGCCTTGGCCCAAAGCGCCAGTGCTTCGGGGTCGTCGCGGAAGTCTATTCCAACCTCGGCCAGAATGCGGTCTGCCGTCGCCTCGATCCGTTGCAGGCTTTCCTCACCCATGATGTCATAGGTGGGAATGTTGCGCACGATATAGGGGCGGCCGAGGCCGCCCTGCCCCTTGCTCGAGCGTTCACGCCGACGCCCCTCTCGCCCGCCATGGCGTGAAACTGTGTGCGCTACGGTCATTGTGGCCCCCTTGGTTCGCTGACCCCGATGCTGACGCAGGTCGGGCAGCTCGGCCTTAACGGAGTCGACAGAAAGCACGCCGGTATTGTCGTTTTCGGCCGGGGAATGGGTGGTTTATTCCGCCGCCCAGCCCGAGATCGCCTTGACTTCAAGGAATTCCTCAAGCCCCCAATGACCGCCTTCGCGCGCCCGGCCTGAGGCTTTGACCCCGCCAAAGGGCGCCCCCGCCCCGCGCGGCTTGCCATTCATCTCGATCATGCCTGCACGCAGCCGCCGCGCCAGTCGGTTTCCGCGTGCGCCGTCGGTGGTCTGGACATAGTTCGTGAGCCCGTAGGGCGTGTCGTTGGCGATGGCAACGGCCTCTTCCTCGGTCTCGAAGGGGATGATCGAGAGGACCGGACCGAAGATTTCCTCGCGTTCGATCGTCATGCCGGGCTTCACATCGGCGAAGATCGTGGGCTTGACGAAGAAGCCGCGGTTGAAGCCTTCGGGCAGACCCGGGCCGCCGGCGACAAGGCGAGCGCCTTCATCGATGCCTTTCTGTATGTAGCCCTGAATCTGTTCCCACTGGCGCTTGTTCACCACGGGGCCTACATGGTTGCCGGGCTGGCTGGCAGGGCCGACCTTGATGGCGCTGGCAAGCTTGCCCGCCTTGGCCACCGTCGCCTCATAGACGGTGCGTTCGACCAGCAGGCGCGAGGGCGCGTTACAGGACTGGCCGGTGTTCTCCATCATCCGACTAACCGAACGTTCGATAGCTTTGTCGTCGGCGTCGGCGAAAAGAAGATTGGCCCCCTTGCCGCCCAGTTCCAGCGTGACCCTTTTCAACGTGTCGGCGGCGGCCTTGGAGATTGCCCGCCCAGCGCGCGTCGATCCGGTGAAAGAAATCATCTCGACATCGGGGTGGCTCGACAAGGTCGTGCCCACGCCCGGTCCATCGCCGTTCACGAGGTTGAACACTCCTGGCGGCACACCCGCATCATGGCAGAATTCCGCGAAGATCATCGCATTGAGCGGGCTTTCCTCGGACGGTTTCAGCACACAGGTGCAGCCCGCCAGGATCGCCGGGATAACCTTCAGTGCAATCTGGTTCATCGGCCAGTTCCAAGGCGTGATCAGCCCGACAACGCCGATCGGCTCCAGCGCGATCATCGCGCCAGGCGCATGATAGCCAAGCGGACGGATCCACTCGATTTTGTCGAACGCCCTAAGGAAATTCTTCGTATGCCACGGCAGGCATGCGGCCTGTTCGTTCAGCGCAAAATCAATGGGTGCACCCATTTCCATCGAAATGGCACGAGCCAGTTCTTCCTTGCGCGCCTCGTACTGATCCAGAATGCGCGCAACGATTGCCCGGCGTTCGGCGGGTGGCGTCGCGGCCCAGGCGGGAAAAGCGGCTTTCGCCGCCGCGACCGCGGCATTCGCATCTTTCTCGGACCCGAGCGAAATCACCGCGCAGGGCTCCTCATTCGACGGGTCGATCACCAGACAATCCCGTGCCTCAGCGGGTTTGACCCAGCCGCCATTGATATAGAAGTTGCGTTTTTCGATCATAGTCCACCTCATCGGGTCAGGGCATATCACCGCCGACAATATTTGATCAAATCATAACACACCCCACGCGCCTGAGCAAATCACCAGCAGAGCGGACCGATCTGTCATGTGCGCCAGGGATTTTCTGGTTCAACATTCCCGCCAAAGTGTCGCGACTGAAACATCCTTCCCTTTTGCAGACATATCGCCACAGGCAGGTGAAATTCTGTTCCGAAACCTCTATCTGTTATCGCACAAACGACAGGAACCATCCGAAGGAGTAGAGACATGGGTCTTCGCATCAATGATGTTGCCCCCGATTTCACCGCCGATTCGACC
>DAORUY010000085.1:0-11216 GCA_035433445.1 Paracoccaceae bacterium
CTCGTTTTTCAGATAGGTGATACCGGCATCGAGTTCGAGCCGCTCGATCTCCTCCAAAATCTCGTAGGAGGTCCGGGACAGGATCGTGACGCGCACATTGGGATTGCGGATCAAGAAGGGCACCGTCAGCCGTCCGACCATCGGCAAAGCGGTGGGTATCGCGCCCAGCCGCAGGTTGCCCGACACGCCTGACCGGATCGCCCGCATTTCCTCGCGCATGGTCCTAGTGTCACCGACAATGCGCAGCGCCCAGTCCAGAACCCTCTGGCCTTCGGGAGTCAGCCCCTGAAACCGCGCGCCGCGAAAGACCAGCTGCACGCCAAGCTGTTCTTCCAGTTGCTTGATCGCCGAGGAGAGCGAGGGCTGCGTCACCCCCGCCACTTCCGCCGCCCGGCCGAAATGGCGTTCATTGGCCAGCGCGATGAACATTTCCAGTTTGTCGATCATCGTTCGACCCTATCCATTGGACAACAGCCGCGAAAGGGCGTGAAGAGCATTGTCGCGCCGCCTGCCCACGATTACATCAGGATCATGCGCAGGTTCATCCCCTTTCTCAAATCGCCGCCACGTGTCGCGGTTCTTCGTCTCCAAGGTGTCATCACCGCCGGTGGGCGTGGGGGCGGGTTAAACGACGCTGCCCTTGCCCCGCTGATCGAACGGGCTTTCCGCAAGGGCAGACCGGCGGCCGTGGCGCTTGCGATCAACTCGCCCGGCGGCTCACCTGTCCAATCCTCGCTGATTGCCGCGCGAATCCGGCGACTCGCCGAGGAACGCAAACTGCCCGTTCATGCCTTTGTCGAGGATGTCGCCGCTTCGGGCGGCTATTGGCTTGCATCGGCGGCGGATGACATCTGGGTCGACGCAAGTTCGGTTGTCGGTTCCATCGGGGTGATTTCGGCGGGGTTTGGTTTCCCCGAATTCATGGAGCGTCACGGGATCGAGCGGCGGGTCCATACGGCCGGCGCATCGAAAAGCATGCTCGATCCGTTCCGCCCGGAAAAGACCGACGACGTGGCGCGCCTGAAGGCGATCCTTGAGCCGATACATGCCGCCTTCAAGGATCAGGTGCGCGCCCGGCGAGGCAATCGTCTGCCCGAGGGGCGCGATCTCTTTACCGGAGAGGTCTGGGTTGGCGCGCAAGCGCTGGAGGTGGGGCTTGCCGACGGGGTCAGTCATCTGGTGCCGAAACTGAAGGAACTGTATGGCGACAAGGTGCGACTTGTGCCCTACGGCATGAAACGCCCGCTGTTCCAGCGGATCAGTGGGCGCATTCTGGTCGATGCAATGGATCAGGTCGAGGAGCGTGGCCTTTGGGCGCGTTACGGGCTTTAAGATGATGTCAAAACTGATCGTTCTCTTCCTGATCGGCATGATGGTGCTTGCCATCTGGGGCCGCCATGCCGCCGGCCGCCGGATCGGGCGATACTGCTCCCACTGTGGCAGGCCGCATCCTTGCGGCTGCCCCAAGGGGTCGGCATGAGCCGCGCGCTGGTCACGGGCGCGGCGCGGCGACTTGGCCGGGCGATGGCGCTTTACCTTGCGGCGCGCGGCCATGATGTCGTGATCCACTATTCAGGCTCGGCGGCAGAGGCGGAAGACACCGCCTGCGATGCCCGCGCTCTGGGGGTCAAGGCCGTGACCCTGCGTGCCGACCTTTTGGACGAAGGGCAGACCGAAGCGCTGGTCGCCCGCGCTGCCGAAGCTTTGGGCGGGCCCCTGACCATTCTGATCAACAACGCGTCGACCTTCGATTACGACAATATCCGCAGCGCGACGCGAAAAAGCTGGGATCGCAATCTGGGCAGCAATCTGCGGGCGCCTTTCGTGCTGACCCAGAGGTTTGCGGTCCAAGTGCCGCCCGCGCTGCGCGGGCCGGAGGGCGCGCGGGCGCAGGGGCTGGTCATCAACATGCTGGATCAGCGTGTTCGCAAGCTGACTCCGGAATTCATGAGCTACACGATCGCCAAGATGGGCCTTTGGGCTTTCACCCAGACAGCGGCGCGGGCGCTCGCCCCCGACGTCCGGGTCAATGCGATCGGGCCGGGCTCCACCCTGAAGGGCGAGCATCAAAGTCCGGAACAGTTTGAACGCCAGCGCGCGGCTTCGGTCTTGGAGAGGGGTGCCAATGCCGAAGACATCATTGCGGCGCTGGGATATTTTCTCGATGCCCCCGCTGTCACCGGCCAACTGCTGTGTGTGGACGGAGGGCAGCATCTGGGGTGGAAAACGCCGGATATCCTAGGGCCTAGTGGCTGATCCTGGTCTTTCCCCTACGGCAATTTGGGTGCTTTTCGACGCAGGGTTGCGACGACTTGTCCACTTGCGACCAACCTATCACAAATCAGTTACAAATCTGCCTGAAAAATCAGTGATTTACAGAACGCTTATAAAAATTACACCTTATTTCAAAGAGTTAGAAAATCGCCTAAAAAATGGGCAACTCGATGAACCCTGCCAAGAACAAGGGAAATTCGGCCGCGCCCAAACCTTTTCACCAGATTTATCCACAGATTCCGTGGACAGGTTTCAGCTTGCCAAAGCCCGTGCCAGAGTGCAGCCAGACCTGAGAATCGCGCGTGGGCATCGGGGTGGGCAAGGCGGGGTGGAATGACCGATACGCCAGACGAAAAACAAACCGGATATGGCGTCATCCAGGCCTATCTCAAGACGCTCGACGCTTCGCCCGGCGTCTACCGGATGCTGGATGGCGAAGCGCGCGTGCTCTATGTCGGCAAGGCACGCAATCTGAAGGCGCGGGTTTCGAACTATGCGCGTGCTACGGGTCATTCGGCGCGCATTGCACGGATGATTTCGCAGACCGCTTCGATGATGTTCCTGACGACGCGGACGGAAACCGAAGCGCTTCTGCTGGAACAGAACCTGATCAAGCAGCTGAAGCCGCATTTCAACGTGCTGCTGCGCGATGACAAAAGTTTTCCGAATATCCTCGTCAGCCGCGAAAGCGCCTTTCCCCAGATCAAGAAGCACCGGGGTGCCAAGACGGAAAAGGGTGACTATTACGGCCCCTTCGCCAGCGCGGGCGCGGTCAACCGCACGCTCAACCAGTTGCAGAAGGTCTTTCTGCTCAGGAACTGTTCGGACGCGATGTTCTCAAGCCGCACCCGGCCTTGCCTGTTGTATCAAATCAAACGCTGTTCGGCGCCCTGCACGGGGCTGATCTCTGTGGCCGACTATGGTCGGCTGGTTACCGACGCAGAGCGGTTCTTGCAGGGCCGCACCACCGCCGTTCAGGAAAGCCTGGCCGCCGACATGGGGCGGGCGGCCGAAGCGATGGAATATGAACGCGCCGCGGCCCTGCGCGACCGGATCAGGGCCCTGACGCAGGTCCAACAGGCTCAAGGTATCAATCCGCGCGGCGTGACGGAGGCGGATGTGATCGCGCTCCATATGGAAGGGGGACAGGCCTGCGTGCAGGTTTTCTTCATCCGAGCCAATCAAAGCTGGGGCAACCGTGACTTCTATCCCAAGACCGGCGCCGGGGCGGAGGAGGCAGAGGTGCTGGAAGCCTTCCTTGGCCAGTTCTATGACAATAAGGAACCGCCGCGGCTGATCGTGCTGTCGCATCCGATCGAGGATGCGGACCTGATGGTGCAGCTTCTGTCGGACCGCGCCGGACGAAAGGTGGAACTGGCCGTGCCCCAGCGCGGTGAAAAGGCCGAACTTGTGGAAAATGCCGCCCGCAACGCCCGCGAAAGTCTGGCGCGCCGGATGTCGGAAAGTGCGGCGCAGTCGAAACTGCTGGAAGGGCTGGCAGAAGCGTTCGACCTTGATGGCCCGCCGGCCCGGATTGAGGTCTATGACAATTCGCATATCCAGGGCACCAATGCCGTGGGGGGCATGATCGTGGCGGGGGCGGAAGGGTTCCTCAAAAGCCAGTACCGCAAGTTCAACATCAAGTCCGAGGCGGGCGCGAACAGCGACGATTTCGGTATGATGAAAGAAGTGCTGACCCGTCGGTTCGAACGGCTGTTGAAGGAAGACCCCGACCGACAGTCAGGCAACTGGCCCGATCTTCTGCTGATCGATGGTGGCGCGGGGCAGGTGTCGGCGGTCGCGGAAATTCTGGAAAACCTTGGGGTTGAGGATATTCCCTTCATTGGTGTTGCCAAGGGCATCGACCGCGATCTGGGCAAGGAAGAGTTCCACCGCCCTGGCCAGCGGCCTTTCGCGCTGCCGCACAATGCACCGGTTCTGTATTTCATACAGCGCCTGCGGGACGAGGCCCACCGCTGGGCCATCGGCGCCCACCGTGCCAAACGTGCCAAGTCCGTGGCGGCAACGCCCTTGGACGAGGTGCCCGGCATCGGCGCCACCCGCAAGCGCGCGCTTTTGGCGCATTTCGGCTCTGCCAAGGCGGTCAGCCGCGCGGGGTTGACCGACCTGAAAGCGGTCGATGGCATATCGGAAACGATGGCGCAGACGATCTATGATTTTTTCCACGGCGGCTGACGCGCCCACCCGCGGCTTTGACGCAAAACTGTAATACTCGCGTGGTTCTTGGGAAGTCTCGCGACAGGGTGTGATGATGGACAAACCGAAGAATGGCGATGCGCTCGACTGGCTCGAACAGGAGCTGGCGGATGTGCTGGACGAAGACTATGAGCTGGAGCTTGAAGATGCCACGCTCTCTCGCGAGATCGCCAAGATCTATCGCAGCAGTCATCCCGATGCCCTTGATCGCCGCGTCTATCTGACGGAGCTTGTGCGCCTGCAATCGGAGCTGATCAAACTTCAGGACTGGGTACAGTATCACAAGGAAAAGGTCGTCGTGATCTTCGAAGGGCGCGACTCGGCCGGCAAAGGCGGCGTAATCAAACGTATCTCCCAGCGGCTGAACCCAAGGGTTGTGCGCACGGTCGCCTTGCCCGCGCCTTCGGATCGGGAGAAATCCCAATGGTACTTCCAGCGCTACGTGCCGCATCTGCCCGCAGGTGGCGAGATCGTGCTTTTTGACCGGTCCTGGTACAATCGCGCCGGCGTCGAGCGGGTGATGGGGTTTGCCGACGAAGATCAGGTCGCGCAGTTCTTCAACGACACGCCGGAATTCGAGCGGATGCTGGTGCGTTCGGGTATCAGGCTCGTGAAATACTGGTTCTCCATCACCGATGAAGAACAACAGATGCGTTTCCTGATGCGCATTCACGACCCGATGAAACAGTGGAAACTGTCCCCGATGGACCTGCAAAGCCGTGTCAGGTGGGAGCAATATACCAAGGCCAAGGAAGAGATGATGGCGCGCACCAACATCCCCGAGGCCCCTTGGTACATAGTAGAAGGCAATGACAAGAAGCGCGCCCGATTGAACTGTATCGACCATCTGCTTGGCCAGATTCCCTACGAGCCGGTTCCGCACGAGGAAATCCGGCTTCCCGACCGGGTGTTCAATCCCGACTATGAACGTGCTGTTCTGCCACCGGAGCTTTATGTGCCGCGCAAGTACTGACGATTCGGGCATGGATGAAGGAGCATCGAAGCCCCTTCCCCCCGCATCTGAACATGGGCTAGTGTGCGGTCATGCACTGGAATATCCCGAACATCCTGACTGTCCTTCGTCTGTTCGCCGCCCCCGGTGTGGCGGTGATGTTTCTTTATTTTCACCGGCCATGGGCGGACTGGTTCGCGCTCGCACTTTTCGTCAGCGCCGCCGCGACAGACTATTTCGACGGTTATCTGGCGCGGTTGTGGAAACAGGAATCGAAGTTCGGCGCGATGCTCGATCCGATTGCCGACAAGGCCATGGTCGTTATCGCGATCATGATCCTGACAGGCTACAACGGGATGAATCCGCTCCTGATCCTGCCTGCGACTGTCATCCTGTTCCGTGAAGTTTTCGTCTCGGGCCTGCGCGAGTTTCTGGGGGGCAAGGCCGGAACGTTGAAGGTCACGAAACTGGCCAAATGGAAGACGACCACACAGATGGTGGCGATTGCGGTTCTGTTCCTAGGAACCGGGCTCGAATATCTGAACGGCGTCGCGATGCAGGGCATGACCCCCGAACAATATGCCGATGCCGTGACCGCCGGACTTGCCGATCCGGTGCGTGCCTGCGGCAAGCGCGATTGCGCGTCCGTCGCCAATGACGTGGGTTTTGCGCTGATCTGGATTGCAGCCATCCTTACATTCCTCACCGGTTGGGATTATTTCAGGAAGGCCCTGCCATTCCTGAAAGACGACCAATGATCGACATTCTCTATTTCGCTTGGGTACGGGAGCGGATCGGCCTGCCGCGAGAGCGGTTGGAGACGAACGCCGCAACCGTCGCCGATCTGGTGGAGGAGCTTCGCGGTCGCGAAGACCGTTATGCCGTGGCTTTCGCCGATCTGCGCGCGCTTCGCGTGGCGCTTGATCAAAAGCTTGCCGACTTTTCTGCCCCCCTTTCCGGCGTGCGCGAGGTCGCATTCTTTCCGCCGATGACCGGGGGCTAGGATGGCGGTTCGGGTTCAGCATGAGCCGTTCGACTATGGCGCCGAATGTGCCGCCTTTGCCGCAGCCGTCAAGGGGGCCGGGGCGGTCGTGACCTTTCTGGGCGTCGTGCGCGACGATTGCGGGCGCCTGTCGCGCATGGAGATCGAGCACTACCCCGGCATGACGGAAAGCGCACTTGTCGCGATTTCCGCCGATGCGTCGGCGCGCTGGCCCCTTACCGCATCGCTGATCATCCACCGCCACGGCGCTCTGACGCCCGGCGAGCCAATCATGATGGTTGCGACCGCCTCGCGCCACCGCGAGGCCGCGTTCCAAGCGGCGGAATTCCTGATGGACTATCTGAAGTCACGCGCGCCCTTCTGGAAGAAGGAATTCAGTGCCGACGGCGCGGAATGGGTGGCGGCAAAGGACAGCGACGAAACAGCACTCGGGCGCTGGTAGGCGCGATCCTCAGCCCTTGCTGCTGCGCTCGATATAGGCGCGCAGCTCTTCGGTCTCTGCCCGCGCGTCGCGCAGCCCATCCATCGCGGCGCGCAGTTCGGCCTCGGTCTGGCTGAGTTGATTGGTCAGGTCACGCTCGCGCTGCTCGAAATAAGTCAGCGCCTCGTCGCGGGCTTCTTCGGCATCGTGCAGATTGCGCGCCATCTGATCCAGATCGCTGATCTCGGCCTGGGTGACGCGGGTAAAGCGATGCACCAGCCACGAGGCGAACCAGCCAAGGCCAAAGGCGAGGAACAGCACGATGGTCATCGCCACGATAAATTCAGTCCGGTTCATGCAGTGCCTCTGGGTTGTGGCATGGATCAGTCCGTTCCGCCCGCGGCAGGGCGTTTTTTCGGACGGATGGTTTTGTCATCAGGGGTTTGGACTATGACTTCGGCGGGCGCGGAAGATTGGCCTTCGCCCGCGCTGGCAGGCGGTACGTTCAGAAGGCGAAACTCGATCCGGCGGTTCTTTTCGCGGTTTTCCTCGGTGTCGTTGGCCATGATCGGCTGGGTCTCGCCATAACCCTTGGCCGTAAGGTTCCCGGTCAGGATCCTGCGCGATTGCAGTGCGATGATGACGGCACGGGCCCGCTGATCCGAGAGGGCAAGGTTCATCTCCTCCCGGCCCTGGCTGTCGGTATGGCCGCCGACTTCCATAGGGTAATCGGCGCAGCCTTTCATCACTTCGGCGATCTTGTCGAGCGTGCCTTTTGCCCCGGGCACGATGGTGGCTGACCCCGGTTCGAACGTGATCTTGCTTTGCCCTAGGATCGCGTTGATCTGGTCCGCACATTCGGTGTCACTTGGCAGCGCCGTCTGCGGATCGAGGCTTTCGTCATAGTTCACGTTGATCTTGTAGTTTCCTTGCGCGCCCAGCTTAGACGACAATATCCGCGCGATGGTGCCGGATGTTTCGCGCGAACCGGAGGTGCCTTCGATCACCAGTTCCCCAGTCCGCACCGTGACCTTGCCATCATTCAATTCGCCCAGCGCTTCAAGTCCGACCAGAACACGTTGTGGCCAGCCATCCGGCAAGGTGCCGTCAAGACGCGTTGCCGCGTGAACGGCCCCACTGCCGAACCGCGCGCGCGCGAAACTTTCGACCACTTCGCGCGACAGATCATCCCTCAGCCGTCCACTCAGATCCACGCGGCCTTCGCCATCCACGGTCGCGACGAATTCGGCCTCGCCCTCAGGGGCGCCTTCTGTCGCTTCGGGTTGCGTGGCCTGAAGGGAAAAAACTTCGGGCAGGTTTGATTCCAGTTCGCCCACCACCCGGTCGAAATCTGATCGGCTGACCTGCGGTCCGGCGATCAGCGCGATGTCGGCGTCGGAAAAGGTGATGGACCCGTTTCCAAGCGCCGCCAGCGCCTTGATCGCCATGACAGTCGCGTCAGCCCATTCTGGGGTAGGCACACCCAGCCCCACCGTGCACGATGCTGTTGCGGGCACGCCGACTTCGACCGCCGCAGCAAGGATGCGGGCGCGCGCCTTGTCGCTGTCGGCCGAACAAGCATCGAACCGCGCACCGCTTTCGTCCACGACGACCCGCAAGGTAAAGGGGGTGATGACTGGGCGCGGTGCAGAAATGTCCAGCGTCACGGTTACGCCAGCGGGCTGTTGCCGTCGCAGGGCCGTTTCCATCTCGCGCTTCTGATCGGCGCTGTCGCTGATTGCAGTGATCGATACCTGGCCCGGCCGCACGGAGATTTTGGCGCGCGGCAGCAAGGCCAGCACCTTGACGGCATAAAGGACGGCAGTGTCCCAATTCTCAGGCACCGGATGGTCGGCGGCTTCTAGCATGTCGGTGATCTGGTCGCCTTCAGCAAGCGCATCGAGGCTTGTGACCAGTTCTTCGCGGTCCAGCGTGGCCGGTGCCAGACCGATGAGCGAGACGCCATCATCATTGCGCAAGATCTCGATCTTGAATTCCGGCGCCGCGATCTGGGCCTGATCGGCCACCGCCATCGCATCGCGCAGACGCGCGGAATCGACCACACCCCCGGCGATGGAAAGGGCGCGGAAGCGCATCGCCTCGGTCGGTGCGGTGCCGGTCAAGATCACCTGAAGCCCGTCGGCCTGCACTTCGGCCCAACTGTGACCGGCTTCGGCCAGCGCGCGGCGCACCCCGAGTTTGGAGAATCGTTCAATCGCATGGGCCGTCCAGAGCGAAAGCAGCAGGCACAAAAGGCCCGTCGCCGCAAACACCGCGGGGCTAATCGCCTTGGGAGGCAGTTGCCTTGGAAGGGTCAGTTTCACCGGTGCCGCGCCTTTCGAAGGTGGTGGCGAACTCCTTACGGCGCGCGCGCCGGGGGATCAATCAAAGGAAAGCGGCTGCGGCAAGAAACAGCGCAGCGATCAGTCCCGCATCGCGGTTGGAGCGGAAAATCCTCAAGCAATTAGCGGAATCGGTGATGTCGAGATGCTGCATCTGCCACAGAAGGTGCCAGCCGAGCGCCCAGGGCGCCGCGAGCGAGAGACAGAGTTTCAAGAGACCCGCCTGCGGCAGCAACGCGCCGAGAATCGCCCCGGTCATCAAGATTACGGTCAGGATCAGGAAAAAGGCGAGCCATTTACCGGTCGCCGCACCAAACAGGCGCGCGGTTGAACGGACACCGATCAGCACATCGTCCTCCTTGTCCTGATGGGCATAGATCGTGTCATAGAAAAGCGTCCAACTGATGCCCGCGATATAGAGCAGCAAAGCGGACAGGTCAGGCGCGCCTGCATGGGCGGCAAAGGCCACCAGCACGCCCCAGTTGAAGGCCAACCCCAGAAAAAGCTGTGGCCACCAGGTGAACCGCTTGGCGTAGGGGTATATCGCCACCAGCCCCAGCGAGGCGACGGCCAGCAAGATCGTGGTCCAATTGTAGCTCAGAAGGACCAGCCCCGCCGCCGCCATCTGCGCAAACATCCAGACAACCGCCTGCCGGACGCTGACCTGCTCAGAAGGGATGGGGCGCGACCGGGTGCGGGCGACCGAGGCATCGAATTCGCGGTCGGTGATGTCGTTCCAGGTGCAGCCTGCGCCCCGCATAAGCCAGGCCCCGAGCGCGCAGCCCAGGATGATCCAGACATCCCACAGACGCCAGCCGTCAACCGTCGCCGCAAGTGCCACCCCCCACCAGCACGGCAAAAGCAGAAGCCATGTGCCGATTGGCCGGTCGGCACGCGAAAGGCGCAGATAGGGGCGCAAGGAGGCGGGCGCATATCGGTCGACCCAGTTGCCCCTGACGGCATCGGCAACCTGTCCTTCGGCCTCTGGCAAATGCGGGGACACGGTCATAAGGTCGGCCTCATGGCAAGGGCAAAGATCAGACTCTGTGTAGACCAACCGCTTGGGCCGGGGCAATCGCTGGCGCTGGACGAGGCGCAGGCGCATTATCTTTTTGGCGTGATGCGGGAAGCTGTGGGGGCCGAGGTTCTGGTCTTCAACGGGCGCGATGGCGAATGGCTGACCCGGGTGGAGACCGCCGGAAAACGGGCTGGTGTGCTGCGATGTCTGGCGCAGACCCGGCCACAGGGCGTGCCGCCCGACCTGTGGCTGATCTTCGCGCCGGTGAAGAAAGCGCGCACCGATTTCATCGTCGAAAAGGCCGTGGAACTGGGGGCCGCCCGGCTGGTGCCGGTGCAGACCGATTTCACCAACGCCGACCGCATGCGTCAGGACAAGACCGAAGCCCATGTGCGCGAGGCCGCCGAACAATGCGAGGCGACATGGCTGACCGATGTCACGGCCCTGACGCCGCTGACCAAGCTACTTGCCGGATGGGATCCGGCCCGGCGGATCCTTTGGGCAGACGAAGGCGCGGCGCGAAGCGCGGGGCAGGGCCAAGGCCCGGCCCGGAAATTGGCAAGCCTGCCGGGCGCGCCCTGGGCCATTCTGGTGGGGCCGGAGGGTGGGTTTTCGGAAGCGGAACGTTCACGCCTTGCCAGTTTGCCCTTCGTGGTGCCCGTCACACTTGGTCCGCGCATCTTGCGGGCCGAAACTGCGGCGCTGGCGCTATTGACGCTGTGGCAGGCGCATCTGGGCGACTGGTAGGGAAGGGGCGGGTCGGATGAGTTTCCTCAGGCCCGAAGCCGCCGCCTTTGTCGCGCGCTGGAGCGAGGTGAGCGCGGCCCTTGCCGTCGGCCTTGCCGGGGTCTGGCTGATCGGGCTTGGTGGATATCTTCTGACTCCCCTAGGGGTGGCAATTGCGCTGCTGGCGCTCGGCTGGGGTCTGTTGACGCTGCGCCGGATAAGGTTTCAGCGCCCGGTCAGCGCCCCGGGCGTGGTCGAGGTCG
>DAORUY010000086.1:0-11155 GCA_035433445.1 Paracoccaceae bacterium
GGCGGCGGCCAGTGCCGTCAATGGCGCACGCATCCAGCCAATTGTCGAGTTTGCGACTTCCCAGTCACCCAGCGATTTTGCGCGTCTGATGCGTGGCATGAAAGGGCGTGTCGATGCGGTTGCGGCCGCGTCGGTCAACCATCACGAAGTCACGGAGGCGGTGGCGGAACTGAAGCGCGAGGGCGTGCCGACCTTTGCCCTTTTGAATGATTTTGCGCAGGGTGAACGCGAAAATTATGTGGGAATGAATAACCTTAAGGTAGGGCGCATCGCGGCCTCGATGATGGCCATGGTGGTTCATGGTGAAGGCAAGCTTGCGGTGTTCGTCGGTGGCCATCGCTGGCACGGGCATGAGTTGCGCGAGACAGGTTTTCGCAGTCACATGCGTGAACTGGCCCCCCGCTTCACAATGCTTGATACGCTGGTCAATCTCGAGACCCGGCAACTGACTTATGAGGCGACACTTGATCTTCTGGCCCGTCATCCCGACCTTCGCGGCATATATCTGGCTGGTGGAGGGATGGAGGGGGCGATTGCCGCGCTGCGCGAAATGCGCAAGCCCCGTGCAGTGGCATTGATCGTCAACGAGCTGACACCCGAATCGCGCAGCGCCCTGCAGGATGGGTATGTTGTTTTGGTTATTTCGACACCGCTTCCGGCGCTCTGCCGGGACCTCCTCGGCCTGATGCAGGAGGCGGTCCGCTCCGGAAGCTCGGACATCCACGGTCAGCATTTCCTGCAGCCAGAACTCTTCATCGCCGAGTCTCTGTGAATGATGGGATGCCATCATTCACATGCCGAATCTCTGATGGGATTGAGGGATAACTTGCCGACGACGTTGACGGCTGGCGTTCCACGCACGCACTGTGTCGCAGTGATCAGAAAAACAAGTCGGCAATGTGCCGGTTGCAGGCAGCAGCGCCGATAGTCCGGCAAAGAGGTGGGATGAAATGACAGTCAGGTTTGGTCTTCTGGGGGCGGGGCGTATCGGTAAGGTTCACGCCAAGGCCATCACCGGCGATCCTCGGGCAAAGCTGGTCGCGGTGGCCGATGCGATGGCCCCGGCGGCGCAGGCAATTTCCGCCCAGTATGGTTGCGACGTGCGCACGATCGAGGCGATCGAGGTCGCCCGCGACATCGACGCTGTGGTCATCTGCACGCCGACCGACACCCATGCCGACCTGATCGAACGGTTCGCCCGCGCCGGAAAGGCGATCTTTTGCGAAAAGCCGGTCGATCTGAGCCTGAGCCGGGTGCGTGACTGTCTGAAGGTGGTCGATCAGACCGGGGCCAAGCTGATGGTCGGCTTCAACCGCCGGTTCGATCCGCATTTCCGGGCGGTGCGCGCGGCCATCGATGAAGGCCGTATCGGCAAGGTGGAGATGGTTACGATCACCTCGCGCGATCCCGCCCCGCCGCCTGCCAGCTACATCACCGTATCGGGCGGCATATTCCGTGACATGACCATTCATGATTTCGACATGGCGCGTTTTCTTCTTGGGGAGGAAATTGCAACGGTGCAGGCGGCAGGTTCGGTTCTTGTTGACCCTGAGATCGGCGTGCTTGGCGACTACGACAGCGCGAGTGTGATCCTGACCACAGCGACAGGGCGCCAGTGCGTCATTTCCAACTCCCGCCGCGCGACCTATGGCTATGATCAGCGGATCGAGGTGCATGGTGCGCTAGGATCTGTCGCCGCCGAAAATCAGCGCCCCGTGTCGATCGAGGTCGCGACGGCTGCGGGATACACCCGCCCGCCGCTGCATGACTTCTTCATGACCCGCTACATTGATGCCTATGCTGCTGAAATCGCCGCCTTTATCGCCGCCGTGTCCGATGGTGCGACGATCAGCCCATCGGGTCAGGACGGCCTTGCGGCGCTGGCTTTGGCCGATGCCGCACTGCTGTCCGCCAGGGAGGGTCGCGCCGTCAAGGTCGCGGACATGCTCGCCCGATGAAGCGGCTGGATCTGATCACCATTGGCCGCGCTTCGGTCGATCTTTATGGGGCGCAGGTCGGCGGCCGGCTGGAAGACATGGCAAGCTTCCAGAAATACATCGGCGGCTCGCCGTGCAACATGGCGGCCGGGACCGCGCGACTGGGACTGAAATCGGCGCTGATCACCCGTGTCGGTGACGAACATATGGGCCGCTTCATCCGCGAGGAGTTGGCCCGCGAAGGCGTCGATGTGCGCGGGATCAAGACCGATCCCCAACGGCTGACGGCGCTGGTGCTTCTCGGTATCCGGGACGACAAGCAGTTCCCGCTGATCTTCTACCGGGAAAACTGCGCCGACATGGCGCTGAGTGAAGCCGACATTGACGAAGGTTTCATCGCCGAAGCCCGCGCGGTGGTGGCGACGGGCACGCATCTGTCGCATCCGGGGACGGAAGCCGCCGTGCTGAAGGCCCTGGATCTGGCGCGCAAGCACGGGGCGCAGACCGCGCTCGACATCGACTATCGTCCGAACCTTTGGGGGTTGGCCGGTCATGGCGACGGTGAAAGCCGGTTCATCGAAAGCGCGGCGGTCACGGCGAAACTGCAAAACCATCTGGGCCGCTTCGATCTGATCGTGGGGACCGAGGAAGAATTTCATATCGCCGGCGGAACGACCGATACGATCGCGGCCCTGCGCGCGGTGCGCGCCGTGTCGGGCGCGACTTTGGTCTGCAAGCGCGGGCCGATGGGGGCCGTCGCCTTTACCAGCGCGATTCCGAACAGCCTGGACGATGGCGAGGCCGGGCCGGGATTCCCGATCGAGGTCTTCAATGTGCTCGGGGCGGGCGATGGCTTCATGTCGGGCCTTCTGAAAGGCTGGCTGGATGGGGAAAGCTGGCCGGTCGCGCTGAAGTACGCCAATGCCTGCGGGGCGTTTGCGGTCAGCCGGCATGGTTGCACGCCCGCCTATCCGTCGTGGGAAGAGCTGCAGTTCTTCCTCAATCGCGGGGTCCGCGAAGCGGCGCTGCGCAAGGACGCGGCGCTTGAGCAGATTCATTGGTCGACAAACCGCCATGGCGACTGGTCGACCATGCGGGTCTTTGCCTTTGACCACCGGATGCAGTTGGAAACACTCCCCGGCGCCAGCATCGAAAAGATCGGGCGTTTCAAGGCGCTTTGCCTTGAGGCCGCGGCGGAAGTCGCGGATGGCAGACCGGGCTATGGGCTTTTGTGCGACAGCCGTCTGGGGCGGGATGCGCTATACAAGGCGGCGGGGAAAGGCCTTTGGATCGGTCGCCCAGTCGAATGGCCCGGCTCGCGCCCCCTGACGCTGGAGCCGGAGATCGGGCCGGATTTCGGCGGTCTGTCCGAATGGCCGCTCGACCATGTGGTCAAGGTCTTGTGCTTTTGCCACCCCGATGACGATGCCGCCATGCGCGATGCGCAGGAGGCGGTCGTGCAGCGCCTGTTCGCGGCGGCGCGGCGCAACCGGCTGGAATTTCTGCTGGAGATCATCCCTTCGAAAGTCGGGCCGGTGGATGAGCAGACGAATGCACGCCTGATCCAGCGGTTCTATGATATCGGCGTCAGCCCCGACTGGTGGAAGCTCGAACCAATGCAAAGCGACGCGGCCTGGTCGGCGACCGTTGCCGCGATCGAGGCAAATGACCCCCATACGCGCGGGATCGTGGTTCTGGGGCTGGGGCAGGGTGAGGATGAATTGGCGGCGAGTTTCCGGCTGGCGGCGCACTATCCGTTGGTCCGGGGCTTTGCCGTGGGACGGACGATCTTTGCCAACGCTGCCGCCGAATGGATGGCGGGCTGGATGGATGACAGGGCGGCCGTGCAGGACATGGCCGAAAATTTCCGCCGCCTTTGCGCCATATGGGATGCGGCGAGGGGAGAGGCACAATGAAGACCATTCGTCTGACCGCGGCACAGGCCATGGTGCGCTGGCTTTCCGTCCAGAGAACCGAGGACGGCGAGCGCTTCATCGAAGGTGTCTGGGCGATCTTTGGCCACGGCAACGTGGCGGGCATCGGCGAAGCGCTTTATGCCCATCGTGACAGCCTGCCGACCTGGCGGGGCCATAACGAACAGACAATGGCCCACACCGCCATTGCCTATGCCAAGGCGAAGAAGCGCCGCAAGGCGATGGCGGTCAGCACCTCCATCGGCCCGGGGGCACTCAATCTGGTGACGGCGGCGGCGCTGGCACATGTTAACCGATTGCCGGTGCTTCTGATCCCCGGCGATGTGTTCGCCAACCGCGCACCCGATCCCGTCTTGCAACAGATCGAGGACTGGGGCGACGGCACGGTCAGCGCCAATGACGCGTTCCGTCCGGTCAGCCGCTATTTCGACCGGATCACGCGGCCGGAACAATTGCTGACTGCGCTGCCGCGCGCGCTTCGGGTGATGACCGATCCGGCCGAGTGCGGGCCGGTGACGCTTGCCTTCTGTCAGGACGTCCAGGCCGAAGCCTTTGAATATCCCGAAAGTTTCTTCGCGCCGAAAGTCTGGCATTTCCGTCGCCCTGAACCGGATGCGGGCGAACTGGCCACCGCAATTGCCGCGATTCGCGCCGCGAAAGCGCCGGTGATTGTCGCGGGTGGTGGGGTCATCTATGCGCAGGCCGAAGCCGAGCTTGCCGCTTTTGCGAGCCGCCACGGCATTCCGGTGGTGGAAACGCAGGGTGGCAAGTCGGCGCTGGCGCATGATCATGCGCTGAACTTCGGCCCCGTGGGCGTGACCGGTGGCGCGGCGGCAAATGCGGTTTGCGCGAACGCCGATCTGGTGATCGGGGTCGGCACGCGCTTTCAGGATTTCACCACCGGGTCATGGGCCCTTTTCAAGAATCCGGACCGCAAGATCCTGTCGATCAACGTGCAGCCGTTCGACGCCTTCAAGCATGATGCGTCTGGGCTGGTTGCCGATGCGAAGGTGGCCTTGCAGGCGATTGGCGCGGCGCTTGGGGCGCAGGCCTGGAAGGCGCCGGGCGGGCTGATGTCCGACTGGGAGGCAGCCACGGCGGCGGTCAAGGCCGCGCCGGGCACTGGCAATCTGTTGCCGACCGACGCGCAGGTGATCGGTGCGGTGCAGCGCACGGCGGGTGCGAACACCGTGGTGATGGGGGCGGCCGGCACCATGCCGGGGGAACTCCATAAGATATGGGATGCGGCGCAGGGCGGCTATCACATGGAATATGGCTTTTCCTGCATGGGGTACGAGATTGCCGGCGCGCTCGGGATCAAGATGGCGCGGCCGGAGGCGGACGTGATCTGCATGGTTGGCGACGGCAGCTACATGATGGCGAACTCTGAACTTGCCACGGCGGTGACCATGGGTGTGCCCTTCACCGCTGTCATCACAGACAACCGGGGGTATGGCTGCATCAACCGTTTGCAACAGGGCACGGGCAGCGCGCCGTTCAACAATCTTCTCGACGACAGCTATCACGTGAACCCGTCGGCCATCGACTTCGTGGCACATGCCGCGTCCATGGGGGCGCGTGCGGTGAAGGTGGCCGACATCGCCGCGCTTGAGGTGGAGTTGATGGCCGCCAAGGGCGCAGACAGGCCGGTGGTCATCGTAATCGACACCGATCCCGCGCCATCGACGGCGGCGGGCGGACATTGGTGGGACGTCGCGGTGCCCGAAGTGTCGGACCGGGCAGAAGTGCGCGCGGCACGGGCTTCCTATGAGAAGGCGCTGCAGACGCGCCGCAGTGATTGAGAGGGTAGAATGATCCTGTTTGGCACCAATCCGATTGCCTGGTCGAACGACGATGACCGTACAATCGGCGCGCATATCAGTCTTGAGCAATGTCTGGACGATTGCCAGACCATCGGATTTGACGGCATCGAAAAAGGCCACAAGCTGCCCACGACGCCGGAGGGCCTGTCACAAGTCCTCACGCCGCGCGGGTTGAAATTTGTCTCCGGTTGGCATTCGACGAACCTCCTCGTCAACGATCTGGAGGCGGAGAAGCGCGCGATGCAGCCCTTTCTCGACGTGTTGAAGGCGATGGGGTGCAAGGTGATCATCGTCTGCGAAACCTCAAATGCCGTCCATGGCAGCGACGGGACGCCGGTCAACGACCGACAGATCCTGCCCTCCGATCAGTGGGAGAGTTTCGGGCGCGGGATCGAGGCGCTCGCCGCCTATGCCGCGGCACAGGGCATCACGCTCGTCTACCATCATCACATGGGCACCATCGTCGAGACGGAGGCCGAGATTGACCGGCTGATGGCCGTCACCGGGCCGCATACGCATCTTCTGCTCGATACCGGGCATTGCACGTTCGGCGGCGGTGATCCGTTGGCCGTGGCCAAGCGGCATATGGGGCGCGTGGCGCATATTCACGCCAAGAACATCCGGCCGGGCATCATGGCCGAAGTGCGCGAGCAGCGGCTTTCGTTTCTGGAAGGGGTGCGGCGCGGGGTCTTTACCGTGCCGGGCGACCCGGAAGGATGCGTGGACTTCACGCCGGTCCTGAAGGTTGCGGCGGAACATGGCTACCAGGGCTGGCTGGTGATCGAGGCGGAGCAGGATCCGCTGGTGCGCGATCCGCTGAAATATCAGATGATGGGTCTGGCCTGCCTGAAACATTTCGCCGCGCAGGCAGGACTGTCCTGAAGAAGGCCGGGGAGGCGCTGCCTGCCCAGACCACCAGCGGGATGTTTGGACCAGAACGAAAGGAAAGCCACTATGAACCTGTTGCGCAAGCCCGTGGGGGAAACCGGCAAGGTTCACGACATCACGCCGGAGGGGGCGGGCTGGGGATATGTGGGGTTTGGCCTCTACCGGATGAAGGCGGGCGATGCGGTGGCCGAGGCGACTGGCCCGGCAGAGGGCGGGCGCGAGGTCATCTTGGTGCTGGTGGAGGGGAAGGCGGCAATTTCGGCGGGCGGGATAGACTATGGCACGCTCGGCACCCGGATGAACGTTTTTGAGAAAACGCCGCCGCATTGTCTTTACGTGCCTTCTGGCAGTCATTGGGAAGCGCTGGCCAAGACCGATTGCACGCTGGCCGTCTGTTCTGCGCCGGGCCAGGCGGGGCATCCGGTCCGGCGGATCGGGCCAGACGGGATCACGCTTACGCCGCGCGGGCAGGGCACCAACCTGCGCCATATCAACAATATCGCGATGGAGGCCGAGGACTGCGCCGACAGCCTTCTGGTGACGGAGGTCTTCACGCCCGCTGGCCATTGGTCCTCCTATCCGCCGCACCGGCATGACGAGGATAACTTCCCGCACATGACCTATCTGGAAGAGAGCTATTATCACCGGCTGAACCCGGCGCAGGGCTTTGCCATCCAGCGGGTCTATACCGAGGACGGCACTTTGGACGAGACGATGGCGGTGGCCGATCACGATGTGGTTTTGGTGCCGAAGGGGCATCATCCCTGCGGGGCACCCTACGGCTATGAACTCTATTATCTGAATGTCATGGCCGGACCACGCCGCAATTGGCGGTTTGCCAACGATCCGGCGCATGACTGGATTGCAAAGCGCGATGCGGGGCAGGTCTGACAATTCGCCCTTGCCCGCGCGGTTCATCCTGCCTTAGCCTGAAGGTGAAGCGCGCGGGGGAGGAATGATGACTGAACCGGTTGCCGGGCCGCAGGCCCTGCCGGAACCCCGAGAGCTTGGGCCAGGCGCCATCGGTGCCGCCCTGCGTGCGGGCGTCCGGGATTTTCTGAAAGCGCCGCTTTACGGGCTGTTCTTCAGCGCCGTCTATGTGGCGGGTGGCCTGATCCTGTGGGCTGTCTACGCGGCTTCTGGCCAGGAATGGTGGCTTATTCCTGTGGTGCTCGGTTTTCCCTTGCTGGCGCCCTTCGCGGCCATTGGCCTTTACGAAGTCAGCCGCAGGCTGGAAGCCGGCGAGCCGCTGATCTGGCGCGAGGTGTTGGGGGTGGTTTTTGCGCAGAAGGACCGCCAGATCCCGTCGATGGCGATGGTGGTGCTTTTGCTGTTCATGTTCTGGGTGTTCGTCGCCCACACGATCTTTGCGCTGTTCATGGGATTGCAGGCGATGACGAACGTCACCAGCTCGTTTGCATTGCTGCTGGAGGGGAATGGCCCGGTCATGCTGGTGGTCGGAACCCTGATCGGCGCCGGTTTTGCCGGCGTCCTGTTCTGTATCACGGTTGTCGGACTGCCGATGCTTCTGGAGCGTGACGTGGATTTCATCAGTGCGATCATCGTCAGCTTCCAGGCGGTCTTTGCCAATCTTGCCGCAATGATCTTGTGGGGGATCGTCATAGCCCTGCTGCTGGCGCTTGGTATGGCACCACTTTTCCTGGGCCTTTTCCTGGTGTTGCCGGTGCTTGGCCATGCAAGCTGGCACATGTATCGCCAGCTTGTCAGGGATGCTTAGACCAGACGCATGATCGGATCGTGATCGAACAACTTCTCGATCGGCGAAAAGTCCGGGTCGGGGCGAAGTAGGTTTTCGTCCATCAGCCGCTGAACGGTTTCGCGGCACAGGGGCCAGCTCGGTTCGTCGAAGATGACGTAACTATCCTTATGCAATAGCGGCTGGAGCATTTTGAAATCGCTGTAAAAGAACTTCCTGGCGCCATCGAGACGTAGGATGTCTATGCGAAGATCCGGGTTTTGTGCGACGAAATCGGGCAGCAGGTCATGGCTGCTGCCGATCAGGAAGCGCATATCACCGGGGTACCGTTCCTCCAGCCAGCGCATGGCGACGGGGCAGTAGATGTCAGCGCGCGGATTGCCCGCGCCGACGGTCTGGCAGATATCCAGCCCGATACATTTCAGCGCGGGATTGGCCGACTTTTGCAACAAGATACCGTGACCGCCGTTCACGCCGATCTCAAAGAGCATAGTGCCGCGTCGGGCGACTTCGAAGAGCCGCCGTCGTTTGATATCGTTGCGGGTGGCGATCTTGCCGTCGACGATGCTTTGATGCTGCATGTGCCGATAAAAGGGGCTGCCGCCGATCAGTGGTTCCTCGCCCGCCGCGACCAAGCTGCCGACCAGCGCTTGATTGAGGGCTCGCAGATCGCCCTGCCAGCCCAGCGCGGACATGAGAGCATCATAACTCGCAGGTCTGTCAGGCAAACTGTCCATCGCTACCACCCCAAATAATCAATCTTCGCGCCGTTCATAACTAATCGTGCCACGCATGCCGGGCAATGCCGGTTCGGCCGACCTTACAAAGGAAAAGGCACCGCCGACGCGGTGCCTCTAGCCAAGCCATTGGCGATGTTATTTGCCGGTGGGCTGGGCTGAGATCTGTTTGACCGAACCGGTGCCGATCGGATCTTCTTGCCGCTGCACCGATCCTTCGAAATGCGCACCGGATTCGATCGCGATCGTCTTGTGGATGATGTCGCCCTCAACCCGTGCGGTTGAGGTCAGGCGCACTTTCAGGCCGCGCACACGGCCCACCACGCGGCCGTTCACCACGATATCATCGGCCACGATCTCGCCCTTGATCGTGGCGCTTTCGCCAACGGTCAGAAGATGCGCGCGGATGTCGCCGTCGACCGTGCCCTCGATCTGGATATCGCCCGTGGTCTTGAGGTTGCCGGTAATCGTCAGGTCGGCCGATAGGACCGATGCCATCACTTTGGGCTTGGGCGCGGACGAGCCGTAGTCGAAGGCAGGTTTTGGAACGGGCGCCGTTTCGACCTTCGGTTTTTCGGGCTCGGGTGCCTTGGGTCCGGGTTCGTTGATTTTGCTTCTAGAAAACATTCGTCGCTGCCTTGATGAAGGTCATGGGGTTCACGGGCGCACCGGAGACATGCACCTCATAGTGCAGATGCGTGCCGGTCGACCGTCCGGTGTTGCCCATATCACCGATCTGGTCGCCGCGCGAGACTTTTTGCCCGACCGAGACGCGGATCTTCGACATGTGCCCGTAAAGCGTGGTCATGCCGTACGGGTGGCGGATCTCAACCATCTGGCCATAGCCGCTCTCCCAACCGGCCTTGACCACCACACCATCGGCGGTAGCGAGGATGGGGGAGCCATGGGCCCCGGCCAGGTCGATCCCTTCATGTTTGCGGCCCCAGCGGCGGCCGAAGCCCGAGGTGAAGCGGAAAGAAGTTCGCAAAGGCAGGGCGAGCGGGGTCTTTTCCACGGCGATCCGGTAGAAATTTAACCGGTCCAGCCCTTCGAAAATGGTGCGGGCCCGGGCAAAATCGGCCGCTGCTGCGGCACTTTCCGCCTGCCCGCTTTCGGCCGGCATCACCGGGCCAAGCGGGCCGCCCTGACCGGAATAGCCACGCTGCACTTCGGCGATCAGGTCTTGCGGGTCGATCCCGACCGACGTGAATACCTGATCAAGCGGTTCGAGCGAGATGGTCACTGCATCTTCAAGCTGTGCGAAGATTTCGTCGTGACGTTCCTCCAGCAAGCGCATTTCGTAGGCGATATCGTCGGCTTCGGCCTTGGCGCCATCGGCAACCTGTTCCATCGCATCGCGCTCCGCCGCCGTGCGGTCGAGAGCGGCACTGACGAATTCAAGCGTCTCGCCCAACTCGTCGACAGAGGCGACGCGGATATTCTCGCCCTCGGTCGCGCCGGTCAGGTTTGCGACCTCGGCGCGCGCGGTGTCGCGTTCGGTCATTGCCGTGCGCAGGGTCTTTCCCATCAGGCCAATGCCGGTTTCCAGTTCGCGCCGCCGCTCTTCGGACGACAGAAGCGCAGATTGCATCCGCGAAACCTGTTCCAGCGCAACAGTGAAGCGCTGCTGTGCCGCAGCGGCTTCGGCGGCGCGTTGGTCGCGCTCCTTCGACAGGGTGTCGAGGCGCGTTTCAAACTCCAGAAAGCTGAGGCGGGTGCGTTCCGCGGCGCTGCCCGAGCCGATCGAGTCGATCAGCAGCACCGCCGATACTATGATCGTCCAAGCCACAACCGCGGCGCCACCGGCAAGGATCAGTGCCTGTGTCCAGGGGCCAAGGCGGATGAAACGTGTTCCGCTATCGGATTTAAGGAACAACCGCTGCTCCGGCAGGCGGCGTTCAAGGCCCGCCGACAGGCGGTGAAGTGATAGTCGCTTCAAGCTGAATGCCCCCGTTTGGCAGCTTCGAAAGGCATCGCCCCATTCCCCAACGGGCCGACCGCCATGGGTTAGCAACCGTATCGGACTGCGGCAAATCCTTTCCTGTCGCACTGGCCGCGAATTGATTTTTAGGCGATAACCCGCCGAAAAGGGGGGTCAAAAAGGCTTGCGACCGGGGGG
>DAORUY010000087.1:0-11003 GCA_035433445.1 Paracoccaceae bacterium
GCGCGGCGCATATTGCGGCGTGACCGCGTGGTGCGGTTCTGAGGGACAGCCATGTCTCAACCTCGGGCTATTGGGGGTTTTACCCCGGATTTCCTGTGGTTTCGTCACTGGTTGCCGACTGCGACCGGGTGCGAACCCTACATACAAGCGAGGCCGGGAACATACTGCGATTCCGGGCGGGCGCAAGTCTTTTCTGGCAGATTTCGGGCGGTTTGCTGCGTTGCGGCAGCAGTTTCGCCCGGCGGTGCCTTGACGTTAACTAGGTCTCCTCATTCCGGCTTGCGCTTCATCAGGTCGGCCAGGCCCGCGAAGGGGCGCAACTTCTCGTCGGTCAGGGGGGCCGCCCCGTCTTCGGCGGCGATTGCGCCCTCGAAAGCCGCGCCATCGACACGGGGATAAAGCGGCAGCGCAAGGCTCAGCGCCTCGACCAGAACCTGACCGGCGTCGATGATATCGGTCAATGGTTCGGAGGTGTCATCCTCAGGCACTTCGCTTTCTTCAGCCTCCGGGGCGGTCCAGTCGGCCAGATAGCGGCGATGGACAGATTCGTTCAGATGGGCAGCGACCGGCTGAAGCGTGATCACGCAGGGCTGCACGACATCGGCCTCCAGCGTGGCCTCCAGCGCGAAATCTTGTCGCCCCACGGGACGGATCTCGCCTTTGAGACGCACGAGCGGCAGGTCGATCAGACCAAGCTCTGCCGCAATCGCCGCCCGCGCGGCGCCATCCGGCAAAAGGTCAAAGCGCGTCGGCTTGCGTTGTGCCAGCGCCGCACGTCGGAAAGGATGGGAATAGGGCGCGTCGGTCGTCATGTTCGATTCCAGGCATTGTGTCGCGGGCGAAAGGCCGCTTTGGCTGAACCTTCGCGGTTTCGGTCCTTGTCGGACCCATCACCCATGTTGTAAGCCGGATAAAAGGCTTAGGCCAGAGTGGCAAGGCCAGAGGATTGGCTCGGGGGGCAAGAGTGGGTTTGGACAGGCTTTGGTCCGCAGCGCGGATCAGCACCGTCGGGCTGGTGCTTCTGGCGCTGACCGCATGCACCGCGATCTATCGCAATCACGGCTATGTGCCGTCCGACAAGGATCTGGCCAAGATTGTGGTCGGCGAATCAACGCAAGAGGATGTGGCCTTTGAAGTGGGGCGCCCATCTTCGATCGGGGTTCTGACCGGGTCGGGCTGGTTCTATGTCGGCTCGCGCTTCAAACATCAGGGCCTGCGCGCACCGAAAGAGATTGACCGTCAGGTCGTCGCCATCACCTTCGACGAAGCGGGCGTGGTCGAGAATGTCGAGCGGTTCGGGATGGAAAAGGGCCGTGTCGTGGCCATTTCCCGCCGCGTGACCGATAGCAACGTCAAGGGCGTCAGCTTCCTGCGTCAGCTTCTGGGCAATATCGGCAACCTGAGCGCGGCGGATTTTCTGACGGACGATTGACAGGAACAGTGCGCGGCTGAGGATGCGATGGCCGGCCCTGCTGAAGATATGAAAGATGCGAGGCGGCGCTGGACCCCGCTTTATGTCGGACCATATGTCGCCAGCCCGGTGGAGGATGAGGACGGGTTAAAAGCCTGTCTTGCACTCCGCCGGGAGGTTTTCCGCAAAGGTCAGGCCGAAGACCGCGACCGATTTGATGATTTCTCCTGCCATGTTTTGCTGACCGATTGGCGCGATGACCGCCCGGTGGCATGCTTTCGCTACCGTGTCCTATCTGCGCGGGATCTGTCCCGAAGTTATACCGCGCAGTTCTACGACCTTACGGCGCTGGCGGGGCAGGTTGGCCAGATGGCCGATCTGGGCCGGATTGCGGTGACGCAAGGCGCGGGGCGGGGCGATCCCGATCTCTTACGGCTTCTGCTGGCGGCGCTGACCCGCATCGCGCTGGCAGAGCGGGTGCGGCGGATCTTCGGGTGCAGTTCCTTTGCCGGCGCCGATGTGGCCCGCCACGCCCCGGCGCTGGCCTGGCTGCGGGCACATCAGCGGCTGCCGATAGCTGTAGCCGCGTGGCAGGCTGAGGACCGTCCGGCTGCGTTGCCTGACGGCAGCAAGGTGCCACCGCTGTTGCGCAGCTATCTGGCGATGGGCGCGCAGGTGGCGGACGAGCCTGTGGTGGATCACGCGCTTGATACGGTTCATGTCTTCACCGCACTCGATCTTGCCCTGATACCGCAGCCGCGTGCCCGCAGCCTCGTGCGGCTGACGCGGCTGGCCAGCCAAGGCGCGACGTGAAGAGTGGCGCACGCCACAGCGCAAAAAAGCAAAAGCCCCGGACGAGCCGGGGCTTTTCCACATTCGGCTGTGGCTGAAATCAGCTGCGGGCGCGGCGCCCGCCGCGACGGCCAGAAGCCGCCTGGCTTTGCGAGGCGGAGGCTTCTGCGAAGGTCATGCCGCTTTCGACCGCTTCCAGCACCTTGGCGAAGCGGATCCATTCGCCACCGTTCGCATCATGGTTCATCAGCATGTTGGCAGCACGGATGGCCTCCATCTCGACCTGCCGAACCGGGTTCATGATCGCGCTGGTCATGCCTGCGCCGATGGCCATCGGCAGGAACGCCGCGTTGATGCCATGGCGGTTCGGCAGACCGAACGAGATGTTCGACGCGCCGCAGGTGGTGTTGCAGCCGAGCTCTTCACGCAGGCGACGGACAAGGGTGTAAACCTGCTGACCAGCGGTCGACAGCGCCCCGATCGGCATGACCAGCGGGTCAACCACGATGTCATGGGCAGGGATGCCGAAATCGGCGGCGCGCTGGACGATCTTCTTGGCGACGGCGAACCGCACGTCGGGGTCCATCGAGATGCCGGTATCGTCGTTCGAGATCGCGACGACTGGCACGTTGTATTTTTTCACCAGCGGCAGAACCAGCTCAAGCCGGTCTTCCTCGCCGGTGACGGAGTTCAGAAGCGGGCGGCCTTCGGCGGCGGCCAGACCGGCCTCAAGCGCGCCGGGGACCGAACTGTCGATGCAAAGCGGCACATCGACCAGACCCTGCACGATGTTGATCATCTTGGTCATCAACGGCGGTTCGGTTTCGTTCGGGTTGGGGTTGGAGTTGTAGACCACGCCCGCATTGATATCGAGAACCATCGCCCCGCAGGCGACCTGCTCCAACGCGTCACGCTCCACGGTCGAGAAATCGCCCGCTTCCAGCTCCGCCGCGAGCTTCTTGCGCCCCGTGGGGTTGATGCGCTCGCCGATCACGCAGAAGGGCTCGTCGAAACCGATGACGACGGTTTTCGTTTTGGATTCAATTACGGTGCGGGTCATTCTTCACCTTGTCTCTTAATTCTGCGCGGCCGGAACTGCGGACGTGCCGCCATTCTCGATGGCCCAGGTTGCGTTGGTCTTGATCCCGCCCAGCGGGAAGAAGTGGACGGATTCGATCCCGAAGTTGGGGTTGGCAGCCTTGTGTGCCGCAAGCTCTGCCACAAATTCGTTCGGTTCGTAAGGCAGAAGAAGCTTGGTCACGTCCATCGCCCGCTTTTGCAGCACTTTGAGCGATGGGCCGACACCGCAGGCGATGGCGAACTTGATGAGGGTTTGCAGCTTCGCGGGGCCAGCAACGCCGATATGAACAGGGAGCCTGATCCCTTCGGCATTCAGGCGGTTGACCCAGGCGATCACCGGCTTGGCCTCGAAACAGAACTGGGTGGCCATCGCCATCTTTGCATCCGTGCGATCGCTGAACGCCTGCTTCCAGCGCAGCGCCTCCAGCACGTTCTTGTCGGAGCCGTCGGGATCAATGTCCTTGTTGCCCTCGGGGTGGCCGGCCACATGGAGCCGCTCGAACCCGTCGAAAAGGCCGGTTTCGATCAGTTGCATCGAACAATGGAAATCGCCATGCGGGGTCGATACGCCGCCGCCCAGCAGGAGCGCCTGTTTCACATCGGCTTCGCCCTGATAGCGCGCGATCCAGTCGGCAAGCGTTGCCTTGTCCTTGATGATGCGTGCCGGGAAGTGCGGCATGACCGGGAAGCCTTCGCTGTGCAAGCGTTTGGCGGTGGCCACCATTTCCTCGATGGGCGTGCCGTCGATATGGGCGATATAGACGCGGGTGCCTTGGGGCAGCAGCGCGCGGAAATCCTCGACCTTTTCGGCGGTGCGCGGCATCACCTCGATCGAATAGCCCTTGAGGAAGGCTTCGATGGCGGCGGCGTCACCTTGGGGGGCGGCCGGTTCCTTGTCTCTGCGCAGAAAGTTCAGTAGTGCCATGCCGCCCTCCAGAGGCTTTGGCTGGGGGTGGTCTACGCCCAGCCGTCGTTCGCAATCAGCGTCTTGATCCGCGCTGTGTCATATTCGGTGTCGATGCGGATGGCTTGTGCGGTTGCGACCGCTTCATCGTCGCCTTCGACAGTAAATGGTTCGGCCTTGCGCCATTCAGCTAGATAAGCGTCGGTGCCCGCCGCTCCGATTTTCATCGCGCAGCGGTCGATGGCTTGCTCAAAGCGCTCGGGCAGGGGTCTTTTGACCCCACGCCGCCCTTTGCCCACGATGACCTGTGCTGGGATATCGCGCCAGTAAACAATGGTGACTTCAGCCATAACGAATCCTTCGATTGCGACCCTGAATAACGCTCCTTCAGCGACATCCAATGTCGGTTTTCGACATGGCGCGCCACTCTTGCGACCTGTGTTATTGCTTACCGGCGAAAGCCTCCTGTGACCAGAAGGCTGGTCCATGAGATTCATTCAGGCAGATCATGAAGCTGAGCGAAAACCACGCTGACCGGCGCAGGTCGCTTGAATGATCTGCCCTCTGCCGGTAGGGTGGGGATAACTTACCATTGGAGGGCGTGATCATGACGCCCAGGCGTCCCGGCGGTGCGGGCGCGTTCCCGGTTCCGGTCGAGCCACCCAGCGCCGCGAAACCCGACCCCGCGCAGCTTTATGCGGCGCTGGACCTCGGGACAAACAGCTGCCGGATGCTGATCGCCCAACCCAAGGGCAGTCAGTTTCATGTGGTCGACAGCTTTTCCAAGGCTGTCCAGCTTGGCCATGGGCTTGAAGCCTCGGGGCGTCTCAGCCGTGCCTCGATGTCGCGGACGGTGCAGGCGCTGCACATCTGCCGCAAGAAGATCGAGCAGCATGGCGTGCGCCGGATGCGGCTGGTGGCGACCGAAGCCTGCCGCCGCGCGAAAAATTCCCGTGAATTCCTGCGGATGGTCGAACGCGAGACTGAACTGCCGCTCGAGATCATCCAACCCGAGGAGGAAGCCCGGCTGGCAGTGATTTCCTGCGCGCCGCTCGTCTCGACCAAGACTGAACAGCTTCTCGTCGTCGATATCGGTGGGGGATCGACGGAACTCGTGTGGATTGACCTGTCGTCGGTGCCGCGTGCGGAACGGCCGCGCGCCATCATGCGCCTCCATGCGGGCTTCAAGCCGGTCGAAAGCCCGTTCCCGGCGGCCAAGGTCGTGGACTGGATTTCGGTGCCGCTCGGGGTGGCGACGCTGAAGGATCAGTTCAACGATGTGGAGGATGATGCGGCGCGCTTTGCGCTGATGAGCTGGCATTTCGAGGAACAGCTTTCGAATTTCTCGCCCTATAATGCCAGCCAGCCGCGTGAGGGCTTCCAGATCATCGGAACCTCGGGCACCGTCACGACGGTCGCTGCCAGCCATCTGGGGCTGAAACGTTATGACCGGACCAAGGTCGATGGCCTCAGGATGACCAGTGACCAGATCGACCGGGTGATCCGCGACTATCTGAGCCTTGGTCCCGAGGGACGGCGCAATGATCCTCGGATCGGGCGCGACCGGCATTCGCTGATCATGTCGGGGTCGGCCATCTTGCAGGCGCTGATGCGGGTCTGGCCGACGGACCGGTTGTCGGTCGCCGACCGCGGCCTGCGCGAGGGGCTTCTTTATGCGCAGATGTCGGCGGACGGTGTGCTTGAGGACGGGCCGTTCTGAGCGGTGCCGTTCTGATCCGGCCGGTGCCGATTGCGGCGGGCCGGGCATTTGAGTATTTGGGCCAAGATGAAACACGCGAACCCGAGGAGTGGGGACATGGCGAAGACCCCATCAGGGAATACATCAGGGCGCGGCCAGCGAGAATTGCGGGTGCGGGTCAAGACCGCCAAGGGGCGCAAGCTTTCCTCGACCCTCTGGCTGGAACGGCAGTTGAACGACCCTTATGTTCAGCGCGCCAAGAAGGAAGGTTACCGCGGCCGCGCCGCCTACAAGATCCTGGAGCTGGACGACAAGTTCCGTTTCCTCGTGCCGGGCGCGCGGGTGGTCGATCTGGGCTGTGCGCCGGGCGGATGGTGTCAGGTGGCCGTCCAGCGGGTGAATGCCCTGGGCGAGAAGTCGGGCAAGCGCATCGGCCGGGTGTTGGGTGTCGACTTGCAGGAGGTGGAGCCGATTGCCGGGGCCGAGATCCATCAACTCGATTTTCTTGAAGATGATGCGGATGAAAAGGTGAAGGAGTGGCTCGGTGGTCCTGCCGATGTCGTCATGTCGGACATGGCGGCGGCGGCGTCGGGCCACAAGGGGACGGACCATTTGCGGATCATCGCCCTGTGCGAAGCGGCAGCGGGCTTTGCATTTGACGTATTGGAAGAGGGTGGGACGTTTGTCGCCAAGGTGCTGGCGGGTGGCGCGGAAAACCAGCTTCAGACGCTTCTGAAACGATCCTTCCAGAAGGTTGCCAACGTCAAGCCGCCCTCAAGCCGGGCCGACAGTTCGGAAAAATTCGTGATCGCCACCGGCTTCAAGGGCCGTGCGGCCGCGCCTGATCCGGCGTCGGAATAGCTGTCGACCCGGTCAGCTTACGCTCAGGGCATGGTCAGGAGAGCGATCCCTTCGACCGAAATGCGCGCCGTCTGTCCGCAGTGGAGCATGTAATAGGTCACCAGGGATTGCGGGTTGCGCAGGATGCCGGGGCGCCCCAGAAGGTCGCGCGCTTGACGAACTTCGGCAGAATAGTCCGCCCCCCGGGTCAGGATCTTCTGGCTGGGCGAGACGAGGATGTCTTTCGAGGGCAGGCCGCTGCCAAGCGCACCCGCCCGGATCAGGATCGGCTGGGCGTCGGGATAGGCGGCAAGAAAGCCTTCATCCAGTTGGATCTTGTCGAACCAGGCAATGCGCGCAACCTGGCCGTCGGTCAGGCGCAGCGGGTCATGCAAGCGCAAGACCTGCACAGGCAGGGCCCCGAACGACGTCATGACCGAGGCATTCCAGCACAGGCCCGGCAGCGTCCAGTCCCGCTCAAGCGCCGCAGCGCGGGCGGGGCGCAGCGGACCTGCGGCGGGTCGGGTCATGCCGGTCGAGCCAGCTGGGCCATGTAGCTCGGAAATGTGCGGTTCCATAGCGATTTCCAATATGGGATCCGATGCCGGTAAGAGGCTGAATAGCCTCAGGCAGTACGGACAGGTCTGCTCCCGCCAGGACGGGAAAATGGTCTTCTCAAAAACATAGGTCAGCGCCAGGCCAGAATGGGCGGGCACATCGCGCGCTGCGCCGCAAGGGCGAGATTCGCGATGATTATTTTTAGCAGTTCAGGCCGGTAAATGGGCCAAAAACCTCTGATTTTGGCGGTTTGGCTGCAAACACGGGTGCAATCTGAAACAATTGTCCGGGGGCGCCAAAATAAGGTGCGGGGCGTGGTCAACGAGATGGGTCTGCCCTGTCCAAAGGTATTCTGACGTAGCGTCATTCTTGCCGAGATGAAGGCTGGCGCAGCTGGTCGAATCTATATATGATCAAATTATTGAGAATGTTTGCCGAGGACGCAGGACATGCCAACGCGTGCCGCAGCCGGATCTTTCTGCCGCGACCGGACAGGGCGCGCGGTTGATCTGTGCGCCTTCGCCCGCATGCGCTTCGGTCTGCCCGCTCCGCCTGTCTCTCCCATGTTCTGACGACCACCCCGCGTGCGGTGGTTTTTCTTTTCCGAACAGGTGAGCCATGACTGATCAATCGACATTTGTCGGCGGCGTTGCCGCTGAGCGTATTGCCAAGATGCGCACGCGAGAGGCCGCGATCTTTGCCGCCGCCCGCCCCAAGACCCGCGCGGCGCTTGACGCTGGCACAGGGGCCTTTCTGGCGGGTGTGCCGATGCTGTGGATGGCCGACTGGCCCCAGCCCTTTCCGATGCTGGTGGCGGAGGCCAGGGGGGCATGTCTGACCGATATCGATGGCAATGGTCTGGATGACTTCTGTCTGGGCGACACCGGCTCCATGTTTGGCCATTCGCCCGCGCCGGTGGCACGCGCGCTGGCCGAGCAGGCGGAAAAGGGCCTGACCTACATGCTGCCGACCGAAGATGCGCTGGAAGTCGGGCGGCTTTTGCAGGACCGGTTCGGCCCCTTCCGCTGGCAGATCGCCACGACCGCGTCGGACGCCAATCGTTTCGCTTTGCGCGTGGCCCGCGCGGTGACGGGGCGCCCGAAAGTACTGGTTTTCGCCGCCTGCTATCATGGGGCGGTGGACGACACGTTCGTCCAACCCGGTGCGGATGGGCGCACCGTCAGCCGGCCCGGTCTGGTAGGGCAGGTCGTGGACCTGTCGCAGACCTCAAAAGTCATCGAGTTCAACGATCTTCCCGCGCTGGAAGCCGCCCTTGCCGAAGGCGATGTTGCCGCCGTTCTGGCCGAGCCGGTGATGACCAATTGCTGCATGGTTCTACCAGACCCCGGCTATCATGCCGAACTGCGCCGCCTGACGCGCAAACACGGGGCGCTTCTGATCATAGATGAAACCCACACCATCTCCTCGGGGCTGGGCGGCTATACCCGCACCCATGGCCTTCAGCCGGACATGTTCGTGGTCGGCAAACCCGTTGCGGGTGGTCTGCCCGCTTCGGTCTGGGGCATGACGGAGGAGGTGGCAGCGCGCTACAAGGCTTTCGACAGCACGCGCCCTGGCGGGTTTTCCGGGATCGGCACCACGCTTTCTGCCAATCCGCTGCAGTTCGCGGCGATGCGGGCGAACCTCGCCCATGTGATGACGGCGGAAAATTATGCGGTCATGGAGACGGGTGCGGCGCGGCTGGAGCAGGGGCTGGCAAACGTAATCCAGCGTCACGGCGCGCCCTGGCATGTGGTGCGGGTCGGCGCGCGGGTGGAGTTCATCTGCCATCCGACCCCGCTCAGAAACGGGTCGGAAAGTCATGTGGCCCACAAGCCGGAGCTGGAAAAGGCGATCCATGCGGCACTGGTGAACCGGGGCTGCCTGATCGCGCCCTTTCACAACATGATGCTGGTCAGCCCCGCGACCGGCACAGACCAGATTGACCGGCTGATTGCAGCCTTTGACGAAATCACTGCGGAGTTGATGGCATGAGCGCCGATATGACCTGCCCTTCGGGCGCCACTATAGCGGAAGCGGAGGCCTTTCTGGCCGCGCACCCGGAAATCGAAGCCTTTGACATCGTATTGCACGATTCAAACGGGATCGGGCGCGGCAAGATCATCCGCCGCCATGAGTTGATGTCGATCTACAAGGGTGGTCGGCATATGCCGGTCTCGATCCTCGGCCTCGATATCTGCGGCGAGGATGTGCATGAAACCGGGCTGATCTGGGATCAGGGCGATGGCGATGTTCGTGCTTGGCCCATTCCCGGCACGCTGGTTGCGATGCATGGCACCAACCCGCCCCGCGGCGAGGTTTTTCTGGCGCAATATACGCTGGATGGTCAGCCGATGAATTCCGACCCCCGCCATGCGCTGAAGCGGCAGGTGGATGCGATGGCGGCGGAGGGGCTTTATCCGGCCGGCGCGTTCGAGCTGGAGTTTTTCCTGCTGGCCAACGACCGCGATGCCGATGGGCGTGTGCGCCCAGCAGCTGCGGTCCTTGATGGGCGCCGCTCGGACAAGACCGAGGTCTATTCGGTCGATCACCTGCATGGGATGGAGCCGCTCTTTTCCGAAATCTACGCGGGTGCCGCAAAGGCCGGGATCAAGGCTGAAACCGTCATTTCCGAATATGCGCCGGGCCAGTATGAGCTGACGCTTCATTACCGGACGGATGTCCTTCAGGCCGCCGACGATCTGGCGCGGTTGAAGCGTATTGTGCGGCTGACAGCGCGGCGGTTTGGGGTGACGGCCTGTTTCATGGCCAAGCCGATCGAACGCTACGCGGGGTCGGGGATGCACTTCCACGTCTCGCTTCAGGACAGTGCGGGCACGAACCTGTTTGCCGAGACAGAAGAGGGCAAGTGGAACGACATGATCTTGCATGCACTGGGCGGCATGCGGGCGACGATGGCGGAATCGATGCTGGTCTTTGCGCCGCATGCCAACAGCTGGCGGCGATTCTCGAACCAGTCCTATGCGCCGGTGTCGACCAACTGGGGGGTGAACAACCGCTCGGTCGCCCTGCGCATCCCGGCAGGTGCCTTGGCTGCGCGGCGGATCGAACATCGCCCCTCGGGCGTAGACGCCAACCCTTATCTGGTGGCCGCGACGATCCTTGCCGCAATCCGCCACGGGCTGAAGAACAAGATCGACCCCGGCCCGGAGACCACCGGCAACGGCTATGAGGACGAGAATGCCTCTGGCATGCCGCGCGACTGGCGCGCGGCGATCGAGGCGGCGCAACAGTCCGAGTTCCTCAAGCAGGCGCTAGGCGAGGACATGCACCGCACCTTCACCGCCGTGAAGGCCGCCGAACAGGCACGCGTGGCCCGGACCATCGCGGATGTGGATTACGACCTCTATCTGCATACGGTCTGATGTGCGAAGACCGCGGGGGGCGTCAGGCGATGGTGCCCGCCGCGACGGCCGCGCGGATCGTCTTTTTGTCGATCTTGCCGACGGATGTCTTGGGCAGCGCCTCGACGCGCATGATCCGGTCGGGCATGGCCCATTTCGACAGGGTGCCGCGCGCCACCGCGGCCTCCACCGCCTGCCGGGCTGCGGCACTGACCGTCTCGGCGTCCGCCTCCGCCATCGCGAGGATCAGGGCGGGGCGTTCGCCCCAGCGCGCGTCGGGCACGCCGATTGCGGCGACCTCGCGCACGCCCGGCACGGTCGAGACGGTGTTTTCCAGTTTGAGCGAGGAAATCC
>DAORUY010000088.1:0-10874 GCA_035433445.1 Paracoccaceae bacterium
CGAGAACGGGCAAGGAGGGCCTCGCAGATGTTCAGACCGACGGGGAAGTCCGCGCCAGAGACCCAGCGCGGACAGACATCAGGGGATCAGCGTTCGACCCAGATATTGGTCCAGTCGCCTTCGACGCCCAGAGCGTAGACCTGGTAGTTGCGCACCGCTTCGCCGTGATAACGCGGGTTCTTGTTGGCGATCAGCGGCACCACCGGCGCGTCGGCCATGACCATCTCGTCGACCTGCGACCAGAGCCGCGCGGTTTCCTCGGGCGTGGTGGCGTTGATCGCCTGCGCGGCGATCTCGTTCGCGGCGTCATTGTTATAGTCGGTGTAGTTGTAGGTCTGATGTGCGCCGTTAAAGCTGAACTGCGGCTGGAACACCGACCGCGCGGCACCGCCGACCCAATCCGGGGTCCAGCCGACCGGCGCGATATCCCAGATGCCATCCTTGGTGTTGCCAGGGTTGGTCATGAACTTTGAATAGTAATCCGCAGCCGTCACCGGAACCAGTTCAAGGGTGATGCCGGCCCGCGCGAGGCTGGCCTGGATCGTCTGAGCCGTGGCCACCTCAAGGTCTTTGTTGCGGTAGGGCATCTTCAGCGTGATGCCGTCCGGGAACCCGGCCTCGGCCAGAAGCTGTTTGGCCTTTTCGGGGTCGCCCTTGTCATCGGGCGAGGGATAGAGGTTGAACTTGTGATAGCCCAGCACACCGATGCCGAAGATGCCGCCGACCGGCTCGGCCACCGCCGGGCCGCCCCATTGCTGGACCACTGCGGCTTTGTCCACCGCGTACTCCAGCGCCTGCCGCACCCGCAGATCCTTCAGCGCACCGTTGTTGTTGTCCGACACGGTGTTGATGAAGAGGAAGTTGGTATTACCGGCGGAAATCGCGGTCAGCTTTTCATCGCCTGCCGCGGTCAGTGCTGCCAGGATCGCCGGCGGAATGTTGATATCATAGGCCAGATCGGCATCGCCAGACTGAAGCTGCTGCATGATCGCATCGGACTGAAGGCCCATGGTGATCTCGATCTCGTCCACATAGGCCTTACGCAGCGGATCGGTCGCCGGATCCCAGGCCGGGTTGCGTACAAGGCGGATCATCGTGTCGGGGACGTATTCGCCGATGGTGTAGGGGCCACTGGAAATGAAATTGGCGCGGTATTCCGGGCTGTCGGGCAGATAATCCAACACCTCAATCGGCACCGGTGCCGCGTTGGCAAGCGACAGCATGTAGACGAAGTCACCGGCCTTTTCCTTCAGGTGGAATACCACCGTCTGATCGTCCGGGGTCTCGATCCCGGTGATGTCATTGCCCTCGGAATAGGCCTTGATCGCCTCGGCGCTCACCTCGACTTTGGCATAGCCGTCGCAGAATTCCGCCATGCCGGCGATCAGCGCCGTATAGTAGCTGAGCGAGAACGATCCCAGCGAAGGGTTGCAGTTGCGCTTCATCCCACGCTCGACATCTGCTGCGGTAATCGGGCGCGGGCCGCCGGGGGTGTTCCACATCACGCCCGGGCGCAGCTTGAACGTATAGGTCAGGCCGTCGTCGGTCGGCTGCGGTACGTCGACGGCAAGGTCGCCCACCGGCTTCAGCGCAATTTCAGGGTCGTTGGAGGAATTGTAGCTGACAAGCAGCCGCGATACAGCGCGCATGTAGTTGTTGGTGTTGACCATCGCTGCGGCGGTAGGGTCCATGTGGTCGGGTTCGCCGGTGGCAAGGATGCGCAGAACGCCGCCGGTCTGCGCATCCTGTGCCTGTGCGGTGGTGGTCAGCGCCACGGTCGTCAGCAGCATCGCTGCAAGGGTGATGGGTCGGTGTCGGGCAAGCATCCTCAATCTCCGCTGTTGGTTGGGTTGATTTTGGTCTTGGGCAAAGTCGTCGCTGGCGTCAGGTCAGGGGTCTGCGCTGATCCCTGCTGCGCCCGAAATCTGTTTTCTTGGGTCAATCGACCTGCAATCCGCGCGTAGGGCCGGATCGGCGGTGGGATGTGGTGGCGGTTCATGAAGCCCCCCAGGTGTCCGCCAGCCGATAGCCGGCCGGCCAGGGGTCCGAAGGGTCCAGCAGATGCTGGTGGATGCCGGTGATCCATGCGCGCCCCGAAATCTCGGGGCGGATCGCGGGCCGACCGGCGACCTCAGTCGCCCGCAGGATGCGGCCGGCAAAGACCGAGTCGATGATCGAGCGCGCTTCGAGGCGCTGCCCCTCGCGCATCATCCCGCGCGCCGCCAGAACCGCCATCCGCGCCGACACCGCCGTGCCGGTGGGCGAGCGGTCGACCTTGCCGGGCTGGATCGCCACCGCTGAGCGGGTGCGCCAGCCGTCCTCCATCGGTTCCAACGGGCTGGTGAATGCGCAGAAAGAGATATGATCCCAATCCGGCTGCTCGGGGTGAGAGAACCCCAGTTGCCGGTTCGCGGCATTGGTGATGCGAACCCCCAGACGGGCGATATCGGCGGCCTCGTCTGCCTGCAGCGCGAGGCCCAGTGCGGTCGCGTCGACAATGACGAAACTGTCGCCGCCAAAGGCGGTGTCCACCGTCAGCGTGCCCAGCCCCTCGACCTCGAGCGGCACATCCAACCGGTCAGCGAAGCTGGGCAGGTTCTCAACGAAAATGCGTTCGGCCTTGCCGTCCCGGCATTGGGCGCGGACCCGCACGAGGCCGCCGGGCGCCTCCAGCGTCAACAGGGTTTCCGGCTCCGTCATAGGCACCAGACCACTTTCGAGAACCACGGTGGCGACACAGATCGAGTTCGACCCCGACATTGGCGGCGTGTCCTCGGGCTCCATGATGATGAAGGCGGCATCGGCGTCGGGGTGTTTCGGTGGGACCAGCAGATTCACATGCCGGAACACGCCCCCGCGCGGTTCGTTCAGCACGAAGGAGCGCAGCGCGCCGTCCCGGGCGATGAAGGCGCGCTGATCCCAGAGCGTCTCTCCCGGTGGCGGGGCGACGCCTCCGACGATGACATCCCCGACCTCGCCTTCGGCGTGGCAGGAGATCACATGGATGGCTTTTGAGCTACGCATAGGTCGTCGCGCACCAGGCTAACGGACAGGTCGTCGCCAAGGCTGCGGTGCCGAGGTGAATGCGCTTGATGTCCAAGGTGGCGACCCCCGTTCGTCACGGCAGCGGCAGGGTGGTCCCGGCTGCACATGGCGTGAGTCTTAGCATATTGGATCCAATATTCAAGTTACAAAAACCTTCCTTTCGCCCGACCGATCCCTTACCAGCACGGTAAAGGTTGGCGGCAATGAAGATCAGATCAGTAGACATCTCGCAGATGGCTTCGGCCTCGACGTTGATTTTCGAGGCGCTGCGGCGCGCGATCATTGAGGGCTCCCTTGCTGAAGGCGAACCGCTACGTCAAGACGACATCGCGCGCCGGTTCAATGCTAGCCGGATTCCGGTGCGCGAAGCCCTGACGAGGCTCGAAGAGTTGGGGCTGGTGCGGACTCAACGCTATAAGGGGGCGGTGGTTTCTGGCCTTTCGTCCGAGGAGGCCGTCGAGATCTTCGACTTCCGGGCGCTGGTCGAACCGGAGCTGATCCGTCGCGCAGTTCCTCGTATGACTGCCACGTCACTGGCCGAGGCGCGAGCCGCTCACAAGGCGTTCGGAGGTTCGACCGACCCGATGGTGTGGGGCGATTTGAACCGGGTCTTCCACGCCAGTCTCTATCTTCCCAGCGGGTTGAGTTACCATCTCGAGGTGCTTGGCAACGCCATGGACCGGATCGACCGCTATCTGCGGGCGCAGTTGCTGCTGAGTGACGGCATGGAGCGGGCGACGGTCGAACATCTGGCTATCCTCACGGCCTGTGAGGTAGGCGATGCAGACGGTGCGGCAGCGCTGACCAGGGACCATATCGAAGGCGCGCGTGCGTCGTTCCTGGAACATCTGCACGAGCTGATGGGCAAACGCGGACCGCCGGTGCCTTGATGCGGCCCCGGTCCGCCGGGGCAAGTCGCACAGGTCAGAAGCGCCGCGGATCAAAGGGTGCAAGCGGCATCTCCGGCGTGCGCCGCGCCATCAGTTCGGCCGTTCCTGCAGATTGTGTCAGCCCCCGATTGATCGGATTCCCGAAAACTTGCGCGCCTTCATGCAATTCCGCTCCTCTCCCGGCTGAAAAAGGATAGCGGAAAACCCCAGACTCAAACGGTCCAGTTTCCGGGAATCAGATCAATCTCTATCACTGTTCAAGTGAGCAAGGGTGAACACCAATGCCTCACTCCCCAATATCGGGCCGGTCGTCAGGAACGAACCCGTCGCGATTCGGCATCTGAACCATTGGTAAGCTCTTGGCATCCATGACCGCGCCCTCTGCTACGATCCCATTGAGGTGCAGCAGATAGGCCGACAGCGCATAGACCTCATCCGGGGTCAGGCTCTGCTGCGCATCCTGCGGCATCGCCCGATTGATATAGTCGTAAAGCGTCGTCGCATAGGGCCAGTAGCTACCGACGGTCTTGACAGGTGGATCGGACGTCAGGCTGCCTTGCCCCCCGACCAGCCTGTCGCCGATCCCGCCTTCGCCCAGCTCACCATGACAGGCCACGCAACGCTCGGCGTAGATTGCGGCCCCGGCCTTTGTATCGCCGCTTCCGGCCGGAAGGTTCGCGCCATCGCGACCGATCGAGATGTTCCAACCCGCAATCTCCTCGGGCGTCGCGGGCGTCCCGAAACCGAACTCGGCATGGGCTGCACCGGTCGAAACTGCCAGGAAAGCTCCGCAGATCATCACGTTATGCCAGCGCATTGGTCACCTCCCCGCTGTCAGCGATAGCCCAAGGCTGGATCGCGTGGTTGTGGTAGGTCGAATACTTGCCGCGTACAGCGATAAGCTTTTCGATCGTTGGCTGTACGTAACCCGTCTCGTCGGTCGAGCGGCTCAGGATCGTCGTCGCTTTCCCGTCCCAGACCCAGCCGAGCCGGAACCGGGTGAGGCAGATATGCATCACCGGGTCTTGTAGGTCTGCATCCCTCCAAGTCGCGCCGTTGTCGGTCGAGACCTCGACGCGGGTAATCTTACCAGCACCACTCCACGCGATTCCGGCGATCTCGTAGAATCCAGGCCCATTCATCCTCTGTCCGCCTGATGGGTAGGTGATGACAGATTTACCCTCCATCACGAACGAGAATTCGCGCGCCTTTCCGCCGGGAAGCAGATCGGTATATTTCGAGGTTTCTTCGCGTGAATAGATCGGCTCTTCGCGCACTTGCAGGCTGCGCACCCACTTGACCGACATGTTGCCTTCATAGCCGGGATTGAACACGCGCAGCGGATAGCCCTGTTCCGGGCGGATGCGTTCGCCGTTCTGGGCATAGGCCAGGATCACGTCGTCCATGCATTTCTCGATCGGGATTGATCGCGTCAACGCATCGGCGTCTGCACCTTCGGCGACGACCCATTTCGCGGCGCTCTGTACGCCGCATTCTTCCAGGATCGTCTTCATCGGGACACCAGTCCATTCTGCGCAGCTGACCAGCCCCATCACGTCTTGCGCGGTATCGCGTCCCTTCGACGAAAAACTCTGGTTTCCCGAACATTCCAGGAAATGGATCTTGCTGACCGAGGGGAACCGCCTGAGATCGTCCATCGTGAAGATCAGCGGTTTGTCGACCAGACCGAAGACCATCAATCGATGCTGAGCCGGGTCGATCTCGGGAATGCCGGCGTGGTGACGCTCGTAATGCAGGCCGTTCGGCGTGATGATCCCGTTCAGTTCCTGCAAGGGCGTGCGGGACGACGCCGCGATCATCGTCTTGGGCGTGCCCAGCACCTTGCGCACGACTTCCTTCTCAAATGGCGACGGCAGGCCATAGGGATTGTGCGCTGTGTCAAAGCCAGGCGCCTTCATCCAATTCGGCACGTTCGGCGGCAGGTTGCTTTGGTCCTGCGCCTGTGCGACGCCTGACAGACCCGCCGCAGCCGCGACCCCGCCTCCCACAGCAGCCGTACTTTGGCGCAAGAAACTCCGCCGGGAGACTCCAGGCGCATGTGTTTCGATGTCAGAGAAATCGTCCATGATTTGTCCTCCAGGACATTGAACGTCCCCTCAGACTGATCCCCCCGTTCCAGGCGGTCAAGTGACGAATGGGCACGCATGACCGTTATGAGCCCTGCGAATAGCTCCAATTTGTCCGCAATCAGCACCAATGGAATAGTTTGGCGTTATTGCGTTGACGAGGATTTGCGAGGCGTCTTAACCCCACATGGAAGTGGCGACGAGAAAGAACCTCGTGACGACGAAGGCGCCCACCGAGCAGGTCGTGAAGGCATCCGCCGCGCTACGCGCAAGCTGGATTCAGCTGAAGAGAAGATCCGGGTTGTGCTTTCGGGCCTCCGAGACGATGAATGCGTCGCCGAACTAGCCGCAAGAAGGCATTGCCCAAGCTTGCATTCCAGCTGGTCGAAAGAGTTCCAGGTAGGCCTGCCTTGCAAGACGCGGCCAGCAGGCGAGCTCAAGGATTTGTACGCCGAAGCTGTGCCACTGAAGGGTTTCGTGGCCTATCTGACACTAGAAGATCGCTTGCTCAAAAAAGCAAGTACGGGGCCAGAGCCACGTCCTTCAACACAGGGTCAAGCGGCCGATCGGTCCGGATGCAGCCGCGTAGCCCAAGCTTGCTCACCAGCAAGCGCGCACCGATTGGCACCGCCCCCGCCCTGGTGCCAAGGGCGCGACAAAGGTGGATATCTCTCACGGATGCCGCTGACATGGTCAGGGATCGGTCAGGCTGTTGGCGCGAACCGGAGAAAAAGCACATCGTTTTCCAGCCGGATATGGGCGTCGAGATCGCTCAGGAATTCGCCCAGCCCGTCGTAAAGCGCGGTCCAGGACCGGCAGGCGCCTTCGGGCAAGGTCAGGTCATGGGTCAGCCTGCGGATCTGCGTCACCTCGGTCTGGTGGTCATCGTGGTCGGCGCGCATCACGGCGATAGGGTTCTCGATACCCGGCCCGCCGCCGCGACGGATTGCAGGGAACAGGATTAGCTCTTCCTTCTTCATGTGCACCTCCAGCGTGCCGATCAGGCGTTCCAGCAGTGCTCCCAGCCCCAGCGGGGCATCGGGGCTTTTGCCATGCACGCGTTCGACCTTCAACGCCAGCGCGGCAAGGTCCGGCAGTTGCGCGCGGTGGGTCTGATGATAGCGCGTCTCGATGAAGGTGGTCAGGGCGGCAGGGTTGTCCAGCGGGGGTTCGGTCGTCATGTCAGTTTCCCTTTCTTACAGACGGGGCGGCTGACGCGCGTGGCCATACTGGCCTCGTGCGTCCAGGATGTTTATGTGGATAGAGGACGCGATCCGTTCGGCCCGTTCGATCACCCAGGCCGCGCCGGTGGGCGGGCAAACCTCTTGCGCGGTCTGACGAAACAGGTCCAGCCAGCGGTCGAAGTGTTCCGCTTCAACCGGCAGGGGCAAATGCTTGGGCATCGGCGCGCCGTGATAGCGCCCGGTCATCAACGCGACCGAGGACCAGAATTCGACCATCCGGTCCAGATGCGGGCCCCAGTCAGAGATACGCTTTGCAAAGACTGGCCCAATCAGCGGGTCGTGGCGCACCCGATCATAGAACCCGTGGACCAGGCGGCCAAGCATGGCGTCGTCCAGACCGGTCCGCCGCATCAGATCGGCGGTGACATAGGGGCGGGCACTGCGCAGGGCACTCGGGGCGGACATGTCGGGCGTTCCATGAGTCAAGGCTTGCACCAATCGTAAATCCTGCTAATAGGTATTGTAAATACCAATTCATGCGGAGCCGCGATGCGCCTGACCTCTTTCACTGATTTCGGACTGCGCGCCCTGATGCGGATGGCGGCTGAACCAGACCGTGCGTTCTCGACCGCCGATCTGGCTGATGAGTTTGCCCTTTCGCGCCATCACCTGGCCAAGATCATGGGCACTCTGGCGCAGGCAGGCGTCGTTGCCACCCGGCGCGGCGGTGGCGGTGGGGCGGTTCTGGCCAAACCCGCCGAACAGATCCGGTTGGGCGACATCGTGCGCCTGCTGGAAACCGGCCAGCCGTTGGTGGAGTGTTTTCAAACATCGGGGGGCGCGTGCACCATCATTGGCTGTTGCCGCCTGAAGTCGCGGCTGCGTTCGGCCGAGGCAGCGTTTCTGGCTGATCTTGACCGCTCGACCCTGGCGGATGTGGCTCTTCCCCCGATGGAAAGTGCGGTAAGCGCATGATCGCGCAACTGACCAGAACGGAAAGGCATCTCGCCCTGTTTCTGGCGATTTGCCTGGCGTTTCTGGGCCTGACCATGGCGGCGCTTGGCAAGCACGATCCGATAGCCGTGCACGGCTTCATTGCGCTTGCGCTTGGCATCGCCCTTGTCTTCGCCGTGGGCAACGTGCTGGAGGAACCGGCCCCCGATCCGGCGCGTTTGCTGCAGTACTACGATGACCCGATCAAGGTGGGTATCCTCCTGGCTATGGCCTGGGGGGTGTTTGCCATGGCCATCGGGCTGTGGGTTGCGACTTTGATGGTCTGGCCGGATGCCACCTTCGGGCAGCCATGGTCCGGCTATGGGCGCCTGCGCCCTGTGCATACGACGGGAGTGATCTTTGCCTTTGGCGGCAATGCGCTGATTGCCACGTCTTTCCACGTCATGCAGCGCACCAGCAGGGCGCGTCTCGCTGATCAGCTCAGCCCATGGCTCGTCCTGGTCGGCTACAACCTGTTTCTGGTCTGGGCGGTGTCGGGCTATTTCATGGGCGTCACCCAGTCCAAGGAATATGCCGAGCCGGAATGGTATGCCGATCTGTGGCTGGTGATCGTCTGGCTGGTCTATCTGGCACTGTATCTGCGCACGCTGCAGCGCCGAGCTGAGCCGCATATCTATGTTGCCAACTGGTATTACCTTGCCTTCATCGTGGTCGTGGCAATGCTGCACATCGTGAATGCTGCCGCCTTGCCCGTCAGCTGGACCGGCGCGAAAAGCTATTCGGCCTTTTCGGGTGTGCAGGATGCCATGGTGCAATGGTGGTATGGCCACAATGCCGTGGCGTTCTTCATGACATCCGGCTTCCTGGGGATGCTGTATTACTACCTGCCAGTGCGGGCGCAGCGACCGATCTTTTCCTACCGGCTTTCGATCATCAGTTTCTGGGGCATCACATTCTTCTACCTCTGGGTGGGCTCGCACCATCTGCATTATACCGCCCTGCCGACCTGGGTGCAGAACCTTGGAATGACCTTTTCAGTGATGCTGCTGGTGCCAAGCTGGGCCTCGGCTGGCAATGCGCTGGCCACGCTCAACGGCGCCTGGCACCGGGTGCGCGACGACGCGACACTGCGGTTCATGTTCGTGGCGGCCGTGTTCTACGGCCTGTCCACCTTCGAGGGGTCGTTCCTTGCGATCCGCCCGGTCAACGCACTGTCGCATTACACTGACTGGACGGTCGGGCACGTTCACTCCGGCGCGCTGGGGTGGCTAGCAATGGTGACATTCGGCGCGTTCTATTCGGTGATCCCGCAGATCTGGGGACGCGCCGCGATGCACTCGCCCAAGTTGGTGGAATGGCACTTCTGGTTAGCGCTGACCGGGCTCTTGACCTATGTCTTCGCGCTTTGGAATGCGGGCATCACCCAAGGGCTGATGTGGCGCACCTACAATGCAGCCGGCACGCTGAACTATTCCTTTATCGACAGCATGGAGGCGATGCGCCCCTATTACATCGCCCGCACGATCGGCGGCGCTCTGTTTCTGTCAGGCATTTGTGTGGGGGCCGTGAACATCTGGCTGACAGTGCGCGACGCGCGCGGATCGGCCGGTGATCTGCCTCTTGCCCCTCATGCGGCGGAGTAGTCCGATGTCCTTCTTCAAAATCCACTACAACCTTGAAAAGCACTCGATCGGCTTTGTTGTGGCCATCATCCTTGCGGCAAGCGTGGGGGGCGTGGTGGAAATCCTGCCGCTGTTCACCATCGACGAAACGGTGGAAACCCTGCCCGGCATGCGCGTCTATACTCCACTGGAGTTGGCAGGTCGCAACATCTTCATCCGCGAAGGCTGCTATGCCTGCCACAGCCAGATGGTCCGCACCTTGCGAGATGAGGTAGAGCGGTATGGCCCCTATTCGCTGGCGGCGGAAAGCCAGTTTGACCACCCGATGCTCTGGGGGTCGAAACGCACCGGGCCGGATATCGCCCGGCTGGGTGGCAAGTATTCTGACGATTGGCATGTGGCACACCTGATCAACCCGCGCGACGTGGTGCCAACCTCGATCATGCCGGCCTATTCCTGGCTCGCCGATGCGCCGCTGGACGTGTCCGACCTTGGCGAACATCTGACGGCCCTAAGCCGTCTGGGTGTGCCCTACACCGATGAGATGATCGCCAATGCACCCCGCGACGCGCTGGCCCAAACCCGACCAGACAGTGACGGGGCCGAGGGGCTGATTGCGCGCTACGGCGAGGCGACGACCCTGAGACCATTCTCGGGCGCGGATCGGCTGACCGAGATGGACGCATTGGTAGCCTATCTGCAGGTGCTAGGCCAGTTAAGCCAGGCTCCCTATGCGCCGGAGGCCACCCAATGAGCCATGATCTTGCGCTATATTTGGCAAAGACCTTCGGGCTGTTTTACCTGATGGGCTTCTTCATCCTGATCGTGATCCACACCTACCGGCCGTCGCGCAAAACTGCGGCTGACCGCGCCGCTGCATCCATCCTGACGACGGAGGATCGGCCATGTCCGTGACCGAACGCGACTCCGTCTCGGGCTATGCCACCACCGGCCATGACTGGAACGGCATAAAGGAATTGAACTCTCCGGTGCCACGCATCGTGTTGTGGTTTCTAGCGATAACGCATGTCTATGCAGTGATCGCCTGGGTGCTTTACCCGACCTGGCCGCTTGGGCAGACCTATACGAAGG
>DAORUY010000089.1:0-10836 GCA_035433445.1 Paracoccaceae bacterium
CGGTGTTTTCCAGTTTGAGCGAGGAAATCCATTCGCCGCCCGACTTGATCACATCCTTCAGCCGGTCGGTGATCCTCAGCGTGCCGTCCGCTGCCATGTGACCGACATCGCCGGTGTGCAGCCAGCCGCCCCGCCACAGGTCCGCACTGCCCGCCTCGTTTCTCAGGTAGCTTTGGGTCAACCAGGGCGCGCGGGCCACTACCTCGCCCGTCGTCTGGCCGTCGTGGGGGACATCGCGCATCTCGGGGTCGACGATACGCAACTGCACCAGCGGCACCGCCTTGCCGGTGGCGGTGCGGATGGGCAAATGATCCGTTGCCGCCTGCGCCCCGGTCTGATCGGCTAGGGTTAGCAGCGGGCAGGTTTCCGACATGCCATAACCTGCATGCACGTCGATCCCCCGGGCCAGTGCTGCGCGTGCCAGCCCCTCGGGCAGGGCGGCCCCGCCGATGATGACCTTCCAGCGCGACAGGTCGGTTGGCGTTTCCTCTGGCACTGCCAGCAGCATTGCAAGGATCGTCGGCACGCAATGCGAGAAGGTCACGCCGTGGTGCTGGATGAGCGCGAGCAGCTTTACCGGTTCATAGCGCCCTGGATAGACCTGTTTCAGGCCCAGCATCGTCGCAACATAGGGAAAGCCCCAGGCATGCACATGAAAGAGCGGCGTCAGCGGCATATAGATATCGCGGCGATGCACTCCGCCATTACCAGGCACCGGCCCAAGCCCGGCCATGACACCAAGCGTGTGCAGGACCAACTGGCGGTGCGAATAGCTGACGCCTCTGGGATCGCCAGTGGTGCCGGTCGTATAGAAAAGCGTGGCACGGGTATTTTCGTCGAACTCCTCGAATCTGAAATCCTCGCTCGCCGCGGCAATCAAAGCCTCATATTCGCCCGCGAACCCTTCGGGGATCGGCGGCGCGGTGCGGTCTGACAGCAGGACCAGCTTCACCGGTCGCTCGATCCGCGGCAGAAGCGGCAAGAGGAGTGGCAGGAAATCCTCATGCACAAGGATCGCGTCATCCTGCGCATGGTTGATCGTATAAAGGATCTGTTCGGGCGACAGGCGCACATTGACCGTATGCAATGTGGCGCCGAGCATGGGGATGGCGAAGAAGCTTTCCAGATAGCGGTGACTGTCCCAGTCCATCACGGCGATGACGGACCCGTGCCCCAGCCCCAGCGCATGATAGACCGCCCCGGCCCGCGCCACCCGCGCGGCCAGATCGCGGTAGCTCAGATCATGTTCGCCATGCACGATCCGGTTGGTGCTGTGGAGCGGGGCCTGCAGGATCTGACCGATGAGAAGCGGGTAGCTGTAGGGATGCGACATGATCACCTCGCCGTTGTTCACAGCAAAGCTTATGCGCGATAGGGTCCGCGTCCAAAGTAAACTTTTCGGGCTTGGGACTATGGCTCAGAAAGCCCGGACTTCGATCATCCTTGGCCCCGTCGCCGGTTTCCGCAAGGCCACCGACAATGCCTGCGGATCGCATGGGACTGACTGGAAGGGCAGGTCACACGCGGCGGCGAACGGTTCCATCTTCAGGGGGGACGGATGACAGCCGATCACGTGGATCTGCACGCCCTCCATCGCTTCGGCAATCTCCTGATAGCTGGCGCTGTTCCAGACGACAAAGGTGATGGGCAGCTTTTCATCGACCGCCGTGCGCAATTCCCCGGGACTGAACTGAAGGCCTCCATCGCCCACGAGGCAGATGACCGGAGCATCCGGTTGTGCCAGAGCCGCGCCAACCGCCGCACCCGGCGCGAAGCCGAGCGAGCCGAAGCCGGTCGCGGCATTGAACCAGCCACCGGGGCGGTCATGATCATAGACAAGGTTCGCGGCATAGACAGGCTGGGTGCTGTCGCCGACGATCAGCGCGCCGGGCATGGCGTCGCGCATGGCTTCGACCATGGCAAGCTGGTCGGGCAGTTTGGGCGCGAGGCCTGCAAGGTCAGCGCGTGCCTGCCTGATACAGGCGGCGGCACGGGCCGCGCCATCCGCGCGCTTTGGCGTGACCAACGGCAAAAGACCCGCCAGCAGTTCGCCAGCATCCGCCAGAATCCGTATGTCCGCGGGGTGGCGGGCAAGCTGTTCGGCGCAAACGTCCACCCGGATCATGGCCGACAGATCGGGCAGGGTGTCGGTCGCATACATGTCATAGTCGGTCAGGCCCAGTTCCGTGCCCACCGCCAGAATCCGGTCTGCGCCTGCAATCAGATCGCGCACCGCGCCTAGGCTTGGGCTGGCAGGAACGCTGAGCGGATGGGCCCACATCAGCCCGCGCGCATTCACCGTCTGGACCACCGGCGCATCGAGCTTTTCGGCCAGTGCGCGCAGGGCTGCCCCCGCGCCGCGCGCCCCTCCGCCCGCAAGGATCAGCGGGCGCTGGGCGCGGTTCAGAAGGGCGGTCGCCTCGGTCAGTTCGGCCAGACCCGGCGCGCGCGGGGGCAGGGGCGCGGGTGCGGCTGAGAGGGCCGGGCAGGGCAACGGCATGACATCGGTCGGGATTTCGATATGCACCGGGCCGGGCCGACCCGCGGTCAGGGCATTGAACGCCTTGTTCAGCACGGGTTCCAGCATTTCGGGCGACGTGACCTGAAAGCTGGGGCAGACGGTGCGCACCATGCCACCTTGATCGGGCAATTCGTGCAAGAGGCCATATCCCTGACCAAGGCTCGCCCGCCGATTGACGCCCGAGATGACGAGGACAGGCACGGAATCCTCGCGCGATTGCCCCATCGCGGTCAGCGCGTTGGTCAGCCCCGGCCCGGTGATCACGAACGCAACCCCTGGCTTTCCGCTGGCGCGGGCGTAACCATCGGCCATGAAGGCCGCGCCGCCTTCGTGGCGCGCGGTCACATGGCGGATGCCCGAACCGGCCAGACCCCGGTAAAGTTCGATCGTATGGACGCCGGGAATGCCGAAGACGACCTCAACCCCACGAGCGCGCAAACCTTCGACAAGACGCTCTCCAACCGATGCCATCACGCGGCCTCCTTCAAGCGGCGGGCGTGGGCGGCGATCCGGCCGCAGGCCTCGGTTATTGTGTCGTCGGGCTGGGTCAGCGCCAGCCGCAGCCACCCGCTGAGCGCCGAGCCGAAACTTTCGCCCGGCATGACGGCAACCTTTTCCCGCTCCAGAAGCGACAGGGCGAAGTCCCTGCCGGAAAGTCCCGTGGCCCGTACATCCACGAGCGCGAACATGCCTGCGTCGGGCCGGTGAACCCGCAGCCCTTCAAACCCATGCAGATGCGCGGCGATCAGACCGGCGCGCCTTTCGAACCGCTCGCACATACCCGCCGCGACCGGCGACGGCGTGCTGACCGCTGCCGCCGTCATGTCGGCGATGAAGGGCTGGCTGCCGAACAGCATCGTTTCCGACAGGGGCAGAAGGCGTTCGGTGAACTCCGCCGGCCCCACGCACCAGCCCGAACGGAACCCCGGCGCGGAATGTGATTTGGAGATGGAGGAGGTCACGACAACCCGATCCGCCAGTTCTGGCAACGACAGGGGCGAGATGAACTGGCGGTTGGCGAAAACCAGATCCTCATAGACTTCATCGCAGAGGATCCACAGGTCGTGGCGTTGGGCCAACGCGCCGATGGCGGTTATGTCGTCGCGCGTCAGGATCGCCCCGGTCGGGTTGTGTGGGCTGTTGAGGAAGATGATCCGCGTGCGAGGCGTGATAGCACCGGCAATATCGGCCGCATCCAGACGGAAGCCCCGCTCCGGCCTGAGCGGCACCGGGACCGCCACCGCGCCGGTGGCTGCGATCAGCCCTTCGTAGGTGGCATACATCGGATTGCCGACGATCACCTCGTCTCCGCTCGCGACCAGAGTCATCAGCACCGCATAGAGCGAGGTCTGGGTGCCGGGCAGGCAGATGATGTTTTCGCGGGCGAAGGGCCGTCCGCGCCGCTCGCTGTAGCGCGCGGCCAGCGCATCAAGCAGCGCCGGTTCGCCGCGCCCGTTGGAATAGCCGGTCCGGCCCAGCCGCATCGACTGGGTCACAGCCTCCATCAGCGGTTCAGGCGTCGGCACGTCAGGCTCGCCGATCGTCAGTTCTATGATGCTTTCGCCAGCGGCCTTCAGGCGCCGTGCCTTGGCATGGATTTCCCATTTGGCACTTCCCAGACCCTTCAGGCGATCGGTGACGGGGGCATATCTCATGCTGCGGGTTCCTTCTTCGTCATTGTATTGTGTGGGGCGTTCCCCCAATCCGCATCGGTCTGGGGTGCCGTCAGATAGGGACAAAGGTCGATGCCGAGCAGCGCCCCCACCGACCGCACACCGATTTCGGCCAGTTCATCACCCTGAAAGCCGTCGCTGTAGGCAGACCCTTCCAGCCATAGCCCGTCGATGATCGCGGTGCAGGCGATGCCCTGGCGACGCAGTTCGGCGGCGCTCCGCGAGCCGGGCAGGGCCTGAATGAGACGTTCGACCCGCTGGCGATAGTCGAGGTAATAAGCTTCGTGAATGGTGGCCATTTCCGGCTCCAGCCGGACGAGGTTGATGAAACCGGCCCATAACGCCAGCGCGGTGGCATCCATCACGGGCGGACGCAGCGCCGCCGCGACAAAGGCCGTCAGGCGGACATGGGGATCGGTCCCGACATCGCTCAGGACGGCTTCGTTTTGATCGGTCAGCCGTGACATCAGCGCCTGATAGGCCGCGCGCGTGAGCTCTTCCTTGCCATTGAAATAATGTCGAATCAAACCCTGCGTCACGCCGGCACGCGCGGCGATGACACGCACGGTTGCGCCTTCGGGCCCGGTTTCGGCAATAGCCTCCAAAGCGGCGGTAATCAGTTGATCGCGCCGCCTTTCTTCGCCTTCACGCCGGAATTTTCGCCGATCAGTCATATCATCCAGAAATTATACACTTGCATAATTGTTTGAATGCGGGTTTGATTGCAACATGAATTTCTGGGGGGAGCCAGGAGTGAAAGATACCGCGACCGTCGGAAGACCAGAAGCGATCCGTATCGAAAACCTGCACAAAAGCTTCGGCGCGCTCGAAGTGCTGAAAGGCGTGTCGCTCAGAGCCTGTGAAGGCGATGTGGTGGCGATCATCGGCGGTTCGGGATCGGGCAAGTCGACGATGTTGCGGTGCATCAACTTTCTTGAGACGCCCAGTTCCGGCAAAGTGGTGATCGGGGGCGAGGAAGTGGCGATGAACGCCGATGGGTCGCCCGCCCAACGCAAACAGCTTGAACGGCTGCGGCAGCGTCTGGGGATGGTCTTTCAAAGCTTCAACCTCTGGACCCACAAGACGGTTCTCGAAAACCTTATTGAAGTGCCGGTGCATGTCCTTGGCGTGCCGAAAGCTGAGGCCGTTGCCCGCGCCCAGACATTGCTGAAGCGTGTCGGGCTGGCTGAAAAAGCCGATGTCTATCCTGCGTTCATGTCGGGCGGTCAGCAGCAGCGCGCGGCAATCGCCCGCGCCCTCGCGGTCGAACCGAGCGCGATGCTCTTTGATGAGCCGACTTCTGCGCTTGACCCCGAACTGGTGGGCGAGGTCCTGAACGTGATCCGCAGTCTGGCCGACGAAGGCCGTACCATGATCCTTGTCACGCACGAGATGAAGTTCGCCCGCGAAGTCGCGAACCATGTCATCTATCTTTACAACGGGCTCATCGAAGAAGAAGGCCCGCCCGACCAGCTGTTCGGCGCCCCGAAGTCGGAGCGGCTGAAACAGTTTCTGAAATCTGTCGGTTAACCCGGTATCCTGTCCAACTTGTGAGGAAGAGAATGAAGAAAACTGCCGCTGTCTTGCTTGTCGCGCTGGCTTTCGCCGGTGCTGCGTCCGCCGATCCGGTCAAGGTTGGCATTGCTGCCGAACCTTATCCGCCCTTCGCGTCGCCCGATGCGGCGGGAAACTGGGTGGGCTGGGAGGTTGATATCATCAATGCAGTCTGCAAGGCCGCGGAAATGGAATGCGCGATCACGCCCGTGGCTTGGGAAGGTATCATCCCGTCGCTGACCGGCGGTCAGATCGACGCGATCATGGCGTCGATGTCGATCACGGAAGAGCGGATGCAGACGATCGACTTCTCCGACAAATACTACAACACGCCCACCGTGGTTGTCGCCACCAAGGGTGCGGGCATCCTGCCGACCGCCGAAGGGCTGGCGGGCAAGATCATCGGCGTGCAGGTGTCGACCGTGCACGAGTCTTATGCGCAGGCGCATTTCGCTGAGTCAGTGGCGGAGATCAAGACCTACCAGACCACTGATGAGGGCTTCCAGGATCTGGCCGCGGGCCGGATCGACGCCTCCCAGGCCGACAGCATTGCCATTGACGCGTTCATGGCCACCGACGCGGGCAAGGCCTGCTGCGAAGTCGTTGGCGCAGTTGCGGATGATCCGGCAATCCTGGGCGCCGGCGTGGGCGTTGGTCTGCGCAAGGGCGAAGATGATCTGAAAGCCAAGTTCAACGCCGGTATCGCCAAGATCCTCGAAGACGGCACCTACGAGGCGATCGGCAAGAACTACTTCGCCTCCTCCATCTACGGCGGCTGAGGGCTAGGTGCTTACGCTGGTCTCGGCCACGGCGGCAACCTCGACACTCGACCTTCTGGCCTGGTCGCCCCCCGGATGGGGGGCGACCTTGGTGCAGGGGTTGTGGAACACGATCCTGATTGCACTCGGCGCCTATGCGCTGGGTCTTTTGATCGGCGTATTCGGGGCGTTCGGCAAATTGTACGGCGGTCCGGTGGTGAAGGATCTGCTCGGCGTCTACACCACACTCGTGCGCGCGGTGCCCGAACTGGTGCTGATCCTGATCCTCTACTTTGCCGTCACCGACGCCGTGAACAAGGTACTGGTCGCCGCTGGATATGATCCGGTGCAACTCTCCGGTGTTGCGGCCGGGATCGCGGTTCTGGGAATAGTGCAGGGCGCCTATTCGACCGAGGTTCTGCGCGGCGCAATTCTTTCGGTGCCGTCCGGTCAGATCGAGGCGGCCCGCGCGATGGGAATGCCGCCTGCGCTGCTGGCACGGCGCATCACATTGCCGCTGATGCTGTCGGCGGCGGTTCCGGGTCTTGCGAACCTGTGGCTGACGGTGACCAAGGACACGGCCCTGCTGGCGGTCGTGGGCTTTATCGAACTGACCAAAGCCACTTCGCTTGCTGCGGCGACGACGAAGGCCTTCTTCACCTTCTTCATGGCGGCGGGCGTGCTTTATCTGATCTTGTCGCTTGCATCTGGGCTGATCTTCTCGCGGATTGAACGCTGGGCCCGGCGCGGGCAGCGCAACATGTCTGGGGGGCGGTGATGGGCGATCTTTTCAAACCGTTCCACCGCAAGGTGATGCTCGCCGTTGCTGTGGCCATCGTCTTGACCTGCGCGCTGACGATGAACTGGAGCTGGCTGCCGAAATATGCCCCGCTCATGGTGCGTGGCATCTGGATGACGGCCTGGCTGACTGTCGTGACGATGGGGCTGGGTATGGCGCTGGCGATCTGTTTGGGGATCGCACAGGCGGCCGGACCCTGGTGGCTGTCGGCGCCCGCGAAGGGCTTTTGTTCGGTCATCCGCGGCACGCCGCTTCTCTTGCAGCTTTGGCTGCTCTATTTCGGCCTTGGCTCCTTCTTTCCGCAATTTCCCTGGATCCGGGAAAGCGAGCTCTGGCCGATCCTGCGTCAGGCCTGGCCCTATGCGGTCCTGGCGCTCACGCTCAGCGTGGCGGGTTATGAGGGCGAGGTGATGCGTGGCGCGTTCAAAGGCGTGGCCCATGGCCAGCTTGAAGCCGCCCGCGCTATGGGCGTTCCCCGCTTCACCGCCTTCCGCCGCATCTGGCTGCCGCAGGCGCTGCACCGGGCGTTGCCGACGATCGGTGGCGAGATGGTCTTGCAGATGAAAGCAACGCCGCTTGTCGCCACGATCACTGTCGTCGACATCTATTCCGTCGCCAAGCGCGTCACCCAAGATACGTTCATCGTCTATGAGCCGCTTCTGCTGCTTGCCGTCGTCTATATGGCGCTGGCCGGTCTGATCGTGCTGCTGTTCCGCAGGTTCGAGGCAAGCCTGCCCACCCGGACCGCGTAAAGGGCGGGGGCTCTGCCGCTTCGTCCATTTGGTCTTTTGAACCAATGGCGCACAGACGGACGGCCCCAGGCGAGACTAGAACCACGATGAATGGGCCTCTGTGCTGTTCATTGTGGTTCAGCTATCCCCGCCTGAGGCACAGAAGTTTTCCTTTGGGGTTTGACGAACCGGGCAGGGGATGCCATTTCCCTTGTAACCGCTTTTGCCAAGGATCACGCCCATGCCCGCCTATCGTTCCCGCACCTCGACCCATGGCCGCAATATGGCCGGTGCCCGCGGGCTTTGGCGGGCGACTGGTATGAAGGACGGCGATTTCGGCAAGCCGATCATTGCCATCGTCAACTCCTTCACCCAGTTCGTGCCGGGACATGTTCATCTGAAGGACCTCGGCCAGCTTGTGGCGCGCGAGGTCGAGGCGGCGGGTGGCGTGGCCAAGGAATTCAACACCATTGCCGTCGATGACGGGATCGCGATGGGCCATGACGGGATGCTCTATTCGCTACCCTCGCGCGAACTGATCGCCGATAGCGTGGAATATATGGTCAATGCCCATTGCGCCGATGCGATGGTCTGCATTTCGAACTGCGACAAGATCACCCCCGGCATGCTGATGGCCGCGATGCGGCTGAACATTCCCGCCGTGTTTGTCTCAGGCGGGCCGATGGAGGCGGGCAAGGTTGTCCTCAGGGGCAAGGAAATGGCGCTCGACCTCGTGGATGCGATGGTGGTCGCGGCTGACGAGAATGTGTCGGATGAAGATGTGGCGGCCATCGAAAAGGCGGCTTGCCCGACCTGTGGGTCCTGTTCGGGCATGTTCACCGCCAATTCGATGAACTGCCTGACCGAGGCTTTGGGGCTTTCCTTACCCGGCAATGGCTCGGTTCTGGCCACCCATGCCGACCGTCAGGAACTGTTCCTTGAGGCTGGGCGTCGCATCGTCGATATCACCAAGCGCCACTATGAAGGCAATGATAACACCGTTCTGCCGCGCAGCATCGCCACCAAAGCGGCGTTTGAAAACGCGATGACGCTGGATATCGCGATGGGCGGCTCCACCAACACCGTTCTCCACATTCTTGCCGCAGCCCATGAAGGCGGCGTTGATTTCACCATGGCCGACATCGACGCCTTGTCGCGCCGCGTGCCCGTGCTGTGCAAAGTCGCCCCCGCCAAGGCCGATGTGCATATGGAAGACGTCCACCGCGCTGGTGGTATCATGGCAATCCTTGGTCAGCTTGACGCCGCAGGCCTGTTGCACCGTGATACATCGACCGTCCACGCCCCCACGCTGGGTGCCGCGATTGATCATTGGGATATCAGCCGCACCAACCAAGACTCCGTCCGGCATTTCTTCCTTGCCGCCCCCGGTGGCGTGCCGACGCAAGTGGCGTTCAGCCAGAACCGCCGTTGGGCCGACCTTGATCTTGACCGCGAAAACGGCGTGATCCGCTCTGCCAAAACCCCGTTCTCCAAGGATGGCGGCTTGGCGGTTCTGTCGGGCAACCTTGCGCCCGAAGGCTGCATCGTGAAAACCGCAGGCGTCGATGACAGCATCCTGATTTTCGCTGGTCCCGCACGCGTGTTTGAGTCGCAAAACGCCGCCGTCGAAGCGATCTTGTCGAACAGGATCAAAGAAGGCGATGTTCTCGTCATCCGCTATGAAGGGCCCAAGGGCGGGCCGGGGATGCAGGAAATGCTGTACCCAACCAGCTATCTGAAATCCAAGGGCATGGGCAAAGCCTGCGCGCTGATCACCGATGGCCGTTTCTCTGGTGGCACCTCGGGCCTGTCCATCGGCCACGTCAGCCCCGAAGCGGCCAGCGGTGGCCTGATCGGCCTTGTCAACGAAGGCGACCGGATCGAGATCAACATCCCCGCCCGCACCATCCATCTGGCGGTCAGCGACGCAGACCTTGCCACCCGCCGTGCCGCGCAAGACGCTGCTGGCTGGAAACCCGCCAAAGCCCGCCCGCGCAAAGTGTCGGCTGCCTTGCGGGCCTATGGCATGTTCGCCACCTCGGCGGCCCAAGGTGCAGTGCGCATCCTGCCCGACGCGTGAACACAGGCCCCGCATGACCTGCGGGGCTTGCATCGCCGCCAAATCCAAGCAGAGTATCCCCATGGCAACAAGGGGAACCACATGGCACGACTGCACGGCAAAACCGCCCTCATCACCGCAGCAGGGCAGGGCATTGGCCGCGCCTCAGCGCTTGCCATGGCCCGTGAAGGCGCACGGGTCATTGCCACGGATGTGAACGAGGCCGCCTTGGCCGACCTTGCACAGCAGGGCCTTGAAACCCGTGTGCTGAACGTCCGCGACCCGGCCTCCATCGCCGCCGCCGTGGCCGCCGCTGGCCCGCTGGATGTGCTGTTCAACTGCGCCGGTTTTGTCGCCGCAGGCTCGATCCTTGACTGTGACGAGGATCAATGGGCCTTCAGCCTTGATCTGAACATGACCGCGATGTACCGCATGTGCCGCGCCTTTCTGCCGGGGATGCTTGATAATGGCGGCGGCAGCATCATCAACATGGCCTCGGCAGTGTCAGGCCTGATCGCCGCGCCCAACCGTTTTGTCTATGGGGCCACAAAGGCCGGCGTCATCGGCATGACCAAGGCCATCGCCGCCGATTTCATCACCCGTGGTATCCGCGCCAATGCCATCTGCCCCGGCACTGTGGAAAGCCCATCGCTGGAACAACGCCTGCGCGACACCGGCGATGACGAGGCCGCAAAGAAAGCCTTCATTGCCCGCCAACCCATTGGCCGCATTGGAAAAGCC
>DAORUY010000090.1:0-10735 GCA_035433445.1 Paracoccaceae bacterium
CGCCGGTGCAGCGGCGCACGGCATCGCCTTCCTCTCTGACCGCCTCCGACCCGCATTCCGGGCAGAGGTGTGAAAAGACATAGGGCATGGCGTTGGCGGCGCGCTGGGACAGGTCCACATCGGCGATCTTCGGAATGACATCACCCGCACGGTAGACCTGCACCCAGTCCCCCACGCGGATATCCTTGCCGTCGCGGATCGGCTGGCCCTTGGCGTCGCGACCGGCGACATAGTCTTCGTTGTGAAGCGTCGCGTTTGACACGACCACGCCGCCAACCGTCACCGGCTGAAGCCGCGCGACCGGCGACAGGGCCCCGGTCCGCCCCACCTGAATGTCGATGGCGAGAAGCCGCGTCCAGGCAAGTTCGGCGGGAAATTTGTGCGCCAATGCCCAGCGGGGCGTCGTGGACCGGAATCCGAGCCGCGCTTGCAGCGCCAGATCGTCCACCTTGTAGACCACGCCGTCGATATCATAGCCCAGGGTCGCGCGGGCCTGTTCGATCTCCCGGTAGACCTGCATCATTTGGGCTGTGGTCAGGCAGCGGGTCGTGCGTGGGTTGACCTGAAAGCCCAGTGCCTTCAATCGTTCGACCGCCTGCATCTGTGTGAGTGCGAGCGGCGTGCTGACTTCGCCCCAGCTGTAGGCAAAGAACCGCAGGGGCCGAGCGGCGGTGATCGTTGCGTCAAGCTGGCGGAGGCTTCCGGCCGCAGCATTGCGCGGGTTGGCAAAGATCTTTTCACCCGCCGCCGCCTGCCGGTCGTTCAGACCGGCGAAGTCTGCATGCGCCATATAGACTTCGCCCCGCACTTCCAGAATGTCCGGCGCGCCGTGCAGGGTCTTGGGAATGTCCGCAATGGTGCGCGCATTTTCGGTGACATTTTCGCCTACCTCGCCATCGCCACGCGTGGCGGCCTGCAGGAGGAGGCCCTTTTCATACCGCAAGGACAGGGACAGCCCGTCGATCTTCGGCTCGGCCGTAAAGGTCAGATCGGCCGTGTCCGGCAGATTGAGGAAACTGCGGATGCGCGTGACGAAATCGGACAGATCTTCTTCCGAAAAGCCGTTTTCAAGCGACAACATCCGAACCGCGTGCGGCACTTTCGCGAAAGTCTCAAGCGGCGCGGCCCCAACCTGACCGCTTGGGCTTTGCGCAGCCAGATCGGGAAAGCGCGCCTCGATCGCCTTCAGGCGCTGCTTTAGCGCGTCATAAGCCGCGTCCGAAATTTCCGGCGCATCCTCGCGGTGATAGGCAGAGTTCGCGCGGGCAACCTTGGACGCAATGTCTTTCCATTCGGCGCGGGCTTCCGCCTCGCTCATCCCGTCAAGCCCGCGCTCTGCCATGGCAGCCCCCCGATCATTCTGCCCAACTGTTAGGGGGAACCGCCGGGCCGGTCCAGAGCTTCCGCGCGCCTTTACCGGACATGAAAACGGCGACCCCGGCAGGGGCCGCCGCGAGGGTGGTGCAAGACCCTCTCCTCAAGCCCGCTTAGGCGCCGACGGCAAGCCTTTGCGATTGATCCATTGGCTGCGGTTCGCGCAGCACATAGCCGCGCCCCCAGACGGTTTCGATGTAATTCTCGCCGCCCGTCGCCTCCGCCAGTTTTTTCCTGAGCTTGCAGATGAAGACGTCGATGATCTTCAGTTCCGGCTCGTCCATGCCGCCATAGAGGTGGTTGAGGAACATTTCCTTGGTCAGCGTCGTGCCTTTCCTGAGGCTCAGCAGTTCCAGCATCTGATATTCCTTGCCGGTCAGATGCACAGGCAGTCCATCGACATCCACGGTCTTGGCGTCAAGGTTCACGTTGATATGACCGGTGCGGATCACCGACTGGGCATGACCCTTGGAGCGGCGGATGATCGCATGGATGCGCGCCACCAGTTCTTCGCGATGGAAGGGTTTGGTCATGTAATCGTCGGCGCCGAAACCAAAACCCTTGATCTTGCTTTCCGTATCATCCGCGCCGGACAGGATCAGGATCGGCGTGTCGATCTTCGACAGGCGCAACTGGCGAAGCACATCATGGCCGTTCATGTCGGGCAGGTTCAGGTCCAGCAAGATCAGATCGTAGTCATAGAGTTTGGCGAGATCGATCCCCTCCTCCCCCAGATCGGTGCAATAGACATTCAGGTTGGCATGGGTCAGCATCAATTCGATGCTGCGGGACGTGGTAGGATCGTCTTCCACCAGGAGAATTCTCATCGGCCGCACTCCGCATTAAAGAGTTCATTACCGCTGACCATTACCGCAAATGGTTAATCAGCCGTTACGATTACAACCTTATCGCGAACTGCAACCTAAAGTTGACGATATTTTTGTATTGCCGTGACTTTCAGGGCTTTTTCCCCGAAAACCTCCACCGCGTTCCGCCAAAGCGCGAATTCTTCTTCGGAAAGTCCATATCTTTCCAGCGCTTCCTTGTGGCCAAGCAACCCGTAGGCCACCGCCTTGACCACGCGCGCCTTCCTGCTTGCCACCCAGCGACGTATCTCTGGCGACGGCAGATCGGCGCGGGTCATGACCGTGCCGTCTGGCAACGTGACAGCCCTAGGCCCATCGATCTTCTTCAGGAACATGGTCCCCCCTTCCTTCACCGTAGGCACAGTCGCGCATCAGATTTAACGGCAGATGAAACCCGGCCTTGTGAGTATCTGCAATTTTCCTATATTCCTGCCGATCTCGCCCCCCGGAAATCGGACCCATGAAAGACACCGCGCTCAACTCCCTCGGCTTTGCCAAAGCCCCCGCCGATACGCGGGTCGTCGTCGCCATGTCCGGCGGCGTCGACAGCTCCGTCGTGGCGGCCATGCTGAAGGACGAAGGCTACGATGTGGTGGGCGTCACCCTTCAGCTCTACGATCACGGCGCGGCGCTCGCGAAAAAGGGGGCCTGTTGCGCGGGCCAGGATATCCATGATGCCCGCCGCGTGGCCGAGGCGATGGGGTTTCCGCACTACGTGCTCGACTATGAAAACATGTTCCGCGAGGCGGTGATCGAAGAATTTGCCGATGCCTATCTGGCGGGCGCGACCCCGGTTCCGTGCATCCGTTGCAACGAACGGGTGAAGTTCAAGGACCTGCTGGCGACAGCGAAGGATCTGGATGCCGACTGCATGGCGACCGGCCATTATATCCAACGCAAGCTGGGCCCGGCGGGGCCGGAACTGCATTGTGCCGCCGATGCGAACCGCGATCAGAGCTATTTCCTGTTCTCGACCACGCCTGACCAGTTGGCCTTCCTGCGCTTTCCGCTCGGCCATCTGCCGTCAAAGGCGGAAACCCGGGCGCTGGCGGCCAAATACGGGCTGAGTGTGGCCGACAAGCCCGACAGTCAGGACATCTGCTTCGTGCCGAACGGCAATTACGCAAGCGTCATCGAAAAGCTGCGCCCCGGCGCCGCCGATCCCGGAGAGATCGTCGATCTGGCCGGCAATGTGCTTGGCCCCCATCGCGGTGTGATCCACTATACGATCGGCCAGCGCCGTGGCCTTGGCATCGGCGGCACGGGCGATCCGCTCTATGTGATCCGTTTGGACTCAGAGACCCGCCAGGTGATCGTCGGTCCGAAAGAGGCGCTGGCCACACGCACGGTGCCGGTGCGCGAGATCAACTGGCTGGGCGACGCACCGTTCGACAGCGCCCCTGAATGGCAGGTGTGCGTCAAGATCCGCTCCACCCGCCCGCCACGCCCGGCGATCCTGCGCCCGTTGTCATCGACCGAGGCGACGGTGGAACTTATGGACCCGGAAGATGGCGTGAGCCCCGGTCAGGCTTGCGTGTTCTACGAGACGGGATCGAGCCGCATTCTGGGCGGCGGCTGGATCTGGAAGGGGCGCTGAGTTCGCCCCCTTCGCGTCCGATAGATGTGGGGCGGCGGCGCCCCCACCACCGGGACATTCATCGACTGAAAATGATCATATCTGGGCGAGAACGGCCCGGGCCGCGCGCAAGCCGGGGGCTTCGCCTCCTCGACCAAGACGCATCATCGTCAGGTCGGCGGCCTCCATCTGGGCCAGGCGTCCGGCAGGATTGCTCAACAGTTGGTCGAGCGCCTGTGCGATAAGTGCCGGCTGGCAGGCGGGGCCGAGGAATTCGGGCACTGCGCGGGTTTCAGACACGATGTTGACGAGCGTGACCGTGTCTATCAGCGCGGCGCGTTTCATCAGCCACCAGGTCAGGCGGTTGAAATCATGGGCGATCACCATCGGCACCCGGTTCGCGGCCAGTTCCAGGCTGACCGTGCCGGACGCCGCCAGCGCGAGGGTCGCGGCAGCGAAAGCGGCACGTTTGTCGCTGCCGCTTTCCAAAACAAGGGGCGGATCGGGCCAATGCGCTGTCAACTCCCGCACCAGCGGGGCGACACCGCGAACGGTGGGAAGAACCACGCGCAGGCCGGGATGGCGCGCCCTAAGGCGGTCGATGGTGTCAGCGAAGCGCGGCAGAAGGCGCGTCACTTCGCCCCGGCGTGAGCCTGGCAAGCAGAGGAGGAGCGGCTGATCGGGGCCGATGGCGTGATCTTCGCGGAACGCGGCGGCCTCGGCTTTTGTCGCGCGGGGTTGGGCCACGACCGGGTGGCCGACGAAACTGCACCCCATGCCGGCCGCTTCCATGAGCGGCGGCTCGAACGGAAAAAGCGCGAGCACATGGTCGATGACGGGGGCCATTTTCGCCGCCCGCCCCGGACGCCAGGCCCAGACCGTCGGCGCGACATAGTGGATGGTGCGCTGTGCCGGTCGCGCGGCCCGCACAAGCCGCGCCACGCGCAGGCAAAAATCCGGGCTATCGATGGTGATCAGGGCATCCGGCGCCGCCGCCGTCACCGCCTCGGCAGTCTGCCGGATGCGGCGTTTCAGATGGGCATATTTCGGCAGTATCTCCAGAAGGCCCATCACCGATAATTCTTCCATCGGGAAAAGGCTTTCCAGCCCTTCCGCCGCCATCAGCGGCCCGCCGACGCCCAGAAAGGCAATATCCGGGGCAAGCGCCTTCAGCCCCGCCATCAGCGCGGCCCCCAAGGCATCGCCCGACGGCTCGCCCGCGATCAGGAAGAGTTTCATGGCTGGCGCGACCAGAGGAAGAGACCAAGCGCGTTAGCCTCTCGCACCATCGCTTCCCGGTCGAGAAGCAGGACCGACCCAGCGGCCCAGACGATACCGCCCAGACCGGCGGCCTGCGCGGCGCGCACCGTCTGCGGCCCCAAGGTCGGCAGGTCGATGCGCCGATCCTGCCCCGGTTTCGGTGCCTTGTAGAGCAGGCCCCTCGCGCCCGCCGGATCGGGTCGGAGCAGCGCCGCATGACAGGCGACAAATTCCAGCATTGCATCGGTTCCGGGCAGGCTTTCAACCGCCAGACACAGGCCCTGTGCCACGACCGCGCCCTGCCCAAGATCGAGCGCCCCGAGCCCCGCGACAATGGTGGCCGCCCGCGCCGCATCCTTTTCATCAGCCTCGGTGATCTTGCCCGCCAACAAGCCGGGACCGGGCACCAGATCAGGGGCAAGGGCATCGGCGCCGACGACCTCGAAGCCGAACTCCTCAAAGAGTGTGATCACCAGTCGCAGCGCGCCATCGTCGCCCGATTGCAGCGCGGCCAGAAGGCGCGGTACGAGGGTGGCGGTGCGCGCATCAAAAAGTTCGGGTTCGAGCCTTGGCCTGCGCACTGCACCGGCAAAACAGACGCGCGTCACCCCAAGACTGGCCAGATGATCGAAGAACGGCACCAGCCGTTCCACGCGAAACCGGACCGGCGTGCAGCCGGAAAGATCGGCGGGGAATGCCTCCATCTCGGCCAGAACAAGGGGCTGACCTGCGGCCTCTAGGGCGGCGACCAGCAATCCGGGCAGCGCGCCTTGCCCGGCGATGATCGCGGTTCTCGGACTGTCGCTGTTCATCTTGGGGTCAGGAACGACCGGTCCGACGGGCCGAGGATGAAGTCCAGAACCTCGCGCACATAGGCGTTGTCGGTTCCCTCGTCAGCGCGCGCGCGGGCATTGTCGCGGAAAGATCCGGCGCCCAGATCGCCCAGCAGTTCGCGCAGTGCGTGCAGATCGCCCCTGTCCGCCCCGCGCCGCTTCAACCCGACAAGGTTTAGCCCATCCAGCACCCCGCGCGGTCCCTGCACCAACCCGTGCGGGATCACATCTGCCGTCACCATCGTCACTGCACCGATCATCGCGCCATGGCCGATGCGCACAAACTGATGCACGCCGGACAGGCCGCCGACGATCACTTCGTCTTCCAGCACGCAATGGCCGGCGATGGCCACATTGTTGGCCAAGATCACCCGGTTGCCGATCTGGCAATCGTGCGCAACATGCGAGTTTGCCATGAAGAGGCCGCCATCACCCACCCGCGTCACGCCGCCACCGCCTTCGGTGCCGGTATTCATCGTCACATTTTCGCGGATGCGATTGTCGGCTCCGATGATCAGCCGGGTCTTTTCGCCACGGAATTTCAGGTCCTGCGGCACCTCGCCCAGACAGGCGAAGGGAAAGATCTGCGTGCCCGCGCCGATCTCCGTCAGGCCGGTGACGACGACATGGCTTTTCAGCTCCACCCGTTCGTGAAGGGTTACTTCGGCATCAACCACGCAGAAGGGGCCGATCTGGCAGCCCCCACCGATCCGCGCGCCCGGCGCGATCACGGCGGACGGGTGGATCACGGCGCTTGGGTCAATGGTCATCCGTTCAGTCCCGCAGGTCCATCATCGCGGCAATCTCGGCTTCGCAGGCCATCTGATCACCGACCATCGCCGACCCGTGGAATTTCCAGATCTTGCCGCCGCCGCGCTTCACCGTCATGTGCAGTTCCAAAACATCGCCCGGCACCACCATGCGGCGGAATTTGCAATTGTCGATCGAAAGGAAATAGGTCAGCAGATCGCGCCCCACCACATCCATCGAGATGCCGACCAGCACTGCCGCCGCCTGGGCCATCGCTTCGACGATGGTCACGCCGGGCATGATAGGCTTGGCGGGAAAGTGGCCCTGAAAATGCGGTTCGTTGAAGGTCACATTCTTGATGCCCACGCAGCCCTTGTCGGCGACGATATTGATGACCTTGTCGATCAGCAAAAAGGGATAGCGATGCGGAATGATCCGCTGAATCAGATGGATATCGGCTTCGGTAATGTCGCGGCTGGTCATTATTGATTGTCCCCCTCAGGCATTCGCCCCTGAAACCTTGCTAGCAAGACGGGGCAATGCTGGCAAGCTTCGCCACGGACAGCGAGCGGGACTAAGCCCGGTTCAGGGCGCGATACCTTCGCCGTCGCCAAGCCGCGCGTCAATCGCGGCAATGACCTCATCCGTCACATCGACAGAGCGCACCGAAAGAAACACCGCACGTATATCCACAATCGCAGCAGCCCCGCGCGAGGTCATCACCTCGCCGATGATCGGCCGCGTAGCCTCCAGAAACCGCGTGCGCTCTTCTTCCGGTCGGGCCTGAATCTCCCGCACCTTGTCTGCTTGCGCCTGGCGGATGCCTGTAACCCTTTTGTCGAAATCCTCGGCAAGTTTGCGGAATTCGTCGGTCGGAAGAGTTGCGCGCTTTTCGGTCAGATCTTTCTCTTCCGCGCTTAGCGCCGCCTCGATCTTGCGGTTTTCAGCCTGAAGAGCACGAGAGGCTTCCTCAAGTTCGGCGGCGAAGCGCTTGCCCCACAACGATTCCGAGAACAGCCGCTCGACATCAAGGGTCACGATACCGCTTTGCCGCACGGCATCGGCGGGCGGGGAAACCTCTTGTGCCGCCGCGCCGATTGTCGACGCGGCAGCGAACAGGATTGCCAGCAGAGCGGCCCGCCCTGACATCAGAACTGCGTAGAGATCGTCAGATCGAACGTCTGTTCCTTGTCGTAGGTTTCCTTGTTGATCGCCTTCGAGAAGTTGAAGCGCAGCGGCCCAAGGACCGAACTCCAGAAGATCGAAACGCCCACTGCGGAGCGCATGTGCATGGCATCATCTACCGTCCCGGGGCTGTCGAGCCCCCAGACCGAGCCCACATCGGCGAAAACACCGCCGGTGATGCCATATTCTTCCGGCAGGCCCAGCGGGAACTCGGCCTCGAACCGGGCGACGGCGAACATATTGCCGCCAAGCGCGTCCTGGTTCACCACCGTCAGGTCACGCGGGCCGACGCCATTTGCTTCGAAGCCGCGAATTTTGCCGTTGCCGGTGAAGCGATCCACCAGGCGCGTATCATTGCCGCTTGAGACCACCGCCCCGCCTTCCAGTTCGGCGCGCAGGGTGATCTCCTCATTGAAGACCTTGCGTTCGTAGCGGGCCAGGCCGGTCGTGGTGATGGATTCGATGTCGCCACCAACACCGGCAAAGTCCTGACCGAAGCGCAACGTCGTACGTGACAGCGGATCGGTTTGGGACAGCTGGCTGTCGAAGCTGATCGTGTAGCCAAGCGCGCTGGTGATCTGGGAACCCAGCGCCTCTTCTGCCTTGAGGATCGGCGAAGAATTGACGTCAACGTCGAGAATTTCGTCGCTGGAAATCTTGTAGCGCAGTTCCAGACGGGTGCGTTCAGCCAGCGGGAATTCCAACGAAGGTGAAAAGCCAAGCCGATTGGTCGAATAGCGGGCATTGGCGTTCTCGGACGTGTTGTACCAGGCGGACAGTTTGAGTTTCAGATCCCGATCAAGCAGCGACGGCTCGATGAAGGTGATCCCGCTCTCCTTATTGTCCGCAGTGGTTCCGACTTTCACATTCAGATATTGCCCGCGGCCAAGGAAGTTCGCCTCGGTGAAAGCAATATTGAAACCGATGCCGTCCGACACCGAATAAGACGCACCAAAGTTCAGCGAACCCGTTGTCTTTTCCTCAACGTTCACATCAACGATGACCTGATCTTCGGCCGTACCGCCACGGGCATTCACATCGGCAGTCGCAAAATAACCCAGCGCCCGTATCCGTTCGGCGCTTTGACGGATTTCACGCGGGTTGAAGGGGTCACCTTCAACCGCGCGGAACTGCCGGCGCACCACCTTGTCAATCGTCGTAGCGTTGCCTTCGATGTCAATACGTTCGACAAAGACGCGCGGCCCCTTGGTCAGAACGAAGATCACATCAAGCGTCTGGTTTTCCGGGTTCCGCACGATCCGGGGTTCGACCGCCAGGAAGTTCAACCCCTTCTTGACTGCGAGATTTTCCATCCGCGCGATTGTCGTGTCGAGAGCGGTGGGCGAGTAGGCCACGCCTTTGCGGATCTTGATCAGCTCGCCGAACTCGGCCGGATCGACGCCTTCATATTCGCTGGCGACAGAGACATTGTTGAAGGAATATTTCTGACCCTCCCTGATCGCAAAGGTCAGGAAGAACGCATCGCGCTCGGGCGAAAACTCCGACGACACGCCGGTGACTGCCGCGTCGATATATCCGCGCGAGCGATAGAAATCGACGATCAGCGACTTGTCGAGTTCGGCCCGGTCGGCAACGAATGTGTCACGCTGGACAAGTTGGCGGAAAATGCCCGCCTGCTTGGTTTCCAGAACCTGACGCAGGCGGCGGTCGGAAAAGGCGCGGTTGCCGGTGAAGGACAGACGCTCCACCTCCGTCACCTTGCCTTCACGGATTTCAAAGACCAGATCGACCTTGTTGTCGCCCCGGTCGATCACACGCGGCTCGATCCTCGCGGCAAGCCGGCCGGCAGACGTATAGGCCTCGGTCAGGGCCGCAGCGTCGGCTTCGGCCTGCGTCGCGGAATAGACGCGGCGGGATTGAGACTTGATCACGGCCGCCAGATCTTCGTCCTTGATCTTGCGGTTGCCTTCGAAGCTGATGACATTAACGGTCGGATTTTCGACGACGCGGATGATCAGCGTTCCGCCTGACGGGATGACATCGACAGAGGCGAAAAGGCCCGAGTCGGTCAGGCGCTGAACCGCATCGTTCAAAGCTCCGTCACTGACAGATTCGCCCTTGGGAATGGCTGCGAATTTCAGGATCGTCGCAGGGTCGATCAGGCTGTTGCCTTCGACCTGGACGCTGGAAAACGTGTAATTGGCCGCATTTGCGGGAAGCGCCGCTGCCGAAAGGAAAAGGGCCGTCGCCAGTGCCGTGGAGCATTTCAAAATGCCACGCCCGAACCCTGCGGCGCCGCCAATATTGCCCTGCCGTGTCATTACTTTCCCCCGCCGGTGAAATCGCATTTTTTTCTGCACCCTGACTAGCCGGAACGGGGGGGATTGTCAAAGGAACGGCGCGGCCCTTTTTGAGGACCGCGCCGGGGTGCAGGGGCGGAAATCCGCCTTCAAATTTCAACTTAACGCGGTAGCTGTCTATCAGAAAAAGCCGGGCGACGCAGGGAATTGACCGGCAGTCAGTTCATAACCAACAACCGCCGCGACCATCAGACTCATCAAGATGGCAAGCGGCACGATTACCCGATCCGCACCAAGCTGAATGACCAATCCGATTCCCCGGGTGCTGTTCGCAATTGCCTGCATGAGTGCCTCCAACCTTTGTCCGTTTGGGGCAAGCTAGGCAGTCAATATGGCCTTATTGCGGCATAAGATTGGCATTGCGCCGCGCACAGTGACCGTCAGGGGCAAAAGAGGTCGTTCGTCAAACCGAAGACCATCAGGCCGAGGACAAGGAACAACCCTATCGAGGCGGCGATGTTCAGTACCTTGTCCGGCAGCGGCTTTCCGGTTGCCCATTCCCATGTGTAGAAAATCAGATGCCCGCCATCGAGCATCGGCACCGGGAAAAGGTTCATCAGCCCGACCGCT
>DAORUY010000091.1:0-10645 GCA_035433445.1 Paracoccaceae bacterium
CCAATCCCGGCCCCGCTTGGAATACGTTTGGAATACGTTGGGAATACCTTCCCGCTGCATGTTCGATTTTGTTCGTATGCCCGTGACCACTACGCGGGCGAAACCACGACTTTCGTGCCCCAGTCGGCGCACTTCTGGCCGAGGTGCCAGGCAGCCGCCGGTCGGTGAACAGGCACTGGACCTCGCTCAGGGATCCGATCTTCACTGGGGCGGCGCGGGTCAGTTTGGAATGATCCGCCACCAGATAGGTGCGCCGTGCTTGCCGGATGATGGCACGGCTTACCCGCACCTCCTGTGGATCGAAATCCAGAAGATCACCGTCCTGGTCCAGGGCCGATGTGCCAATGATGGCGAAATCGACCTTGAAAGCCTCGATCGCCTCTTTGGTCAGATCACCCACCAGCCCGCCGTCCGACCGGCGCAGAACGCCCCCCGCGACGATCACGTCGCAGCTTTGGCTTTCCGCCAGGATATTGGCAACGTTCATATTATTCGTAACAATCGTCAGGTTTCTGTGGTCCAGCAGCGCCCGGGCCACTGCTTCGGTGGTGGTGCCGATGTTCAAGAACAACGAACTGTTATCCGGGATCGCCGCCGCGCAGGCCCGGCCAATGGCGGCCTTGGCGTCGGCATTCATCTCACGCCGTTCCGCATAGCCGATGTTGGCCACGCCCGCGCGCGGCACGGCGCCGCCATGCACCCGCTCCAGCCGCCCGGCATCGGCCAGTTCGGTCAGATCGCGCCGGATGGTTTGCAGCGTGACGCCGAAGCGGCTGGCAAGATCTTCCACCAGCACCCGGCCCTCGCTTCGGGCGAGTTCGAGGATTTCACTCTGTCGTAAGCTCAAGGCCATAAGATCACCGTGTCACTTGTGGGCGAAGCTTACGCAGATTTTCGGCGGATCAAAGTAAAAACGAACAATAACGAACATATTCTTTGACAAAACGCACCGGGCGACGTTCAATCGGCATCATCCCAAAGGTGCCCCATGGATTCGCCCAAAATTTACGATCTGTTCATTATTGGCGGCGGAATCAACGGCTGTGGCATCGCGCGCGACGCGGCCGGTCGCGGCCTTTCGGTGGCGCTTGCCGAAATGGGTGATCTGGCCCAGGCAACCTCCTCTGCCTCGACCAAACTCTTTCACGGCGGGCTGCGGTATCTGGAATATTTCGAGATCGGCCTCGTCCGCAAGGCATTGATCGAGCGTGAAGTTTTGCTCCGCGCAATGCCGCATATCAGCTGGCCGATGCGGTTCGTGCTGCCCTATCATCCCGATATGCGGTTCGAAGGCGAAACGCCGACCTCGAAACTGCTCAACACCTTCATGCCGTGGATGAAGGGCCGTCGCCCCGCCTGGCTGATCAGGCTTGGCCTATTCCTTTACGACAACCTCGGTGGCCGGCAGATCCTGCCCGGGACCACGACGCTTGACCTGCGATCCGACCCGGCGGGCCGGCCGCTGAACCCGAAGTTCCTGAAAGCATACGAATATTCCGACTGCTGGGTCGAAGACGCCCGCCTTGTCGCGCTCAATGCCCGTGATGCCGCCGACCGTGGCGCCAGGATCCTGACCTGCGCCCGCGTCACCGCGGCTGAGCGAAAGGGAGACCATTGGGTGATCAGCGTGGATCGCGGGCAGGGCCCGGAAGCCTTCCGGGCCAAGGTGCTGGTCAATGCTGGTGGCCCGTGGGTCGAAAAGGTGGTGCGCGGCATTGCCCATATCAACACGAAAGAGTCGATCCGACTGGTGCGCGGCAGCCATATCGTCGTGCCGAAGCTCTTCGATCACGGGAAATCCTATTTCTTTCAAGGGGAAGACGGCCGCATCATCTTCGCTATTCCTTACGAGGAAGACTTCACCTTGATTGGCACCACCGACATGGACCATCAAGATGACCCCGCTCACGCGGTCTGCACTGAGGAGGAGCGGGTCTATCTTTGTGCCTTCGCCTCGACCTATTTCGCGCGTCCCGTGACGCGCGATCAGATCGTCTGGACCTATTCCGGCGTCCGGCCGCTCTACAACGATGGCGCGAAATCGGCGCAGGCGGCGACGCGGGACTACGTCTTGTCGCTGGAAAGTGATGGCCCGCCAATCTTGTCGGTTTTTGGCGGAAAGATAACCACTTATCGTAAACTCGCCGAAGCCGCGATGTCCAAGATCATACCGTTTCTGACACCTGACAAGGGGGACTGGACCGCCGGTGTGCCGCTCGCAGGGGGTGATTTTCCGGTGGGCGATGTCGCCCGGTTGATCGGAGAATTAAAGGAACGTTACCCTTTCTTGAATGACTATACTTGTCGTCGCTTCATCCGCGCCTATGGCACGGAAGCGCCGCAGATCCTGGGGAGCGCAACCGCCGCGGCCGACCTGGGCCGGGCTTTCGGCGCCGGGTTGAGCGAGGCCGAAGTGCGCTGGCTGATGACACGGGAATTTGCCCGCAGGGCGGAAGATGTGGTCTGGCGCCGCTCCAAGCTCGGGCTGCGGATGAGCGCGGCGGAGATTGCGGCATTGGACGAGTGGATGCAGGCGGAAGGGAAGCGGACATGAACCACGTTGTCGCGATTGATCAGGGCACAACGTCGAGCCGCGCCATTGTTTTTGACAGCGCCATGCAGATCAAGGCCACGGCCCAACAGGAGTTTCCGCAGCACTTCCCGGAGTCAGGTTGGGTTGAACATGATCCTGACGACATCTGGGCGACAGTTACAGCCACCGTGCGCGGTGCCATAGACCGGGCGGGCCTTAGCGCCGCCGATATCGGCGCGATCGGCATTACCAATCAGCGTGAAACGACGCTGGTTTGGGACCGGGCCACCGGCATCCCCATCCACCGCGCCATCGTCTGGCAAGACCGGAGGACGGCGGAGATCTGCCAGAGGCTGAAGGCAGAAGGGCACGAAAGCGCGATCACCCACAAGACCGGCCTTTTGCTGGACCCCTATTTTTCGGCCACAAAACTTAAATGGATTCTCGACAATGTGGAAGGTGCGCGTGCCCGGGCGGAGCGGGGTGAACTCCTGTTCGGCACTGTCGATTCGTTCCTGATCTGGCGGCTTACGGGTGGCCGGGTTCATGCGACAGATGCAACCAATGCCGCGCGGACATTGCTTTACAATATCCGCGAGGGACATTGGGACAATGATATTCTGTCTATTCTGAAAATTCCGAAAGAGATGCTTCCCGATGTGAGGGACTGCGCTGCCGACTTCGGGGAAACCGAAGCACACCTGTTCGGTCGCGCGATCCCGATCCGCGGAGTGGCTGGCGATCAGCAGGCGGCGACCATCGGGCAGGCCTGTTTCGCGCCCGGCATGATGAAGTCGACCTATGGAACCGGCTGTTTTGCCCTTCTCAATACCGGAGAGACGCTGGTGGCCAGCCGCTCGCGGCTTTTGGGGACGATTGCCTATCAACTGGGCGGCAAGACGACCTATGCCCTGGAAGGATCGATCTTCATAGCGGGTGCCGTGGTGCAGTGGCTGCGCGACGGGCTGAAGATCATCCGCGAGGCGCGCGAAACCCAGCCCCTCGCCGAGCAGGCGGATGCGGCGCAAGATGTGGTGTTGGTCCCCGCCTTCACCGGTTTGGGCGCACCCTACTGGAACGCCGATTGCCGGGGGGCGATCTATGGTCTGACGCGCAATTCCGGAGCGGCGGAACTGGCCAAAGCGGCGCTGGAAAGCGTGGGATACCAGACCCGTGACCTGCTTGAGGCGATGCGGGCAGACTGGTCCGCCGCCTCGGACGCAGTGCTGCGCGTCGATGGCGGGATGGTGGCTTCGGACTGGGCGATGCAGTTCCTGTCCGACATCATCGGCGCACCGGTCGACCGGCCCCGCATCACCGAGACCACAGCCCTTGGCGCTGCCTGGCTGGCGGGAATGCAGGTCGGCCTCTACCCCGATGCGACGGGTTTCGCGCGTACCTGGGCGCTGGAACGGCAGTTTACGCCGAACATGGACGAAGCAACCCGCCAGAAGAAGTATGGGCGCTGGCAACGGGCCGTGCAGGCAACGATGTCTGTGTAAGGGGGGTCAGGCGGCCTGAACCGGGCGGATTTTCTCCGCGGCTTCCAGGACCAGAGGTTTCAGCCCCGCGCCCCCGGCAGCGATATGGTCAAAGAGCTGCTTACGCATGCGTGGTTCCCAGAAGTCGCTGATATGGGCGGCGGTTCCGGCGACGCCCTCGTCATGCTTTTTCGATTCGAAGAAGGTGGCGATCTGGTTGGCCATGCGGATCAGTTTGTCAGGCGACATCGGTGGCCTCTTTCGGGTTAAAACGCTCGGAATGGGTGAAAAGTTCGAAATCTGCGCCGCGCAGCACGGCGATCAGCGTGATGCCTGCGCGCTCCGCCTCGGTGATCGCCAGCGCGGTTGGGGCCGAGGCAGCCATCAGCACCGGCGTGCCGATCATCGCGGCTTTCTGCACCATATCGACCGAGACGCGGCTGGTGATGACCAGGGCGCCTTCGGTGGCGGGCAGGCCCGCGCGGGCCATAGCGCCAGCAACCTTATCAAGGGCGTTGTGGCGGCCCACATCCTCGCGCGCTAGAACGACACCGCGGCCGGGGAGATAAAAACCTGCGGCATGAACGGCGCGGGTCGCATCATTCAGCGCCTGATGAAGCATCAGGCCCTTCATCGCCGCTTCCGCATCCATAGGTGTCAGATGCAGGACAGAGGTGACCTTGGGCAATGGCCGCGCCGCAGCCTTCAGGCTGTCGATCCCGCACAGGCCGCAGCCGACAGGCCCGACCTGTGTGCGCCGTCGTTCGTGAAAGCGCGCCTCGGCTTGTGCGGCCAGCCACAGACGCAGCTCGATCCCTTCAGGCAGATCGATCTGTTCAGCTTCACGTATTTCCGAAAGATCGGAAATGATGCCTTCGGTCAGTGCAAAACCCGCCGCGAAATCATCCAGCGCGGCGGGAGTTGCCATCATCACCGCCTGGGTCGTCCCGTTAAAGACGAGCGCCACCGGCACCTCTGCGGGTACAATGCGGTCGCCGTCCTCCCAGCGTCCTGCACGGAAGGCGCGGCGGTTGATGGTCTTCTTCGTCTCCATCACTCGGCCGCAGGCAGGATCCGGCGCGCGGCGGCGGCTTGCGCATCATATTCGACCTGCCATTCCGATGGGCCGTTCGACGGGCTGACCTGCACCGCCGTGACCTTGTATTCCGGGCAGTTGGTCGCCCAATCGGAAAAGTCGGTCGTCACCACGTTGGCCTGGGTCGTCGGATGATGGAAGGTCGTGTAGACCACGCCGGGCGACACGCGGTCGGTGATTTCGGCGCGCAAGGTCGTTTCCCCGGCGCGTGACGCCAGCCGCACGAAATCGCCGTCCTTCACCCCGCGCAGTTCCGCATCATGCGGGTGGATTTCCAGAATGTCCTGATCGTGCCAGACGTTGTTTTCCGTCCGTCGCGTCTGGGCGCCCACGTTGTACTGGCTGAGGATTCGACCGGTGGTCAGCAGGAGCGGGAAGCGCGGGCCGGTCTTTTCGTCGGTTGCCACATATTCGGTGCGGATGAACTTACCCTTGCCACGCACGAATCCGTTAACGTGAACCAGCGGCGTGCCTTCGGGTGCAGCGTCGTTGCAGGGCCACTGAACCGAGCCCATCTCCTCCAGATACTCATACGAGACTTTGGCGAATGACGGGGTCGTGGCTGCGATTTCATCCATGATCTGGCTGGGATGGGTGTAGGTCCAGCCCGCGCCCATCGCATTCGCCAGCATCTGAGTGATTTCCCAGTCGGCAAATCCGTTCTTCGGTGCCATCACCTTGCGCACACGGTTGATGCGGCGTTCGGCGTTGGTGAAGGTACCATCCTTTTCCAGGAAGGTGGAGCCGGGCAGGAAGACATGGGCGTAGTTCGCCGTTTCGTTCAGGAACAGGTCATGGACAATGACAATGTCCATCGCTGCCAGACCGGCCGCCACATGATGGGTGTCGGGGTCCGATTGCAAGATATCCTCGCCTTGGCAGTAAAGCCCCTTGAACGTACCTTCGACAGCAGCATCCAGCATGTTCGGAATGCGCAGGCCCGGTTCGGACGAAATCTCCACCCCCCACAGGTTCTCATAGATTGCCCGCACATCGGCGTTCTTCACGTGGCGGTAGCCCGGCAGTTCGTGCGGGAATGATCCCATGTCGCACGACCCTTGCACGTTGTTCTGGCCCCGCAGCGGGTTCACGCCAACGCCAGGTCGGCCGATATTGCCGGTCAGCATGGCAAGGTTGGCAATACCAATGACGGTGGTCGAGCCCTGGCTGTGTTCGGTGACGCCAAGTCCATAATAGATCGACCCGTTGCGCGCGCCCGCATAAAGCCGCGCGGCCTTGCGCAGCTCTGCCGCCGGAACGCCGGTGTAGTCGGCGGTCGCTTCCGGGCTGTGGCGCGGGTCGGAGACGAATTCGGCATAATCCTGGAACTCGTCCCAGTCACAGCGGGTGCGGATGAATTCTTCGTCCATCAGCCCTTCGGTGACGATCACATGGGCCAGCGCGGTGACGACGGCCACGTTCGTCCCGGGGCGCAGCGCCAAATGATGTTCGGCCATGATATGGTTCGACTGCACCATTTCCGTGCGGCGCGGGTCGACCACGATCAGTTTCGCCCCCTGACGCAACCGCTTCTTCAGACGGCTGGCAAAGACCGGGTGTGCCGAGGCCGGGTTGGCGCCGATGATCAGTGCGACATCGGTTTCCTCAACCGAATCAAAGTCCTGCGTGCCGGCGGAGGTGCCGAAGGTTTGGCCAAGGCCATAGCCGGTGGGCGAATGGCAGACGCGGGCGCAAGTGTCGGTGTTGTTGTTCATGAAGACGGCGCGCGTCAGCTTCTGCACCAGATAGGTTTCCTCATTGGTGCAGCGCGAGGAGGTGATGACGCCGACCGACTCCTTGCCGTACTTGACCTGGGTGGCCTTCAGGCGATCCGCCGCGAAAGACAGGGCCACTTCCCAGGTCACTTCGCGCCAGGGTTCGCTGATCGTCTCGCGGATCATCGGCTTCAGGATGCGGTCCTTGTGGGACGCATACCCGTAGGCGAAGCGGCCTTTCACGCAAGAATGGCCACGGTTGGCCTTACCATGCTTGTAGGGCACCATGCGCACCAATTCATCGCCACGCATTTCGGCCTTGAAGGAACAGCCCACACCGCAATAGGCGCAGGTGGTGATGACCGAATGCGACGGGGTGCCGATCTCGATGAGCGACTTTTCCGAAAGTGTTGCGGTTGGGCAGGCCTGCACGCAGGCGCCGCACGAAACACAGTCCGACGACAGGAAATCGTCGCCCGACATGCCGGGCGAAACGCGGCTGTCCCAGCCCCGGCCCTCGATCGTCAGGGCGAAGGTGCCTTGTACCTCTTCGCAGGCGCGCACGCAGCGTGAGCAGACGATGCACTTTGACGGGTCATAGCTGAAATAGGGGTTGGAATCGTCCTTGGGCAGCCATTGAAGATTGGCCTCGCCGCTGGTGTCCGCGGCGCGGAAGTGGGTTTCCTTTGCCTCATAGCGCACATCGCGCAGGCCAACCGCCCCGGCCATGTCCTGCAACTCGCAGTCGCCATTCGCCGCACAGGTCAGGCAGTCCAGCGGGTGGTCGGAGATGTAGAGTTCCATCACCCCTTTGCGGAGCGTCTTCAGCTTGCTCGTCTGGGTATGGACGACAATGCCGGGGGCGACCGGCGTGGTGCAGCTTGCGGGCGTGCCCGCGCGGCCTTCGATCTCCACCAGACACAGGCGGCACGAACCAAAGGCATCAACGGAATCGGTGGCGCAAAGCTTGGGCACCGAAATGCCCGCTTCCTTAGCCGCGCGCATGATAGAGGTTCCGGCCGGGACGGTTACGGCAAAGCCGTCTACCGTCAGCGTGACCATTTCCTTCGATTTGGACGCAGGGGTGCCATAGTCGGCATCGGGGATAATGAAGTCTTTCATTCGGCGGCCTCCTTCGCGCGGGAGAAGTCGTCAGGGAAATGGGTCACGGCACTCATCACCGGATAGGGGGTGAAGCCCCCAAGGGCGCAGAGCGAGCCGAATTTCATCGTGTTGCACAGATCGGTCAGGATCGGCATGGCCGTCGGGTCGCCTGCCGCGATCCGGTCCACGGTTTCCACGCCGCGCACCGCGCCGATCCGGCAGGGCGTGCATTTGCCGCAAGATTCGATGGCGCAGAATTCCAATGCGAAGCGCGCCATTTTCAGCATGTCGGTGCTGTCGTCGAAGACCGTCAGACCGGCATGGCCAACCAGACCATCCTTGCCCGCGAATTCTTCATAGCCGAAGGGCGTGTCAAACAGCGCGCGCGGGAAGTATGCGCCAAGCGGCCCACCCACCTGCACCGCCTTGACCGGGCGGCCCGAGGCCGTGCCACCACCGATCTTGTCAACGATCTCACCCAGTGTCAGGCCGAAGGCGGTTTCATAAAGCCCGCCGAACTTCACATTCCCGGCGATCTGCAACGGGATTGTGCCGCGCGACCGGCCAAGGCCGAAATTCTTGTAGAAGGCCGCGCCTTTTTCCAGGATCACCGGCACGGTGGCTAGTGAAATCACGTTGTTCACCACGGTCGGGCGGCCCATGAACCCTTGCAGCGCGGGCAGCGGCGGCTTGGCGCGCACCACGCCACGCTTGCCTTCGAGTGAATTCAGAAGCGACGTTTCTTCGCCGCAGACATAGGCGCCCGCGCCAACACGGATCTCGATGTCGAAGACCATGCCCGACCCCAGAACCGATGGGCCCAGAAGCCCCAGCGCCCGGCCGTTGTTTACCGCACGCTCCATCACCTCGATCGCGTCAGGGTATTCGGAGCGGATATAGACGTAGCCCTTCGTTGCCCCCACCGCGATGCCCGCGATGATCATGCCTTCGATCAGGGTAAAGGGGTCGCCTTCCATGATCATCCGGTCGGCAAAGGTGGCGCTGTCGCCCTCGTCGGCGTTCACGACGATATATTTCTGCTCCGCCTTCGCGTCGGCGACGGTCTTCCACTTGATGCCGGTCGGGAAACCTGCGCCACCCCGGCCGCGCAGACCACTGTCGGTCACTTCGGCCACGATCTCCGCCCCGCTCATCGACAGCGCGCGGCGCAGGCCGATCAGCCCGCCATGCGCCTCGTAATCACCCAGCGACAGCGGATCAATCACGCCGCACCGCTGGAAGGTCAGGCGGGTCTGCGACTTGAGAAAGAGGATGTCCTCGGTCAGCCCATGCGACAGCGGATGCCCCGTGCCCCAACCGGCTTCAAAGAGCGATGCCACGTCGGAGGCCGACACCGGGCCAAAGGCAAAGCGCCCGGCCTCGCGTTCGACTTCCACCAACGGCTCCAGGAATACCATGCCGCGCGATCCGTTACGCACGATGGTCACGTCGATGCCGCGCTTCGCCGCCTCGGCCTTCACCGCCTGAACGACGGCTTCCGCGCCCAGTGCTTTGGCCGCAGCGTCACGGGGAATGTAAAGTTTCAGGCTCATGCGCCGACCTCCGCGATGATCCGGTCGAGCGTGGCTTCATCGACGCGTCCGACGACCTTGCCATCGACCAGCGCCGCCGGTCCGCAGGCGCACAGGCCCAGGCAAAAGACCGGCTCAAGTGTTATGTTACCATCCTTCGTGGTTTCATGCCAATCAACACCAAGCCTTGATCGGGCATGCTCGGCAAGATGATCGGCACCCACGGCCTGGCAGGCTTCAGCCCGGCAAAGCTTCACCACATGACGGCCCGCAGGTTCCGTGCGGAAGTCATGATAGAAGGACATCGTGCCATGTACTTCGGCCCGACCGATGTTCAGCGCCTCGGCAATGACTGGGATTGCCGTCTGCGGCACGTGGCCCCATTCCGCCTGAATTGCATGGAAGATCGGCAGAAGCGGCCCTTCAAGCCCCATATGGTCCGCGATGATTTCGCGTACACGTTCTTCGGTCGGGTGTGCGGGCATGGATCCTCCGGCTGGCAAGTCCTCAATGCTTCGATAGGCGCGAATGCAGGGGTAATCAATATCGAAGTCTCGTTAATTGATAGGTAGAAGCTATCAATACCGGTTTCATGTTCTGGCCGCAAATATCCTCGGGCGAGCGCGAGGGGGGGGGCCGAGGCTCCCTCGCTTCGGTCGGCCCGGCACCGCCGGGACGACAGATCAGACCCGGGAAACCCGCCGCGCCTCGTCCAGCAGGGCACCAATGACCGGCGTATGCGGCTCGCGCCAGGCGGCGATCAGGCCAACCAGATGGCGCGCATCCCCGTCCGAAATCGGCACCGCGGTCAGGCCGGACCCTTTGCCGAACATGTCCGCCACGGTCTGGGTGACGATGGACGCCCAGCGTCCGGTCGCCACATGGGCGATCAGCGCGATCGAGGAATTGCTCTCGACCGTTGGCACGACCGACGCGCCCGCTTCGTTCAGATGCTGGTTGATGATTCTGCGGTTCTGCATGTCGCCGGTCAGAAGGCACAGCGGCTGGGCCGCGGCCTCCTTCCACGTCACGGAGGAATGCCCTGACAGCGGCGCACCCGCAGCCACCAAAAGCCGGTAGGTTTCCTGATACAGCGGCTGGCTGGTCACGCGGCCAAGCGGCTCGTTTTCCAGATAGGTGATACCGGCATCGAGTTCGCGCCGCTCGATCTCCTCCAAAATCTC
>DAORUY010000092.1:0-10621 GCA_035433445.1 Paracoccaceae bacterium
TTTCATTGGTGTTGAACCGCGTCTTCAGGATCGCCGGGATCATCGCCCAGACCCATCCGCCGAAGACCCCCGCGACAATCATCACCGGAAAGATCAGCCGGTTTTCGGTGGGAAAGACCGCAAGCCCCACGGCAGCGCCAAAGATTGCGCCCATGATATACTGACCCTCGGCCCCGATGTTCCAGATCCCGGCGCGAAAGCCCAGGGAAAGGCCGACCGCGATCAGCACCAGGGGTCCGGCCTTCACCAGAAGCTGGCCGCGCAGATACCAGGCGAATTCGCCGAACAGAGGATCCCAGAAGATCGTGCGGATCACTTCGAAGGGATTCTTGCCAAGGATGGCAAACATTGCGCCCCCGGCCAGCATGGTCAGCAGCACCGCCACCACCGGCGTGGCGTAAAGCCAGAACTGCGACGGGTTCGGACGTTTTTCAAGCCTCAGCATGCTGCACCTCTGCCTTATGCATCCCATGGGCACCGCCCAGCATCAGCCCGATCTGATCGACAGTCAGCCCGAGCGTGGGCACAGGATCGGACAGACGGCCTTCGTTCAGGGCCGCGAACCTGTCGCCGACCTCCAAGAGCTCGTCGATGTCTTGCGAAATGACGACAACCGCCGCCCCCGCCGCCGCGCGATTGAGCAACGCCTGACGGATGAAGGCCGCCGCCGCCGCATCCACGCCCCAGGTGGGTTGGTTGACGATGATGATACCCGGCTCTTGCAAAATCTCGCGGCCGATGACGAATTTTTGCAGGTTCCCGCCGGACAGCGCGCGCGCCGCCGTATGGGTGCCGGGGGTGCGCACATCAAAGGTCTTGATGACCTCGGCCGCATAATCGCGGGTCTTCGCCCAGTCGATGAAACCGTTCTTCGCCAGCCCCTTGCGCAGGACGCCGGTCAGAAGCGCATTTTCGGTCAGGCTCATGTCCGGCGCGGCGGCATGGCCCAGCCGTTCCTCAGGACCGGTCACAAGACCGGCCTGACGGCGGTCGTTCGGGCCAAGGTGGCCCGCATTCTGGCCGTTGATTTTTACCGCGCCCGGCACGGAATGGACCTCGCCCGACAGCGCCAGGAGCAGTTCATCCTGCCCATTGCCCGCCACGCCACCGATGCCCAGCACCTCGCCTTTGCGGACGGCGAAGGAGACATCCTTCAGGCTGGTTCCGAACGGATTGAGCGAGGCAACGGTCAGGCCGCGCACCTCAAGCGCGATCTCGCCCAGATCTTTTGCGGCCTTTTCGGGTGGCGTCAGCGTGGTGCCGACCATCATCTCGGCCAGTTCGCGCGCGGATTTTTCGCGGGGTGTGCAACTGCCCACCACCTTGCCGCGCCTGAGGATCGTGGCGCCGTCACACAGGCTGCGGATTTCCTCAAGCTTGTGGCTGATGTAAAGGATCGAGGTGCCCTCGGCCGCCAATTGCCGCAAGGTGGTGAACAGGATCTGCACCTCTTGCGGGGTCAGCACGCTGGTCGGTTCGTCCATGATCAGCAGTTTGGGATTTTGCAGAAGGCAGCGGATGATTTCCACCCGCTGACGTTCGCCTGCCGACAGATCGCCGACCAGCCTGTCAGGATCAAGCGGTAGGCCATAGCCTTCGCTGACCTTGCGGATTTTTGCCGTCAACTCGCGCTGCGGCGGTGGGTTGTCCATGCCAAGCGCCACGTTTTCTGCGACATTCAGCGCCTCGAACAGGCTGAAATGCTGGAAGACCATGCCGACGCCGGTGGCGCGGGCCTCGCTCGGTTTTGCCGGCGCATAGGGCTGGCCAAGAAAAGCCATCTGGCCTTCGTCAGGCCGTACCAGCCCGTAGATCATCTTGACGAGCGTCGACTTGCCCGCGCCGTTTTCCCCCAGAAGGGCGTGGACCTCGCCCTTGCCGATGGTGAATGAGACATTTTCGTTCGCCTTCACGCCGGGATAACTTTTCGAAATCCCGGTGATCTTCAGAAGTTCTGTGTTTGTCATTTCACGCGGTTCCCCCTCTTGCCGCGAAACCCGGCCCGTTGGCGTTGCCCGCCAATTCTGTGCCGGTCTGTTCCAGAAGATCCGCGGCCACCCCGATGGCGATGGCTTGCGGATGTTTTCCGAGCGCGGGCCTGCCGATCGGGCAAGTGATGCGCGCAATCTGTTCCGGCGCATGGCCGAGCATTGCAAGCCGTGACCGGAAGCGCGCCCATTTCGTTGCGGACCCGATCAGGCCAAGCCTGCCGGACCCATGGCTGAGCAGCCGGTGACAAAGTTCCAGATCAAGCGCGTGGCTGAAGGTCAGGACCAGATGTTCGGCATGGGCCGGCGCGTCCTGCACCAGATCGGCGGGGTTGGCGGCGATCCGCTGGATCACGCCCTCCGGGACCGCTGGAAACCGGTCGGCGGCCGTATCAACCCAGGTGATCCGCAGATCGGGCAAGGGCGCGAGCGTCGCAACGATCGCACGGCCCACATGGCCGGCCCCCCAGACCCACAGGTCACGTCGTGGCCGGGCGAGCGGTTCGACGAACCAGCCCTGCACGATCCGTGGCGTGGCGTGCCACCCTTCGCTGCGGGCGCGGGCCAGGATGCGGCGCACGGCCAGCGGCATGTCAGCGGATTTATCGGGCAACGGACGGGCGAAGACAGCCGCCCCCACGTCTGGCAGGCCACGCACATCCCAGACTTCCGACAAAAGCGTTACCGCGCCGCCGCAGCATTGACCAAGCGTCGGTCCCAGCGGTATCCGGTCGAGCCGCGCCTTTTGGCTGCTTGTCAGCATTGCGCGGGCTGTTTGGGTCGCCTCGTGCTCCAGCGTCCCGCCGCCGATTGTGCCATCCTGCCCGTCGGCCCAGACGCACATGGAGGCCCCGGCCTCGCGCGGGGTCGACCCGGCGATCTCGGCCACGACGATGCGCACCAGTGGCCCGTGTGCCGCCAGCAGATCATGCAGACGCGTGTGGTCCAGGGCCATCAGCCCTCTCCCCGCGCGCGCGCCACGGCCTTTAGGACCGCTTCGGCGGTGGCGGGGGCCTGAAGGTCGGGGTAGTGCGGGCCGCAGGCCGCGCAGGCATCCGACAGCGCGAAAAAGGCCGAAATCCCGTGCATGAACGGCGGTTCGCCCACCGCCTTGGAACGGTAGATCGTTTCTTCCCGGTTCGGCCCGTCATGCAGGCTAACGTTGAAGATACGCGGCCGGTCCGAACAGGCCGGGATCTTGTAGGTCGACGGCGCATGGGTTTTGAGCCTGCCCTTGTCGTCCCACACCAGCTCTTCTGTGGTCAGCCAGCCGGCGCCTTGCACATAGGCCCCTTCGATCTGGCCGATGTCGATGGCGGGGTTCAGGCTTGTCCCGCAATCATGCAAGATGTCGGACCGCAGGATGCGGTTTTCGCCAGTCAGCGTGTCGATCACCACTTCGCTGATCGAGGCACCATAAGCGAAGTAGTAGAACGGGCGACCCCGCCCGGCCTTGCGATCCCAGTTGAGCTTCGGGGTCGCGTAAAAGCCGGTCGATGAGAGGCTCACGCGGCCCTGATAGCAGCGCGCGGCGGCGGCTTCGAAGCTCATCTCCTCGCCCGCGACAAATACCTTGCCTCCCTCGAACCGCACGGCCGAAGGCTCGGTCTGATGTTCGCGCGCCAGAAAATCCGCCATCCTGTCGCGGATGATGTCCGCCGCAGCCTTCGCCGCCATACCGTTCAGGTCCGCCCCGCTTGATGCAGCCGTTGCCGACGTATTGGGCACTTTTGCGGTGTCGGATGCGGTAATGGCGACCAGACCCACGTCGACACCGAACGCCGCCGCCGCCACCTGCGCGACCTTCTGGTTCAGGCCCTGCCCCATTTCCGTCCCGCCATGGTTCAGATGGATCGAGCCGTCCTGGTAGACATGCACCAATGCGCCCGCCTGATTGAGGAAGGTCAGGGTAAAGGAAATCCCGAACTTGACCGGGGTCAGCGCGATCCCCTTTTTCAGGATCGGATTTCGGGCGTTCCATTCCGCGACCGCAGCTTTGCGCGCTGCGAAATCCGCGCCCTGCTCCAGCCGGGCCACCAGATCGTTCAGGATGAAATCTTCGACCGGCATATGATAAGGCGTTGTCTGAATACCGTCGGCCATATCTTTGTAAAAGTTTACTTTTCTGACGGCGCTGGCGTCCAGATCCAGTTCGTGGGCGATGTGGTCCACCACCCTTTCGATCCCGATCATGCCCTGCGGCCCGCCGAACCCGCGATAGGCGGTGGCCGATTGCGTGTTGGTCTTCAGCCGGTGGCTTTCGATGCGCACATGTTCCAGATGATAGGCATTGTCGGAATGCAGCATCGCCCGGTCGGCCACCGGCAGGGACAGATCCTGCGACCAGCCGCACCGCGCAAGCTGGCGAAACTCGATCCCGAGGATGCGGCCATCCTCATTGACCCCAACGCGATATTCGATACGGAAATCATGGCGTTTGCCGGTGATGATCATGTCGTCATCGCGGTCGTAGCGCATCTTGCAGGCCCGGCCCGTGGTCCGCGCCGCAACCGCACAAGCCACGGCAAGCGCATTGCCCTGGCTTTCCTTGCCGCCAAATCCCCCGCCCATCCGGCGCATTTCCACGCGCACGGCATTCATCGGCAGTCCGATGGCTTCGGCGACCTTGTGCTGAATCTCGGTCGGGTGCTGGGTGGAGGATTGGATGATCATCCCCCCTTCCTGCGGCAGGGCCAGCGCCGCCTGACCTTCCAGATAGAAATGCTCCTGTCCGCCCATGTCGAAGCAGCCCTCAATCACGCGGGGTGCTGTGGCGATGGCTTCGGCAGGCGCGCCCTTCGACCAGATCACCGGCCCGGCTTCGAACCGGCTTTCTGACGCAAGCGCCTGATCGATGGTCAGCAGCGCCGGTTTTTCCGCGTAGCTGATCTTGCCCAGTTTGGCGGCCTTGCGCGCCGCCAGATGGCTTGTCGCCACGACCAGAAAGATCGGTTGCCCGACATAATGGACGCTGCCCGTGGCCAGCATCGGTTCGTCATGCACCGAGGGTGAGACATCGTTGGCAAAAGGCAGATCGCTAGCGGTGAGCACGGCCACCACATCAGGAGCGACGCGCACGGCGGACAGGTCCATGCCGGTGATGTCGCCATGCGCGACGGTAGACAGGCCAAACGCCAGATGCAACGTCCCGGCGGGCACCGGCTGGTCATCCACATAGCGGGCCCGGCCTGTCACATGCAGGGGCGCGGAATCGTGGGGCAGGGGGATACCGACGCTCATGCCTCCACCTCCAGGACCGATACGATTGTGCCGTTGCTTTCGTGGAAATAGCGCAACAGCATGTTTTGCGCGCCCGTCAGCCGATAGTCGGCACTGGCGCGCATATCGCTCATGGGCGCGAAGTCGGTCGCAAATGCGGACAGCGCGGTGGTGATCGTCGCCGTCGTCCAGCTTTGCCCGATCAAGGCGGCCTCCACCGCCGCCGCCCGTTTGGGGATGCCTGCCATGCCGCCGAAGGCGATGCGCGCACTTTCTATTTTCGAACCATTTCGGGTGATATTGAAACATCCACACACTGCGGAAATGTCCTGATCGAACCTTTTGGTCAGTTTATAACAGGCCAGGTCGGGTGCGCTTTGCGGGAAGGACACTGCTTCGACGAACTCGCCCGGCTGGCGGTCCTGCTTCTTGTAGTCGAGGAAGAAATCCTCAAGCGCGATTTCCCGGCGTGCTGCGCCGCGACGCAGATGCAGCCGGGCGTCCATGGCGATCAGCGCGGGCGGCGCGTCGCCGATCGGCGAGCCATTGGCGATGTTGCCGCCGATGGTGGCCGCGCCCCGCACCTGTTCAGACGCGAACCGGCGCAGGAGTTCGGCAAAGGCCGGGTGGCTGGAACCGATGGCCGCGCGTAGGCGCTGGATGGTCACGCCCGCCCCGACCCGCAGCATGCTGCCGCGCTGTTCTATGGTTTGCAGATCCGTGCAGGCATGCAGGAAGGCGACCTCAGGCAGGTCCATCAACCCCTTGGTCACCCAAAGCCCCACATCGGTTGCCCCCGCGATCAATGTGGCATCGGGGTGGGCCATATACCAATCCGCCAGCGCGTCGGCGGACGCGGGCGCAAACGGGGCCGGCGTTTCCCCCAGAGGGCGCAGGTCGTCCGTGATCCAAGCGGGAACCGGCGCGATCTCGGCCGTCTTCGCCGCCCGGATGATCGGGGCATAACCCGTACAGCGGCACAGATTGCCCGCCAGCCGGTCGTCATGGTCGGTTGCGCCATCCTTGTGTGCAACGGCCATGGAGACGACAAACCCCGGCGTGCAGAAACCGCATTGGCTGCCGTGATGGTCGATCATCGCCTGCTGGACCGGATGCAACCGGCCATCGGGCGCAGACAGGCCTTCGACCGTGCGCACCGCTTTGCCGTGCAGCTGCGGCAGAAAGAGGATGCAGGAATTTAACGCGCGCGATCCGCTGTCGTCCGTCACCATGACCGTGCAAGCGCCGCAGTCGCCTTCGTTGCAGCCTTCCTTGGTGCCTTTCAGGCCGCGCACTTCGCGGAGATAATCCAAAAGGGTACGGGTGGGCGGTTCCCCCACGACGCTGACCGGCGTTCCGTTCAACAGAAACGCAATATCGCTCATGACGCTGACCTGCCGCCTTCTCCTCGCCCGAGGTTGTTGTGCCCCCACCCGATGCGGCGTAAAGCGGGTTGCACCCTCGTCTCCCTGTTGTTTATCAAGCGCCCAACGGTCGCGGCAAGCAAGCAGAACTTTCTGCGAAAGCTGATAATCAGTTTCGTGAAAAACAGAAAGATCGGCGGGCATTCGCCCATTTTGGCGCTTCCTACCCCCATCGGCGTGACGGCAGGTGCAGTTTGTGAATAGCGTGCCCCCCACCACTTCGACCGGCGGCGCAATTCTGTGACGCCCCTGATTTTCAGTGAGGTTGCGGATGCAGGCAGCAGGGCCGTTCCTGATTGTTGCGTGCCTTGTTCTGAGCTTGGTTATGGCTCTTCTTGCCTTGGGTTTCCGGCAAAAAATCGCCCGGTTCTGGACGCGGGTCGGCCAGGGCCCTTCGGTGCAGGACCAGACAGAAAAATTGCCCGACCTGGTGCGCGATTATGCGCACCGCGCCGGGGGACAGGTTGCCGCCGGGCAGCTTGCGCTGATTCTGACGCAAAAGGCCGATCTGCGGATGAAGCGCGGCGGTCTTTTCAAAGGCTTTCAGGCGCATCAGATCGTCGCGCTGGGTGAGCCGGGTTTCGCCTGGCACGCGCGGCGGGGTTTCGGCCCGCTGACCTGGCTGCGTGTCGTGGATGTCTTCGTGGGCGGCGAAGGCAGCCTTGAAGCGCGTCTTTTGGGGGCGCTGACAGTGGCGCGGGCGAACGGGGTCGAGACGACGCTGGGCGAAGCCTTCCGCTATCTGGCCGAGTTGCCCTGGGCGCCGGATGCGATGCTGGGCAACCCACAACTGCACTGGCGCCAGACCGCCGAGCGGGAGGTCGAGGTCAAGATGAACACCCGCGTTGGCACGGCGCGTGTGACGTTTCAGTTCGACCCGACAGGCGACATTATCGCGATGGAGGCGCGCGACCGGCCCGCGACCGACCCCGCCGGACGACCCGTGCGCTATGACTGGCGCGGCCGGTTCGGTGACTACCGTCAGGTGGGCGACCGCCGTCTGCCCGCCTATGGCGAGGTCGGCTATGCCTATCCTGACGGGTATGAGGTCTATTTCCGCGGCCGGATTACCGATTGCAGACTGACGAACCGATGAGGCAGGCGCCACTCATAACGCCAGCGCAAACTCATCGAGCTGGGTGATGACCGTGCCCCAGCCGTCGAAAAAGCCCATCGCCTCGTGCTTTTCGCGGTTCTCGGTCGATCCGTGGATGGCACGGGCAGTGTAGCGGGTTCCGGTTCCGTCCGGTTCCATCAGGATTTCGGCGGTGAAGAAGGCTTCGCCCCTTGGCCTGAAACCCGGGCCAAGGCAGTCGGTGAACACCAGTCGCCGCTCCGGCTCCACGACCAGATAGCAGCCCATGAGCGGAAATTCCGTGCCATCTTCCAACACCATGGTCGACGAGCTTTCGCCGCCGGGGCGCAGGTCGATCACCGCGTTTTTCACGATCACCGGCTTGGGGGCGAACCATTGTTCCAAAAGCCGGGGTTCGGTCCAGCAACGCCAGATGCGCGCGGGCGAGGCTTTCAGGTGGCGGGTGATGACAAGGTCTAGGTCGCTCATGGGTCTGGTCCTTTCTGTGTCAGGCATCAAGATCGCCGCCACGGTCGAGAAATGCCTCTAGCCGGTCGGTCTGGGCTTCCATCTTCTCGCGCTGGCGATGCAGCCAGTCACGCGCTTCTTCCACCCGGCCGGGGTTCAGGCGGCAAAACCGGGTCCGGCCCAGCTTTTCCGTCGCGATCAGTCCGCCCGCTTCCAGCACTTTCAGATGCTGAAGGAAGGTAGGCAGCGCCATGTCGAAGGGCGCCGCCAGATCACTGACCGAGGCCACGCCTTCCGCAAGCCGCGCCACCACCGCGCGCCGTGTCGGGTCGGCGAGGGCGTGGAATGCGGGGGACAGGGGGTCGCTAAAGTTAGCCATATGACTAACTAACATGCTCTTCCGATGGGGGCAAGCCTGAAGTCGTCTTGTGTTCCTTCGCGGCAGGATTCAGCGCAGAAGAATTTTCGTGAAAATTCCCCGGCACTGGCCTATCGGTCTGTCATGTCCAGTCAGCCCCGATTCATTCATCTGCGCACCCATACGGAATATTCGCTTCTGGAAGGGGCGGTGCCGGTCAAGAAACTGATCGGGCTATGCGAAAAGGCAGGAATGCCTGCCGTCGCGGTCACGGACACCAACAACTTGTTTGCCGCGCTGGAGTTTTCGGTGACGGCCAAGGGCGCGGGTCTGCAACCGATCGTCGGTTGCCAGATCTCCCTGACCTTCGATCCTGCCCAACCCGGGGAACGCGCGCGCGCGCCGGCGCCGGTCGTCCTGCTGGCCCAGAACGAGGCGGGCTATCTGAACCTGATGAAACTCAACTCCTGCCTATACCTCGATTCAGGCGGCGAGTTGCCGCAAGTGACGGCAGAGGAGCTTGCGACCCATTCCGATGGCCTGATCTGCCTGTCGGGCGGCCCCGATGGGCCCGTAGGGCGTCTTTTGCAGGCCGGACAGCGGGCCAAGGCCGAGGCGCTGATGGCACGGCTTGCGGCCATCTATCCCGACCGGCTTTATGTGGAATTGCAGCGTCATCCTGGCGAGGGCGGGCAAAAGCCTGAGGCCGAACGGTTGACGGAACGTGGCCTCGTGGAAATGGCCTATGCGATGGGATTGCCGCTGGTCGCGACCAACGATGTCTATTTTCCCAAACCGTCGATGTATGAGGCGCATGACGCGCTGATCTGCATTGCCGAAGGCGCCTATGTCGATCAGCAAGAACCCCGCCGCCGCCTGACGCCGCAGCACTATTTCAAATCCGAAGCCGAGATGGCCGCGCTTTTTGCCGATCTGCCGGAGGCGTTGGAAAGCACCGTCGAAATCGCCCGGCGCTGTGCCTTTGCCGCCAAGAAACGCAACCCGATCCTGCCGAAGTTCGCCGATGACGAGGTGGAGGAACTGCGCCGTCAGGCCTGGGCGGGGCTGAAAGCGCGGCTGGCGGTCATTCCCCATTCGGCCCCGGTCGAGGTCTATGAAGACCGGCTGACGTTCGAGCTGGGCATCATCGAGCAGATGGGTTTCCCCGGTTACTTCCTGATCGTGGCCGATTTCATCAAATGGGCCAAGGACCATCATATTCCAGTCGGGCCGGGGCGGGGGTCGGGCGCGGGCAGTCTGGTCGCTTATGCGCTGACGATCACGGACCTTGACCCTTTGCGCTATTCGCTGCTGTTTGAACGGTTCCTGAACCCCGAACGGGTGTCGATGCCCGACTTCGACATCGACTTCTGCATGGACCGCCGGGAAGAGGTGATCCGCTATGTGCAGGAGCGATACGGCCGCGACAAGGTGGGCCAGATCATCACCTTCGGCGCGCTTCTGTCCAAGGCGGCGGTGCGCGATGTGGGACGCGTCTTGCAGATGCCCTATGGTCAGGTCGACCGGCTGTCAAAGCTGATCCCTGTCGAAGGGGTCAAGCCCGTGTCGATTGAAAAGGCGCTCGCGGACGAGCCGCGTCTGCGCGAGGCGGCGCGGGCCGAGGAGGTGGTCAAACGTCTGCTCGACTATGGCCAGCAGATCGAGGGGCTGTTGCGCAACGCCTCCACCCATGCTGCCGGGGTGGTGATCGGCGACCGGCCGCTCGACGAGCTGGTGCCGCTCTATCAGGATCCGCGGTCGGATATGCCCGCGACCCAGTTCAATATGAAATGGGTCGAAGCTGCAGGTTTGGTAAAGTTCGACTTCCTCGGTCTCAAAACGCTCACCGTCATTGATCGCGCCGTGAAGTTCATTCGATCGCGCGGTGACAAGATCAACCTCGATACTGGGGATTATGGCGACGAGGCCACTTATAGGCTCATGCAATCGGGTCTGACATTCGGCGTGTTCCAACTCGAAGGTCAGGGGATGCGAGACACGCTGCGCAAGGTGAAGCCAACGACGCTTGAAGACGTCATCGCGCTCATTTCGCTCTATCGTCCGGGTCCGATGAAGAACATCGACCGCT
>DAORUY010000093.1:0-10600 GCA_035433445.1 Paracoccaceae bacterium
GGACAGCTTGTGATCCAGCGAGCGGTCGCGCCCGTCGGCGGTCAGGCTTTCGATGATGGTGTGCAGCACGTTTTCGCCCGCCTTGCGGAAGGCGTTCAGGATGCGGACCTGATTGGGAATGATCGTGCCATGCACGCGCTGCATGAAATAGCTGTCGGCAGGGTGGGGATGGGTCGGGTCCATCATCGGCTCGGCCCAGATGCGCTGCATGTCCACCAGCAGGAACGAGGTCCGCCCCGCTTCATATGCCATGTTGCGGCGGACCGTTTCGCCGCCGAACTCTACTGAAAACTCGCTCATTGCCTGTCTCCCTGTTCGCCCGCTACCGGCACATCCTCAGTCACCGAGGATGCCCGGCGCAGCGTTTCCATCTTTTCGATCCGCCCGCGCGACCGACCGGCCATCCGTGTGGTCAGCGCCGCGATCAGTGCTTCAGTCTGTGCCAGTGCCGGCACCATCGTGTCGAAGGGCGACAGGCTTTCCACCGGCGCGGTCAGGATCACGTCCGCCACCCCGGCGACGGGCGACGCCCAGGGGTCGGTGAACAGCACGACCTTGGCACCCTGCCGCGCCGCCGTCTGTGCGAAGCGGATAGTGTCGAACTGATAGCGGCGGTAGTCATAGGCGATCACCAGATCGCGCTTGCCCAGATCGACCAGCGCATCCACCTGATCGGCCCGCGCGCCCTTCACCCAGTGGCAACCGGGGCGCAGCTGTTTCAGGTGCGACCACAGCATTCCGGCCAGATAGCCCGAAAACCGGCCGCCGATGCAATGCACGCCGTAGGCCGGGTCTGCCACCAGATCCGCCGCGGCATCGAACCCGGCCGAGGGCAGCATGGTCATCGCGGCTTCAACCGCATGGGCGGCCGAGCGCATCGATTCATGATACAGGTTTTCCGGCGGCACCGCGCCCTTGCCGGCGACCATCATCGACAGCGGCGATGACATGCGTTCCTGCACCTCGCCCAGCAGGGTCTTCTGGAAATCGGGATAGCCGTCAAAGCCCAGCCGCCCGACAAAGCGCACCACCGTCGGGTTCGACACCCCCGCCGCCTGCGCCAGATGCGCGACGGTATTCAGCCCCGCTGCCGGATAGTTCGACAGAAGCGCCCGCGCGACCTTCAGGTCCGAGCGGGTCAGGGGCACGCTGCCATCAGTAAGGCGGTCGCGGATCGCCATGCGCCATTTTCCTTCGGGAATCCATACGTCGATTTTGGAAACATACGTTACATTTGTCAATGACATTACCGCGAATGAAACATTATTGACATATGGGTTCACGCCGCACATGCTGCCCGGAACTGAGTCTGTTCAAATGACCAGTCAGGGGGATCGCGTGCTGAACGTCAGGCAGTTGGGAAAGTCGGCTTGGGTCGGATCGGCGCTGCTGGCATTGCCGCTGGTCGTGATTGCGCTGCTGGCGGCAACGGTGCTGCCCGCATCGGCGGCACGGCTTGCGACGCTGTTCCTGATCTACGTCACCGCGGTTCTGGGCAATCAGATCTATTCCGGCAACTCGGGCATCATGTCCTTTGGCCATACGTCGTTCATGGCCATCGGCGCCTATGCCTCGGCATTGCTCACCATCAGCCCGGCGGCGCAGATGACCGCGCTGCCGAACCTGCCCGGCTGGATCGCCGCGATGAACGGCCAGCCCCTGCCGGTGGCGCTGGCCGGGGCGTTGGTCATCGTGCTGATTGTCGCGCTGATCTTCGGTCTGCCGATTGCCCGGCTTGGCGGCTCGGCCGCCTCCATCGCCACGCTCGGGCTGCTGGTCATCACCCATGTCACGCTTGTCGCCTCGACCGACATCACCCGCGGCAGCCAGACCTTCTTCGGCATCCCGCGCGGCACGCCGATGTGGCTTGTCCTTGGCTGCGCGGTCGCCGCCGTGGTGATCGCCCGGCTTTACCGCAGTTCCCGTGACGGCCTGGCCCTGCGTGCGGCGCGCGAGGATGAGATCGCCGCCGGCGCGGTGGGGGTCGATGTGGTGCGGCTGCGGTTCCGGGCATTCGTGCTTGGCGCAGTGCTCTGCGGGGCCTCAGGCGCGCTTTATGCCCATTTCCTCGGGGCCTTCTCGCCCAAGGATTTCTACTTCAACCTGACCTTCCTTTTGCTGTCGATGCTGATCCTTGGCGGCATCACCACCGTGTCGGGCGCGGTCGGCGGCACCGCAGTCATCGTGCTGCTGGTCGAGTTTCTGCGCCGGGTCGAAGCCGGCGGCAGCCTTGCCGGGCTGACCCTGCCGCCGGTCTTCGGCCTGACCGACATCGGCATCGGCCTGGTGATCCTTGCCGTCATGTATCGCCTGCGCGAAGGCCTGTTTGGCGTGCGCGAACTGGATGAGCGGCTGGGGCTTGATACGACGGCGGCCCCGCCTCTGGCCCTGGCACCCACCAGGATCACCGCAACCAGCCTGATGATCGAGAATGTCGGCAAGACCTTCGCCGGCCTGACCGCGCTGGAACAGGTGAACTTCTCCATCGAGCCGGGGCTGGTGACTGGACTGATCGGCCCGAACGGCGCCGGCAAGTCGACGCTGATCAACGCCATCTGCGGGATCGTGCCGCCAAGCTCGGGGCGGGTGCTGATCGGCGGGCAGATGGTGGCCGACCTGGCCGTGCATGACGTGCCACGCGCCGGGCTGGGGCGCACATTCCAGAACATCCGCCTGTTCAAGAACCTGACGGTGCTGGAAAACGTGCGCGTCGCCGCCAATTCCGTGGCGCGTCCGGGCGAGGATACCGCCGCTGCCGCCCGCGCGGCGCTGGCCGTCGTCGGGTTGACCGACCTGGCCCCCCGTCTGGCAGTGACCTTGCCCTACGGCGCGCAGCGACGGCTTGAGATTGCCCGCGCGCTGGCCTTGAGCCCGCGTTTCCTGCTGCTGGACGAACCTGCCGCCGGGATGAACCCGGCCGAAACCGATGCGCTGATGGAGGTGCTGCGCCGCATCCGCGCCGAACACAAGCTGGGCCTGCTGGTCGTCGAGCATGACCTCAAGCTGATCATGCGCCTCTGCGACCGGATCGTGGTGCTGAACAAGGGTCAGCAGATCGCCATCGGCACGCCCGCCGAAATCCGCGCCAACCCCGCGGTGATCGACGCCTATATCGGCCGCAAGCGCACGGCGCCACAGCCGACCCAGGCCCCGCCTGCCGGGCAAGTCCTGCCTGTCACCTGATCCAACCAACCGGGAGAAGAACAATGACGCTCAGACAGACCCTGACCCTTACCGCGCTGGCACTCGGCCTTGCCGCCCCGGCACTGGCCGAAGACCTGACCATCGGCCTTGCCACCGCCCAGACCGGCGGGCTTGCCCCCTATGACCAGCCGACGCTGGCGGGCTTTCAGATGCGGGTGGACGAGATCAACGCCGCCGGCGGCATTGCCGGGAAGTATCAGATCAAGCTGATCGCCAAGGACACAAGGTCCGACTCGGCGCAGACAGCACTGGTCGCGCAGGAACTGGTCGATGCAGGCGTGCAGATCGTCATCACCCCTTGCGACGCCGACCCGTCGATCGCCGCCGGCATGATCACGCAGGCTGCGGGCATCCCGGCCTTTTCCTTCTGTGCCTCGACCCCGACCCTGCCTTTGGCAGTCGGCGACTACATGTTCTCGAACTATCCGGCCGACAACGTGCAGGCGACAATGCTGGCCAACTACGCCTTGGAACAGGGCTACAAGTCGGCCTATATCCTGACCTCGCCCGACACCGCCTATACGCTGAAGCTGCCGGAATATTTCGGCCAGGTCTTCACCGCCAAGGGCGGCACGCTGCTGGGCGAAGGCACCTTCGCCATGGGCCAACAGGATTTCAGCGCCGAAGTCACCAAGATCGCGGCGATGGACCCCAGGCCGGACGTCATCATGACCGCCGCCTATGAACCCGACTTCCCTGCCTTCATCCGCCAGCTGCGTGGCGCAGGCGTAACCGCGCCGGTTCTGGGGTCGGACGGCATCGACAGCCCCACGACCTTTGCGATGGGCGATCTGGTCGAAGGCGTGGTCTTCTCGACCGCCGGCTTTGCCACCGAGGGCAGCCCGCTGGCCGCTTTCAACGCCAAGTACAAGGAAAAGACGGGTGAAGAGCCCAACACCGTCTATATCGCCAACGGCTATGATCTTGGCACCGTGATCGAGGCCGCCGTGACCAAGGCCGACAGTCTGGACCCCAAGGCGATCCGTGATGCGATTGCCGGCCTTGAGAATGTCGAGGGCGTCACCGGCAAGATCACCTATGCCGGCACTGCGGGCATGCCGCTGCGGTCGGTCGCCCTGGTGCGCATCGTCGGCGGCAACCGTGAACTGGTCACGCAGGGCGTGCCCGAGCTTGCCGACATCCCTGCGCCCTGACCCGTCACTGGCCGGCCCCGCCCAAGGGGCCGGCCCTTCCCATCCCGGAGCCGACATGACCCGATCCGCCCCCCTTCCGGCCGCCCCGCTTCTCGACGTATCCGGCCTGACCGTCAGCTATGGCGCGGTCGAGGCGGTGCGGGGCATCGACCTGAGCGTGCGCAAGGGCGAGATCGTCACCCTGCTGGGTGCGAATGGTGCGGGCAAAAGCTCGACCCTCAACGCTTTGGTCGGCCTCGCCCCGCGTCGGGCACAGCGGCTGGCCTTTGCCGGGCAGGATATCGCACAGCTGCCGCCCGAACTGATCGTGCGGCGCGGCATGACGCTGGTGCCGGAAGGCCGCCGCATCTTCCCGACGCTGACAGTCGCTGAACATCTGCTCTTGGGCGGTGCCAAACATGCCGCACGCGGCCCCCTGGCCGAAACCGAAGCCGACATGTTGGCGCTGTTCCCGATTCTGAAGGAGCGCCTGCACCAGAAGGCCGGGTCGCTCTCGGGCGGTGAACAACAAATGCTGGCCATCGCCCGCGCGCTGATGTCTTCGCCCGACCTGCTGCTGCTGGACGAACCCTCGCTGGGTCTGGCGCCGCAGGTGGTCGACCGGATCTTCGCGCTGATCGCCGATCTGCGCGCCCGCGGCCTGACCATCCTCTTGGTGGAACAGAACGTCGCGCTGGCGCTGGAAATTGCCGACCGGGGCTATGTGCTGGTCAATGGCCGCATCGAGATTGCAGGCAGCGCCGCCGAACTTGTCGCCTCGGCTGAAATCCGCGACGCTTATCTGGGGGCCTGAGATGGACATCTTCCTGCAACAGCTTCTGAACGCCCTCAGCCTTGGCGGCACCTATGCGCTGCTGGCGCTCGGCCTTGCCGTGGTCTTTTCGATCATCGGGCTGATCAATTTCGCGCATGGCGAACTGATGACCACGGCAGGTTATGTCATGGCCTTTTCATTGGCCGCCGCCGTGCCCTTCCCGCTGGCGATCGTGGTGGCGGTCGCCGCGCCGGTCGCGATGGCCATGGCGATGGAGCGGGTCGCCTTCCGTCCGGTGCGCGGGGCAAGCGGCACGACGCTGTTGCTGACCAGTTTCGCGGTCAGCGCCATTCTGCGCGTGCTGTTCCAGAACTTCATCTCGGCGCGTCCGGTGCCGGTGCCGATGCCATCGGCGCTGTCGGGTGTCATCAGCATCGGCCCGCTGCATCTGGGCATCATCCAGTCGATTTCCATCGCCACGACGGCGTTGATGCTGATCGGGCTGACGTTGTTCCTGAACCGCACCGTCGCGGGTCGCGCCATGCGGGCGGCATCCGAAGATTTCGCCATCGTCCGGCTGATGGGCTTGCGCGCCAACGGCGTCGTCGCCACGGCCTTCGCCATCTCCGGCCTCTTGGCCGGGGTCGCGGGCCTGCTGTGGGTGGCGCAACGCGGCTCGGTCGATCCGCTGATGGGTTTCCTGCCGGTGCTGAAAGCCTTCATCGCCGCAATCATCGGCGGGCTGGGCAGCCTGACCGGCGCGGTCGCGGGCGGCTTCCTGCTGGGCTTCATCGAGGTGATGCTGCAGGCGTGGTTGCCCGAAGCCCTCCTGCCCTACCGCGACGCCTTCGCCATCATGCTGGTGATCGGCGTCCTGCTGTTTCGCCCGCAGGGGCTACTGGCGCGCAAGACCGTGCTCAAACTCTGATCACCGCGGGGTATCGGAAACTCGCCCCCGGCCAGCAAGGTTCGGGCGGCTGGAAATTTCTTGGCTGAGAAGCCGCAGCGGCCGATCTGAACCAGGCACGGTCTACCTAGTGGCACCGTCATTCTGTATCAGGCGCAAAAGGGTGCCATCAGGATCGACAAGAGCGCCCATCTTGCCACCCCAGTCTTGGGTCTCTGGCCGGTGCAACCTCGGCTGCCCTCTCTCGGCTTCCGGGATCCCCGATGACAGACAGGTCTCGTAAAATCTATCAAGATCATCCAATCGCAGGCAGCAGCTGAACCAGCTCGTCAGCGGGTCCAGTTGCGGATACGGAAAGAACTCCAGCCGCATGTCGGCCCTCGCCAGGATCATCCAGCCATCGTCGCGGAAGACCGTCGAAAACCCCAACCTCCCGTAAAACTGCTCGGTCTCCAGAAGATTGCGAGCCGGAAGGTTTGGTGTCGCCAGATCCGTCATGTGTCTGCTCCCACATCCCTCATTTGGTCACCACATCCCCGCCGATGCGTTTCGAGCTGGCGAAGCTCCACTTGCGCCCATCATGCGGATTCTCCGTCTTGAACACCGGCGCCGCTCAGTCCTGAACACGCACGCCGCGGCGCTCGCAAAGCGGAAGCCATTCGCGGCCGCCGTTTGTCCATTGCCAAACAACGTCCATTTCTTCGCCATTTGCGCTTATTTTGATCGCCGAGCGCGTGGCCGCCTCACCGAATTTCCAGACACCATCCTCACATTCACCCCGATACTCGCCGTGGTTGCCGGCATTGTCGAAGAGATGCGAGAAATAGCCGCCTCTGGACTCATCGAAGCCGATGATCTCGGTTCCCTTGAACGGATATGTCCCCACTGTGGCGTCCCAGCGATGCAGCAGGAAATGGCCACCTGGCAGCCATTCATAGCTTTCTTCGCTCGTCCATGGCACGGCAGAGGCTCGGGGATCATCGATGCGCTGACCCTCGGCGAATGATTGCCCCGTGGTGTGCCATTTTCCGACAAACATGTCCAGGCGCGCGCGGGCGGTAGCCCCCTTCCGGTCCGCATTGGCTTCCTGCATCACTTTCTCCCTTTCTTCGTTTCGGGCACCAGACTTGCCAGATGCTCTCCGAAGAGATCGAGCCTGCGCTCCCAAAGCTTCCTGCGGGCCGCAATCCAGTCTTCCGCAACACCCAATGTCTCGGCGTTGATCCGGCAGGTGCGGACGCGCCCTGCCTTTTGCGACTGCACCAACCCGCTGCTCTCAAGGAGTTGGATATGCTGCATGATCGTCGGCAGCGACATGTTGAACGGCCTCGCCAGCTCGCTGACCGCAGCCGGCCCCTGGCTCAACCGCTCGACGATCGCGCGCCTGGTGGGATCGGCCAGGGCTTGAAACATCATGTCGAGTGATAGAGAATGATAAGTCATCTGCCTAACTAACACGACCCATGTGCTCGAGCAAGTCAATACTTTGGCAGTTGCCTATGTGTTTCAAACCGGTCGCAGAAAACGGGAAGCCTCCAGCGCATCTCAACGCGCCGCATCGTCACATCCTCAAGCCAGCGCCTCGCCGAACTTTTCGAGGATGATCTGCCAGCCACGCTCCCGGCCCGCAGGATCGTGACGCCCGGCGAAATACGCAGACTGGTCCGTAACCACAAGGCGAACCCCACCGTCCGGAAGGGGAATGAATTCAACGGTGCAAAGCGTTGCCGAAGTGGGCACGTCATCGCAATACATCGTCCCGGCGCTCACCACGCAGCGATCCTGCTCCACAAGCAAAAATCGTCCGTCTGAGTGATGGATAGGTGCCCCTGGCCGTCCGAAACGGCAGAAATCGCGCCCGCCGGGAACAACGTCACGGTCGGACGCGGCAACGACCCAGCCTTCAGCAGGAAGGTGCCAGATGTGATGTGCATCTGGTTGGCACCATTGCTCAAAGGCTCTCGCGGTCGAGACGTTGTAGGTTCTTTCGACAACCGTCGTCGCGTGGACGACATGCCCCCTGCTCAACTCGCTCTCAGCGACCACAGCGCCTACCTCAATTTGTCCGGGCCGCCTTGTTTCAAACGGCGAGGTGAGATCTTCATGGATCGAAAGCCACGGCATGAATATTAGTCAAACACCTAACTATCAAGCCAGTGCTTCTGCAGCAACTGGTTTCTTCTGGAGCTTGCCAAGGCATATGACAGACCAAACCCGTCACCACGCTGACCCTCTGGTTTCACACACCAAAGCTGACGCGACGACCTGGGGTCAAGCCCTTCCGCCTGATCTGCAGAACATCCGTCACGCTGCGGCCCGCCTCCGCCTCAGACTGCGTTTCAACCACTGTGCAAATCGAACCGGTGACCGCACAACTGGCCATTCGCGCATGCATTAACTTGCCCTCACCTGACACCCGTATCTCTGCGACAAAGCGATGATCGTTTCGATCATAAGCCGACGCAATTCCGGGGGCTCAAGCACTTCGACCGCGTCCCCACATCTCAGCAATTCACCCACGGCCTGATCATGAGATTCTATCGGGATTTCGACCGCATGCCACCCATCGACATCAGCCGGTCCCGACGCTCGAACCGCATCGGCCACGACCGCACTCATCCGCGACAGCTGATCGACGGCTGATGATCTGTACCTGATCCTCGCCCGCGCGCTCTGCATGCGCGCCTCGTAGTCATGAGCGAAACGCTCCCAATGCTTGGCAAGGCTGAATTCGGGTGGCCAGGCAAAACTGTCTTCCAACACCTCCAGGCTTCGTATGCTCGCAATCCGATACGTCCGGAATTCCGTGCCAACCAGACCGACAAGATACCAACGCCCTGCCTTGAGAACTATGCCCAGCGGCCCCAGCTTGCGTTCGACCTCCGCTTTCCAGCTCGCATAGCCAATCCTGATCATCCTGTTGCCCCAGACCGCAACGGCGAGATCAGGCAGCAGGCCAATCCTTTCTGCCCCTTGAAACCATCCTGTTGGATCCAGGTGGAACCGCGACGCCACGCGAAGGGCATCTATCCTGTTGCTCTCCGGCATGGAGGCCAGCAGCTTCAATCGTGTCCGCTCGCTGGCCTCGCCCAGACCCAGGGCCGCCGCCGGGCCAGGCAGTCCAAGCAAGAGAAGGGCTTCACCTTCCCTGGCATCAAGCCCGGTCAAGCGCACCCGATATCCATCAAGCAGCTGGAAGCCTCCGGTTTGGCCAAGCTCGGCGTAAACGGGCACCCCGGCGGCGCTCAGCTGGTCGATATCGCGGTAGATCGTCCGGACAGATACCTCCAGCGCATCGGCAAGCGCCCGCGCGGTCATGCGACCGCTGGCCTGCAACATCAACAGGATCCTCAACAACCTGCTTGATCGCATATTTCATTCTCTGCCGATGAAAGCTGACAGATGATGTCAGTCTTCAGGTGGTACGAGGGGCGCAGCATCGCAGCAAGGAGATTCGCAATGATCGCTCAGCAGCACGCCGGGACAGAAGTCGCCGGTGAAAATTCCCACCCCAGCGCCGGTCGCGCGTTCGATTTTCTGATGGGTGACTGGATTGTCCACCATCGCAGGCTGGCGAACCGTCTGGTCGGCGACACCAACTGGGTCGACTTCGATGGAACCATGAGCGCCCGACAAATCCTTGGAGGCGGAGGTAACATTGACGAGAATATCATCAACTTGCCCGACGGCTCATATCAGGCCATCAGTCTGCGCCTTTTCAACCCCGCCACCTTGTGCTGGTCGATCTACTGGGTGGACGGTCGCCGGACTGACGCCCTCGATCCGCCCGTGATCGGCTCTTTCAACAATGGCCAAGGTAGATTCCTGGCGCATGACACCCTGGATGGTCGCCCCATTCGGGTGCGATTCACCTGGTCGGACATGAGCCCGACCTCCGGGCATTGGGAGCAGGCGTTTTCACCTGATGATGGGGCAAGCTGGGAACCCAATTGGACGATGACATTCACGCGCCCATAGTGCTTCACGCGATTGCACCCAAGATTTGGGTTTGCTGGCGTAGCTCCCATCGGTTTTGCGGTTTCTTCCGCATCGGGCGACCGCAACAGGGGCTGGCCGCGACAGTCCTGGAAATGCCAGGTGTCACCGGCGCAATTGCCCCGCCGGAGACGCCCCGACCGGCCCTGATTCGCACGATTGGTTAACGCCTCGGGATCCATACGCGCGTATGTAGGCTTTCCATACGCAAGGCAGACGGTTTCCATATGGTCAAAAACCCGCCAACTCCTTGATCCAACACACCGAACGCCCGTTCAGAATCACTTCACCACGAACCCGTGCGCAAACGGATCGCGCTCGTCGATGAAGATCGTGTTGATCCCCGTCTGCCGCGCCCAGCCGGCGATGGAAGGTACAATCGCCTCCCGCCCCGCCACCGTGGCCGCAGCCTCGACCCGACCCTTGAAGATCGACCCGATGATGCTTTCGTGGTGGAACTCGTCGCCCACGCCCAGCTTGCCCTTCGCCGCCAGCTGCGCCATCCGGGCCGAGGTTCCAGTCCCGCAGGGGCTGCGGTCGATGGCTTTTTCCCCGTAAAACACGGCGTTACGCGCATGGGCCCCC
>DAORUY010000094.1:0-10597 GCA_035433445.1 Paracoccaceae bacterium
TACGAGGGTGCGGCGCCAGCGCGCGGGCCAAAGCCACCCGCTGCTGTTCGCCCCCCGAGAGTTCATGGGGATATTTCGCGCCGAAGCCGGAAAGTTTTACCCGTTCCAGAAGCGCGTCGATCCGCGTGGCCCGCCCCGGCACATGACGCGGCAGGCCGAAGCCGATATTGTCGGCCACCGACAGATGCGGAAAGAGCGCGAAATCCTGAAACATCAGGCCGATGGCCCGGCGTTCGGGGGGCACGCGGAAGACCGTGTCGCAGATCAGGGCGCCGTCCACCAGAATGCGGCCGGTATCTTGCATGTCGACGCCCGCGACCATGCGCAGCGTTGTCGACTTACCGCAGCCCGATGGGCCGAGAAGGCAGGTCACCTGCCCGGCCGGGATCGCGAAAGACACGTCATCGACCACCCGCCGCCCGCCAAAGGCACGGACCAGATTCTGAACCTCCAGCCGCGGGATGATCTCGCTCAAGCGCTCGCCCTGTCGTTGCTTGATTGTTTTAATCGGGTTTGGTGACGCGATAACAGGCCGCGCCTTGCATCGCAAGCGCCAGCCCGACCGTGCGCCCCCGCCAGGACCGTCACAGCGTGGCGTTCATCGCGCCACCGTCGAGCAAGATATTCTGCCCCACGATGAAGCCCGCATGCGCCGAACAAAGGAAGGCACACATCGCCCCGAACTCCGCCACTGTGCCATACCGACGGGCCGGAATGCCGGCCGCGCGCTGCGCCGCAGCCTCGGCCAGCGAAATACCCTGGGCCTTGGCGACCGGCGTATCGAGCGATATCGCCCGGTCGGTCGCATGAATTCCGGGCAGAAGGTTGTTGATCGTCACCCCCTGCGGCGCCACCTGTCGCGCAGTGCCTGCGACAAACCCCGTCAGACCGGCGCGCGCGGCATTTGACAGGCCAAGCTGCGGGATCGGGGCCTTGACCGATTGCGAGGTTATATTGACCACCCGGCCCCATCCGCGTGCGATCATGCCCGGCAACAGCCCCTGCATCAGCGCAATCGGCGTCAGCATGTTGGCGTCGATCGCGCGGATGAAATCGTCGCGCGTCCAGTCCGACCAGAGGCCCGGCGGCGGACCGCCAGCGTTCGTGACCAAAATGTCGGCGCCGTTGGCTGCCGCCAGAACCTCCGCCCGCGCACCGGGATCTGTGATGTCGCCAGCGACGGCGGTGACGGTCACACCATACCGCGCGCTGAGGTCTTCAGCCGTGGCCTGCAAGTCGCCCGCGCCCCGCGCGTTGATCACCAGATCGACCCCCGCCTCCGCCAGAGCCGCTGCGCAACCCCGCCCCAGCCCCTTCGACGCTGCCGTCACCAACGCCTGTCGTCCGCGAATTCCCAGATCCATAACATTCTCCGTTCCTGTCGGGCCAGATTGCACTGCCGTACCCCGCCAGACCAGAGTTGCAAACGGAATTTTCACACTCCCGCACCAGATTGAGTCCGTGGGCGGCGCATCGAAAGGGCTTGACCTTCGTCACCCGACGGGCACAACGGACAGCATGGAGAAGCCATCAGATTTCCTGCCGGGCCAATCGGTTCAGGCCTATCAGGCCGGGGCGATCCGAGTTGTACTGGGCGCCAATCTGGGCGATCCGGTCGGTGCACCTGATCAGGTGGCGCTGGACGATGTCTACCGGCTGAAGCCCGAGGGGCGCGCGCGCCGTCTGATGCTGCGCCTGAGACCGGGCGAGGTCGATACGGCGCAAGAAATCGCGACCGGATCGGAGATCGGGCGACCGGGCGACCGCATTGAACCGCTGGCGCTTCTCACGCTTTTGGCACCCGATGGCGAACGGCTGGCCCTGGTGACCGTCTGGCACGAAGCCTCGCTCACGACCTATGCGCTGCCGCTGTCTCCGATGATTGCGGGCACCGATTATACGCTGATCGATGTCGGTACCGATTTTACCGGATTGCGACTGGCCGATGTCATCTGCGTCTCGTTCGCGGCGGGAACGCTGATCACCCGGCCGGGCGGGGCACCGGAGGCGATCGAAATGCTGCGCCCGGGCGATCTGGTCCTGACGCGTGATCATGGGCCGCAACCCGTCCGCTGGATCGGCAAGGCGACGCTGCGGGCGGCGGGGTCGTTCGCGCCGGTGGTGATTTCCGCCGGAACGCTCGGTAATCTCGGCGATCTGGTGGTCAGCCCGCATCACCGGATCTTTCTCTATCAGCGAGGCACGCGCCGTCTGGGCGGCACGCCGGAGGTTCTGGTGCAGGCCAAGCATCTGGTCGACGGTGACCGGGTCTGGCGGCGCGAGGGCGGCTTTGCCGACTACTACAGCCTCGTCTTCGATCAGCATGAGATTATCTTCGCCGAGGGCATTCCCGCCGAAAGCCTGATGGTGAACGAGGAAACCGTGCGTCTGTTGCCCGATGATCTGGCCGACGATCTGCGGGCGCGGTTTCCGGGTCTCAGGCAAAGCCAGCATTTCGCCAGCGAAGCCAGCCGCGCCGCGCTGGACGCCGCCGGGCGCGACACGGTCTTCCGGCGCCCCTGAAGGCCCCGCGCCGGTTTTCCTTGACTTTGCGCCCGAAAACCCCCATGTGCCACCCAACCCAAGGCCAGCTGCCGCGTGAGCAGGCGTGATCCGATCTCAGGATCATATCAGGCCGGGTGACCAGGTTCCCATGTCACGCCAGGGGTCCAGCAGCCGCGTTCGGCTGCGCCCCGCCCGTTTCCGCCGCCCGTAAAGGGCGCGCGGACATTTGATTCTGGCGCAATGGCGCCATCCGCAAGGAACATACCTTGACCGACTTTAAAACCGCTGACTTCAAGACCCTGGGGATCGCCCCGCGCATCCTTGAAAACCTCGACGAACTGGGCCTGACCCAGCCAACCCCCATCCAGGTGGAGGCCATCCCCCATGCGCTGAAGGGCCGTGACATTCTGGGCCTGGCCCAGACCGGCACCGGCAAGACCGCGGCCTTCGGCCTGCCGATCCTGTCCAAACTGATCGAACTTGGTCGCCGCCCCAACCCCAAGACGGTGCGGGCGCTGATCCTGGCGCCGACCCGGGAACTCGCGACCCAGATCACCGACAATCTGATGGCTTTCGCCAAGGAAACCCCGGTGCGCACCTATCGCGTGGTGGGGGGTGCTTCGCTTTACATGCAGTCCGAACGGCTGGCGCGCGGCGTCGATATTCTGGTGGCCACACCCGGCCGCCTGATTGACCTGCTCGAGCGCAAGGCGCTGTCCTTGCAGGAAGTGCGCTATCTGGTTCTGGACGAAGCCGATCAGATGCTCGACATCGGCTTTATCCATGCGCTGCGCCAGATCGCCAAACTTCTGCCCGCCACCCGCCAGACCATGCTCTTTTCGGCCACCATGCCGAAACTGATGGAGGAACTGGCAGGATCCTACCTGACCGATCCGGTCAAGGTGCAGGTCGCTGCCCCCGGACAGGTGGCCGATAAGATCGAACAGGGCGTGCATTTCGTCAATCAGGGCGACAAGGCACGGCTTCTGGCCGATTACATGAAGAAACACCCCGAAGAACTGGCGCTGGTCTTCAACCGCACCAAGCACGGGTCCGACAAGCTTTGCCGCGTGCTGGAAGGCTGGGGCTTCTCGGTCGGTGCGATCCATGGCAACAAAAGCCAAAACCAGCGCGAGCGCATCTTGCAAAGCTTCCGCAATGGCGAAGTGAAGGTGCTGGTGGCGACTGACGTGGCCGCGCGCGGCATCGACATTCCGGATGTGCGCCACGTCTATAACTACGACCTGCCGAACGTGCCGGAAAACTACGTCCACCGGATCGGTCGCACCGCGCGGGCCGGGCGTGACGGGCGTGCCGTCGCCTTCTGCTCGCCCATGGAAATGGCCGAACTGCGCGACATCGAAAAGACCATGAAGGCCGCGATCCCGGTGGTTGGCGGCGAAGTGCCGTTCGAGCCGGATCATATCAAAGCGCGCAATGCCCGCGACGGCGTGAAACCCTTCAAACCGGCAGGTCAGCGTCAGGGTCAGGGTCAGGGCCAGAAGCCGGGCCAGAAACCGGCGCACAAGCAGGGCCAGCGTCCCAGCCAGAAGCCAGGTCAGGGCCATGGCGGTGGCGGCAACAAAATCGCTGCCAATGCCGGCCGGCCGCCCCACCGCCCCTCGCGTCGGCCGAAGAGCGAACAGGCCGCCTGAACAAAAGGGCGGGGCCAGTGATGGCCCCGCCCTTTGCGTCTGTCCCGACGATGCGCGGTGCTCAGACCGCCTCATCCTCAAGATGCAGCTTCATGTCCAGAAGCACGCGCTGGATTGCCAGCGTCTCGGTCAGGAGCCGCTTTGCTTCATTGATCGAAATCTTCCCGTCCTGAATGGAAGCGTTATATTCCGCCATCAGCATCGCGAAGCGCTGGCTGAGCGCCACCACATCCGAATTCACGCCGCCCTTGCCGGTGTTCTTGCGCTCCTGATCATAGGAGAGCGTGATGCCGCGCAGATCGGCCAGCGCCGCCGTCACATGCGGGAAGCGCGCCGCCCCTTCAAGGGACGCCACCACATCGACTGGCATGAACCGGTCCGCATGTTCCGCATCGTCGGAATAATACCGTCCCAGCGTCGCCTTCGACTTGCCCGACAGCCGGGCGGCGGCCTCTATGCCCACGTCCTTGACCAGGGCCTCCGTGTGCCGCTTCAGATAGTTGCCGGAAGGTTTGTTCAAGTTCCGTCTCCGTCTTCATCCCGTCCCCGCAGCGCAGCGGGGAAACCAACCCTTCCTTTCCCATTAATCGGCGGCGCAGGATTTGTCATTTGGAAAGCGTTCCGATGTGTGGAACGGGTGCGAGTGAAGCCGGTACCGGCGGGTTTTGCGTAACGAGGGGGCCAGTCTGTTAGGGCTGGCCGGGTTTAAGACTTTTTGGGTGCAGATTGATCGAGTAGCGATCCCTTGCGGCGGGTGTGCATGCCGCAAGGGATTTCGCCTGCCATTCCCATTCCGGATCGTCCCGTTCTGGTCCGCCCCACCCTTGATCGACGGGCCCGAGCTGCGATAACAGGCGCCATGGCCAAACTCTATTTCCACTATTCGACGATGAATGCCGGCAAGTCGACGCTCTTGCTGCAGGCTTCTTACAATTACCGCGAACGCGGCATGGCGACCTATCTGCTGACCGCACGCCTAGATGATCGCGCGGGCGAGGGCCGCATCGCCAGCCGCATCGGCATCGCCGACGAGGCCGCCATGTTCGATGCTGCATCCGACCTTTTCGAGATGATCCGTACGCGCCTATCCCAAGGGCCAATCGCCTGCATTTTCCTCGATGAAGCGCAGTTCCTGACCCGGCCGCAGGTCTGGCAACTGGCGCGCGTCGTCGATGACCTCAATCTTCCGGTGATGTGTTACGGGCTGCGCGTCGACTTCAGGGGCGAACTTTTCCCTGGCTCGAGCGCGCTTCTGGCGCTGGCCGACGAGATGCGCGAGGTGCGCACCATCTGCCATTGCGGCAAGAAGGCCACGATGGTCGTGCGGCGCGGCCCGGATGGCCGGGCGCTGCGCGACGGGGCGCAGGTGCAGATCGGTGGCAACGAAACCTATGTCTCGCTTTGCCGTCGCCACTGGCGCGAAGAAATCGGCGACCGCCCGCCTTCGGACCCGGTCTGATCCAGCAGCGGCGCCCGTTCCGGGCACCATTCCTTTGTCTCGCCGCCGCCCTGCAGGCGGCCGGCTCGGAGTGCCTCCGGCGGGGATATTTCGCGACAGAAAATGCAAGGAGCCGCGCCCTCTTAGCCCAGCAGGCAGGTCAATGCTGATGATCCGTCTTTCCCATTTTCTGTCGATAAATATCCCGGGGGTCCGGGGGCAGCGCCCCTGGCGGGTCGGCGCGCCGAAGGCGCGACGACATCAGAACATCCGACCACCAAGGGGCACGTCCTGCGCTGGGCCGATCAACACCACTTCACCTGTCTCGTCCGGCACCCCCAGCGTCAGGACTTCCGACTTCATCGGCCCGATCTGGCGCGGCGGGAAATTGACCACGGCCAGCACCTGCCGCCCGATCAGCTCTTCGGGCGTGTAGTATTTGGTAATCTGGGCGGAGGATTTCTTTTCTCCGATCTCCGGCCCGAAATCGATCCAGAGCTTGATCGCTGGCTTGCGGGCTTCGGGAAAAGCTTCAGCGCGGATGATGCGCCCGACCCGGATATCGACTTTCAGGAAATCGTCGAACGTGATCGTCATTTCCCAAGCTCCCGCCCGCGCTCGGCCGCCTTCCGCACCGCCTCGCGCACCAGCGCCGGAAATCCCCGGTCTTCGTCCATCAAGACCGTCAGGGCCGCAGCCGTCGTGCCGCCGGGCGATGTGACGTTGATCCGTAGCTGCGCGGGGCTTTCCGGCGCGGCCTCCGCCAGCGCCCCCGCCCCCGCGACGGTTGCCCGCGCCAGTTGCAGCGCCAGATCCGCGGGCAACCCTTCGGCCACGCCCGCCGCCGCCAATGTCTCGATCAGATGGAACACATAGGCCGGGCCTGAGCCGGACACCGCCGTGACCGCATCCATCTGATGCTCGCCCCCCAACCGCACCACCTGCCCCACGGCGGACAAAAGTTCCTCCGCAAGATCCAGATGCGCGTCCGTCGCATGGTCATTGCCACAGATCGCGCTGATGCCGCGCCCGATTGCGGCCGGCGTGTTGGGCATGGCGCGCACCACGGGCGTCGCCGCGCCGAGGACTGCCTCATAGGTCGACATTTTCGTGCCTGCGGCCACCGTCAGGAACAAGGTCTGTCCGCCGCCCATCGCCGCCATCTGCGGCAGCGCCGCCCCCATCATCTGCGGCTTGACCGCGACAAGGACGATGGCCGGATGGTCGGGCAGCGGCGCGTTCAGATGTGTGCCTTGCGCCTTCAGCCAGTCGGAAGGATTCGGTTCCAGCACCCAGACAGAGCCGGACTTCACCCCGCGCTTCAGCCAGCCCTCCAGCATGGCCGACCCCATCTTGCCGCAGCCCAGCAGCACCAGCCCGCGCTCCGCGATTTCCTGCATCGACATGTCGCCTCCTCATTTCCCGCGTGAGATTAGCCGATCACGCGGCAGAGGGAAGGCCGCTTGGAGGTGTTCCGCTCAGGCGCGCCCGTAGGCGTCGGTCAACGCGACATCGAGCGCGCGTTCGGGGCTGTCGTCGCCCCAGGCGACCAGCTGGAAGGCCGGATAGAACCGTTCGGCCGCCGTCACCGCCTGGCTGATCAGCCGGTCGATCTGTTCGGGCGTGGCGATCTGGTTGCCGGCCAGCACCAGCCCGTAACGCCAGACCATCAGCCGTTGTTCGGCCCAGAAGGTGAAGGCCCCCGACCAGACCATGTCGTTGGCGCGGTTCAAAAGCTCATAAAGCGCGGGCAGTTTCTCCGCCGGTGGGTCCATCTCGAACGTGGAAATCAGCCGCAGAGTCTCGTCATGGGCCGACCAAGCGAGCGTCACCGAATAGGTGCGCCACTGGCCTTCGACCGCCATGGCGATCTGGTCATCCGTCACCCGGTCGAAATCCCAGTCATGCGATTCCGCCAGCGTTTCCACGATGTCGATAGGATGAAGATCCTCCGACGAGAGGTAACTTTCCGATAGTGACATGCCCGGCCTCTGTTCTCTTTCGCCTCTGGTGGGCAACGACCCACTAGGGCTGGGTGAGCCTACAAGAAACGGCGTTGCCTGGCGCCATCCCTTACCAGATATGGTGGATGGCCGCACAGACCCTGTAAAGAACTATTTTTGTGAAAGTTTTGTGCCGCGCGGGTTGACCCCGGCGGCACGGACAGGACGGACAGCGGATATCCACAGAATCGCGGTGGCGCGTGCAGGGGGCGGCGCGGGGCGGATCAGCCCTTCTTCTTGGCCTCAAGCGCGTCAAGGCGGGCTTTCAGCGCCTCATTTTCCTCGCGCGCTTTCTGGGCCATGGCGCGCACCGCGTCGAATTCTTCGCGGGTGACGAAATCGCGGTCGGCCATCCAGCGGTCGATCCAGCCCTTCATCGCGGTTTCCGCCTCGGTCTTGGCGCCTTGCGCTACGCCCATTGCATTCGTCATCAGCTTCGACATGTCGTCGAAAAACTTGTTCGGACCTTCCATGACGTTCTCCCTTGGCCGGATCTTGCGCCTTATATGGGGGGAGGCGCCGGAAACCTCAAGCCAGCAACCTCAAGCCACGCGAGCTCATGGTTGACAATGGGACGCAGGCGCGGTCTTTCGCCCCAAAAGGTCCGAGGACATAATGCAGGCCGCCATCGCCTTCCCCGACATATCCAGCGACATCTTTTCGGTCGATCTTTTCGGAATGACCTTCGCGCTGCGCTGGTATGCGCTGGCCTATCTCGCGGGGCTTATTGCGGGCTGGAAGATCATCCAGGGGCTGATGCGCAGCGCCGCACTGTGGCCCGGTGATCAGGCACCGATGTCGGCGGCGCGGACCGAAGACCTGCTGACCTATATCGTTCTGGGGGTCATCCTCGGCGGGCGGCTGGGGTTCGTTCTCTTCTATCAGCCTGGCTACTATCTTCAGAACCCGGCCGAGATCGTGAAGGTCTGGGAAGGCGGCATGTCGTTTCACGGCGGCTTTGCCGGGGTGGTCGCGGCGGGGCTCCTCTTTTGCTGGTGGAGCGGCGTGCGCCCGCTGCCCCTGTCGGACGCGATGGCGCTGGTCGCGCCCATCGGCCTTCTCCTCGGGCGGTTGGCGAACTTCATCAATGCCGAGCTCTGGGGCCGCCCGACCACGATGCCCTGGGGGGTGATCTTCCCCGGCGAGGCCGCCCAGACCTGTGCGGGCTATGTGCCCGGCACCTGCGCCCGCCATCCAAGCCAGCTTTATGAGGCGGGGTTGGAAGGGTTGGCATTAGGCCTTGTGCTTCTGTGGCTTTTCCGGCGCGGCGCGCTGAAACATCCGGGGCGCATCACCGGGGCCTTCCTCGTGGGCTACGGGTTGGCGCGGTTCGTTGTCGAGTTTTTTCGGCAGGCCGATGCCCAGTTCATCACCCAAGACAATCCGCTTGGTCATGTGATCGGCGGCGCGACGTTCGGTCTGTCGATGGGCCAGGTTCTGACCCTGCCGATGATCGCGGCGGGCTTGTGGCTCTTGCAAAGGGCGCGCCGTCCATGACGCCGCTGGCCCGGCATCTGGCGGCGCGCATCCGCGCCGAAGGGCCGATCAGCCTGTCGGATTATATGGCTGAATGCCTGCTGAACCCCCAGCACGGCTATTACGCGACGCGCGACCCGTTCGGCGCAGCGGGCGATTTCACCACCGCCCCGGAAATCAGCCAGATGTTTGGTGAACTTCTGGGCCTGTCTCTTGCGCAAAGCTGGCTCGATCAGGGTGCGCCCTCGCCTTGCCTTCTGGTGGAAATCGGTCCCGGTCGCGGCACATTGATGGCCGACATGCTGCGGGCCATGCGCGCGGTGCCCGGCTTGCTTGAGGCGACGGAAGTGCATCTGATCGAAGCCTCGCCCACGCTGCGCGCCTGTCAGCGCCAGACCCTCGTGGGCCGGCCGGTCACTTGGCACGACCGGATCGACAGCCTGCCCGAAGGACCACTCTTTCTGGTCGCGAACGAATTTTTCGACGCGCTACCCATCCGCCAGTTCCGCCGCGAAGGTCAGGGCTGGCGCGAACGCCATGTCGGCCTGAGCGGGGACGGGCAGCTTGCCCCCGGCTTTGGCCCGCTGACCGCCTATGGCATGCTGGCCGAGCGCCTGGCCGACACGCCCGAAGGCGGTATCGTCGAGATCTGCCCTGCCCTGCCCCCGATCGCGGGCGAAATCGCCCGGCGCATCGCCCGCCACGGCGGCGTGGCACTGATCGCCGACTATGGCGACTGGCGTTCGGCGGGCGATACATTCCAGGCGCTGAAGGCCCACGCCCCGGCCGACCCCTATGCCGATCCGGGCCAGGCCGACCTGACCGCGCATGTGGATTTCGAGGCCCTGTCTCTGGCCTTCCGCGCAGGCGGAGCGGCCGCCAGCGCCATGACCCCGCAAGGGGTGGTTCTGAGCCGACTGGGCATCGACGCGCGCGCCGAGCGGCTGGCCCGCGCGCTGTCCGGCCCTGCCCTTCAGTCGCATCTGGCTGCGCATCGCCGCTTGACCGATCCGGCAGAAATGGGACAGTTGTTCAAACTGATCGCCTGCCACCCCGCGGGAATGCCACCGCCACCCGGACTGGACCCTGCCTGATGCTTGCCACGCTGGAAAAGCTGACGCACGACGCGCTCGCCCCGCTGCCGCACGGGTTCTTCACCCGCAGGGGCGGTGCCTCTTCGGGAATATTCAGCGGGTTGAACTGCGGGCAGGGTTCTTCTGACCAAAGCGAGGCGGTCGCGCTCAACCGCGAACGTGCCGCGCATGCGCTGGGGACGCAGGCGCCGTTTCTGCTCGGCGTTCATCAGATCCATTCCCCCGATGTGGTCACCGTGGATCAGGTCTGGGCCAGCTCGCCCAAGGCGGACGCATTGGTCACGAACCGGCCCGGCATCGCCCTGTCGGTCCTGACCGCCGACTGTCAGCCCGTGCTCTTCGCCGATCGGGACGCGGGCGTGATCGGCGCCGCGCACGCGGGCTGGCGCGGGGCGCTGGCTGGGGTTCTGGGCAATACCGTCAGTG
>DAORUY010000095.1:0-10556 GCA_035433445.1 Paracoccaceae bacterium
GGCCGACCAGCGGCCCAAGCGTCACGCCCGAATGCATCACCGCGACGAAAAGACCCTGCGGCCCACAAGCGCCGATCGCCGGGAAACCATCGCCCGGAACCGGCCGCGCCCCGAGCATCACCCGATCGATCCGCAGATCGTCGCGGCCCAGGAGCCGCCCGATGCGCAGCAAAAGGTCGTGGGCAAGGCTTTGGGGGGCTGTGGTGATCTGATGCTGGCCCGGCCCGTCGCCCGAAAAAATCTCGCCCGCAATCAGATGGCCCTGCGCCCCCTGCCGGACATGGATGTCGGGCGACAGGATCAAGGGGCGCAGGCAGGGGGGGACCGCGCGGGTGTGCAAGATCAGGCCGGGTTTGGTGTGGACCGGCAGGTTTATACCCAAGGGTGACAGGAGGGCCGGTGTCGCCGCCCCGGTGGCGAGAATGACCTGATCGGCAACAAACCGGCCGAAATCCGTGTCGACCCCCGTGACGGTGCCGCCCTCGTGGGTCAGCGCCCGCACCGTCGGACCGATCAACAGGTTTGCCCCTGCCCCCACCGCCCGGTCCAGAAGGGCCTGCGTCAGGGCAACGCCGTCGATTGCGGCCTCGGCCGGGGTATAGAGCGCACGCGCGGGCGGGGTGGCGACCGCGGGAGCGAGTTGGGCGAACTCCGCGGGACCAACAGCGCGGACATCCGCGCCGAAGGCCAGCATTTCCGCCATATGGTCGTCGAAGGCTTTCCCCTCCTCCTCCCACCACAGGGAGCCGCCGGGACAAAGCGGCAAGGCCGCGCCCATATCCCGCGACAGGCGGGCGTATTCTTCCACTGCGGCGGCGCGCAGGCAGAAATAATCGGCGGTTTCGGCAAAGCTCGCGTTGATCCAGCCAAAGGTCGCGGCCGAGGCGCCACTGCCGGGCATGGCGCGGTCGATGACCGTTGCCGCCACGCCGCGCCGGGCCAATGCCTGCGCGACCGAAGCGCCGATGACGCCCGCACCGATGACAAGGGCGGTCCGGGCCGTCATGCCGGGACCGCGGACGGCAGGCTGATCTGCCCGCCACCTACCGCAGCCCCCACCCCGGTGGTGGTGGCGCAAGAGGTCGGCAACCCGTTCAGGACGCGTACGGCGAGATAGGCAAAGGCCTGCGCCTCCAGCATGTCGCCATCGAGGCCCACGCTTTCGATGGCGGCGACCGGGAAGGGCAGAAGATCGGTCAGCATCTGCATCAATGTGTGATTGTGCCGCCCGCCGCCGGTGACGAGAAGGCGCGCCGGTGGGGCCGGGAAATGCTCGGCCCCGCGCGCCACTGCGGCGGCGGCGGCCATCGTCAGGGTTGCTGCCGCATCGGCGTCGGACAGGGCGGAGACCTGATCCAGAAGCCCGACAAAGTCGTTCCGGTCCAGTGACTTGGGCGGCATCTTGAAGAAATAGGGATGCCCAAGATATCGCTCAACCACCGCGTGATCCACCTGACCCGCCGCCGCAAGCGCGCCGCCCCGGTCGCACTCCTGCCCCAGCCGGTCGCGCATCAGATCATTGACCGGCGCATTGGCCGGGCCGGTGTCGAAGGCCAGGCAGGCGCCCGGCGCCTCGGGCTGCGGGATGGTCGGATCGACCCAGGTGACATTGCCCACCCCCCCGAGGTTCAGGAAGGCCAGCGGCCGGTCGGCACCGATATGGCGGGCGCAGGCATGGTGAAAGAACGGGGCCAGGGGCGCGCCCTGCCCGCCCAGCCGCACATCGGCGCTGCGGAAATCCCACACGACGGGCAGGCCAAGAGTGGCGGCCAGCACGCCACCATCGCCGGTCTGGTGGGTGCCTCGTCCGGCAGGGTCATGGGCGAGCGTCTGGCCGTGAAAGCCGATCAATTCGGCCCCCTCGAACCCGGCGAGAAGGGCGGCATGGGCGGTTTCCACCACCTCCGCCGCCGCCTCCACCCCCCGCACACCGGGCCACTGGCCAAGGGCCGCGCGCAGGATCGCCTGTTCAGCGGACGCATAGGGGCGGTAGGCGCTTCGCCCGAAAGCTTTGATGGTGTGGCCATCGGTCAGCACCATGGCCGCATCCACCCCGTCAAGCGATGTGCCCGACATGGTGCCCAAGGCCCAAAGCGCACGCCCTTTCAACATCCCTTCCCCTGCGGCCCCGCCGCCGATATACCCGCCCTATTCGAACAGAATGGACCACAAAGAGATGACCTACCACCCGAAATCGGACTTCATGCGTGTGATGATCGAGCGCGGCTTTCTGGCCGACTGCACGGATTATCAGGGGCTGGACGAGGCTTTGATCAAAGGGGTGGTACCTGCCTATATTGGCTATGATGCGACGGCAGCGAGCCTGCATGTCGGTCATCTTCTGAACATCATGATGTTGCGTTGGCTGCAACGCTGCGGGCACAAGCCGATCACGCTGATGGGCGGCGGCACGACCAAGGTGGGCGATCCGTCCTTCCGCGCCGAAGAACGCCCGCTGCTGACGCCCGAGAAGATCGACGAGAATATCGGCGGTATGCAGAAGGTCTTCGCGCGTTACCTGTCCTATGGGGCGGGCGCGACGGATGCGATCATGCTCAACAATGCCGAATGGCTCGATAGCCTGAATTACCTCGATTTCCTGCGCGATATCGGGCGGCATTTCAGCGTGAACCGGATGCTGTCGTTTGAATCCGTGAAATCGCGGCTCGACCGGGAGCAAAGCCTGTCGTTCCTGGAGTTCAACTACATGATCCTTCAGGCCTATGATTTTCTGGAGCTGAACCGCCGCTATGGCTGCCTGTTGCAGATGGGCGGATCGGACCAGTGGGGCAATATCGTCAACGGGATCGACCTGACGCGGCGGGTGCTGGACCGGGAAATCTATGGCCTGACCTCGCCTTTGCTAACCACCTCGGACGGGCGCAAGATGGGCAAGAGCCAGGGTGGCGCGGTCTGGCTGAATGCCGAGATGCTGTCGCCTTACGAATTCTGGCAGTTCTGGCGCAATACGACCGATGCGGATGTGGGGCGCTTCCTGAAGCTTTACACCGACCTGCCCGTCGCGGAATGCGACCGGCTGGGCGCGCTGGCCGGGTCGGAGATCAATCAGGCCAAGATCGTGCTGGCCAACGAAGTGACAGCCCTTCTGCATGGGGCGGAGGCAGCGGCGGCGGCGGAAGCCACAGCGCGCGAGGTCTTCGAGAAGGGCGGTGTGGGCGACGATCTGCCAACGCTGAAGGTTACAGCGGACGAGGCGGCGGAGGGGCTGGGGATCGTTCAGCTGTTCGTCCGCGCGGGTCTTGCGGCGTCAGGCAAGGATGCCAAGCGTCTGATCCTGGAAGGCGGCGCACGGCTGAACGACGAGCCGGTGACAGACGCGGGCCTGCGGCTCGGGGCGAGCCATTTTGTCGAGCCGGTCAAGCTGACGGCCGGCAAGAAGCGGCATGCGCTGGTGGTGCTGGACTGATCGTCTGAAGGGGAGGCGATTTCCTTGAAGGAAATCGCGACGGAGCTTTTTAAGAACTCCGCGCCCGACATGAAAGAAGCGGCGCGAGGGTTGCCCCCCGCGCCGTTTTTCATTCGCTCACGGTGACCCCGACCATCCGGTCGGGGGCTTCGGACACGGCCCCACCCAGATCCGGGTTGCCGCGCTTGATCTTGTCGACGACCTCCATCCCTTCGATCACATGGCCGACGACGGTATATTGGCCATTCAGGTGATCCGCCGGCGCGAACATGATGAAGAACTGCGAATTGGCGCTGTCGGGATCGTTGGTACGAGCCATGCCGACCACCCCGCGCTGAAACGCGAGGTCGGAGAATTCCGCGGCAATGTCAGGCAGGTCTGATCCGCCACTGCCCGCCTGCCCCAGATCCGCGCCGACCTTGCCGAACTGGACATCGCCGGTCTGGGCCATGAAACCGTCAATCACCCTATGGAAGACGACGTTGTTATAGGCCCCCGTGCGCGCCAGTTCGGTGATCTGGGCCACATGTTTCGGGGCGACTTCCGGCAGAAGGTCGATCACGACCTTGCCGTTCGCCTCGCCCGCGACCGTCATCACCAGATTGGGGCCTGGGCCATCATCGGCGGCCATCGCCTGCCCGCCCGACATCTGGCTGTAGAGAAAATAGGCCAGCACGACCGAGCCGAGCGCGGCAAGCCCGCCCGTGACGAAGATCCGGTCAGACATCGGCCGCCACACGCACAGTGATCATCCGGTCGGGGTTCATCGGCGGTTCGCCCCGCATGATCTTGTCGACATGTTCCATGCCGGAGATCACCCGGCCATAGACCGTATATTGGCCATTCAGGAAATGGTTGTCCTTGAAGTTGATGAAGAACTGGCTGTTGGCAGAGTTGGGGTTCTGCGAACGTGCCGCACCAAGCGTGCCACGGTCATGCGGCAGTTTGGAAAACTCCGCCGGAAGGTCGGGCAGGTCGGACCCGCCGGTGCCCGAACGCCGGGGATTGTAGCTGGGCGCTTCCATATTGGCATGTTCCACATCGCCGGTCTGGGCCATGAAGCCGTCGATCACCCGGTGAAAGGCCACATTGTCATATTTGCCGGCGCGGGCGAGGTCTTTCATGCGTTCGGCATGTTTCGGCGCCACGTCCTTCAACAGCTCGATGACGACGGGGCCATCCTTGAGCGTGATGATGACAGTATTTTCGGGATCCTTGATATCGGCCACGGCGCGGCTCCTTCCATTGCGTTTTCGGGCGCGACCCTAAACTTTGGGGCGGACGGTGAAAAGGGCAAACCTGCCCTTGGTTGACCTTGGCGCGTAGTTCAGTGTTAAGAAGGTTCAAACGCTGGTGCGGCGCAGACGGGAAAGGAACGGGCGATGAAGTGGAAAACCCTCGACGATATGGATTTCGCGGGCCAGATCGCTCTTGTCCGGGTCGACATCAATGTGCCCGTTGAGGCCGGTCAGGTGACGGACGCCACGCGCATTGAAAAGATCGTACCGACGGTAAAGGCCATTCTGGCCAAAGGCGGCAAGGTGGTTCTGCTGGCGCATTTCGGTCGCCCCAAGGGCCAGGTCGTTCCCGAGATGAGCCTGCGCATCACCCTGCCCGCACTCGAGAAGGCATTGGGGATGAAGGTTGCCTTTGCCGATGATTGCGTGGGGCTTCAGGCCAAGAAAGCGGCGGCCGCGTTGCAGCCGGGCCAGGTGCTGTTGTTGGAAAACACCCGCTTTCATGCAGGCGAGGAAAAGAATGACCCCGCGCTGGCGGCGGCCATGGCTGCACTTGGCAACATCTATGTAAACGACGCCTTTTCGGCCGCGCACCGGGCCCATGCCTCGACCGAGGGGATCGCGCGATTGCTGCCCTCCTGCGCGGGGCGCCTGATGGAGGCGGAGCTGAAGGCGCTGAACGCGGCCCTTGGCGCGCCGGAGCGCCCCGTGGTCGCGGTTGTGGGGGGGGCGAAGGTTTCGACAAAGCTCGATCTTTTGGGCAATCTGGTCAGCAAGGTCGATCATCTGGTGATCGGTGGCGGCATGGCCAATACTTTCCTGGTGGCCAAGGGCGTCTGTGTCGGCAAATCGCTGGCCGAGCATGATATGGCCGATACAGCGCGCACCATCATGCAACGCGCAGTCGAGGCTGGCTGCACCATTCACCTGCCGGTCGATGTGGTGGTCGCGCGGGAGTTCAAGGCTGGGGCCGATCATCAGGTGGTGCCCGTGAACGCCTGCCCCGGCGATGCGATGATCCTTGATGCCGGTCCTTCGACGGTGGCGGTTCTGACGACGGTGTTCGAATCCTGCCAGACGCTGATCTGGAACGGCCCCTTGGGTGCTTTCGAGATCGCCCCCTTCGATGCCGCGACCAATGCCGCCGCGGCGAAAGTTGCGGAACTGACGGACGCGGGCAAGCTGATCTCGGTCGCGGGCGGGGGCGATACGGTTGCGGCACTGAACAAGGTTGGTGCCGCTGATCACTTCACCTTCATTTCCACCGCGGGTGGAGCGTTTCTTGAGTGGATGGAAGGCAAGCAATTGCCGGGTGTCGAGGCGCTGATGGGCTGAAAGGCGCCCTGTGCCCCTGGGACTGCCTTGATCCCCTTGTGTGAGTGACTAGGTTTGTTCGTGGGGCGCGAGGAGAAAAACATGTCATCAGGGACCGGCCTGCGCGGCTGGACTTTCATCACCGGCGCATCCGAGGGATTGGGGCGGGAGTTCGCCATTCTGGCCGCGGCGGAAGGGCGCGATCTGATCCTGGCCGCCCGGCAAGGCGAAAAGATGGAGCGGCTGGCGGACGAATTGCGCGCCCGGCACAAGATTGCCGTAGAGGTGATCGCCACCGACCTGACCGACATGGAAGCGGTCGAACTTCTGTGGCGGCGCGCCTCCAGCCGGCGGCGGATCGACATTCTGGTCAATAACGCGGGCTTGGGTGCGTCCGGCCCCTTTGCCACGGGCGATTTCGCCCGTGAAGATGCCTCGATCCGCGTCAACATCCTTGCGCTGACCGCGCTGATGAAGCGCGCCGTGCCGCATATGATGGCAGCGGGGGGTGGGCGGATCATGAATGTCGCCTCGGTTGCCGCCTTCATGCCAGGGCCGAACCTTGCGGTTTACCATGCGACCAAGGCCTATGTGCTGTCGCTCAGCGAAGCGGTGGCGGAGGAGTTGCGCGGCACAGAAGTCACCATCACCGCCCTGTGCCCCGGCGCGACGGCGACGCGGTTTGCCCGTTCGGCTGGAATGGAGAAGGTGCGGCTTTTCCGGGCCATGCCGGTCGCATCGGCCAAAAATGTCGCGCGGTCCGGCTGGAAAGCGATGTTGCGTGGCAAACGTGTGCATGTTACCGGGCTGAAGAACCGGCTGTTTGCGTTCCTGCCCCGGTTCAGCCCGCGCTTCCTGGCGCCCCGGATTACAGGATTGTTTCTGAAATGACTGTCTTTTCCGGGTGTTAGCGCCACCACATTTGCAATGGCCCTAACGCTCGCCTAAAAAGCCAGCTACCGGCCCCGGCCACCAATTTTCCCAATTTCCTTTGGAGCGAGAGATGTCACAGCAAAAGCAGGCAGCGCAGATGCGGTCCGGTAAGGGCTTTATCGCCGCCCTCGACCAGAGTGGCGGTTCGACGCCCAAGGCCCTGAAGCTTTACGGCATCGCCGAAGGCACCTACTCCGGCGATGCGGAAATGTATGCGCTGATCCATCAGATGCGGTCGCGTATTGCGACTTCCCCCGCCTTCGACGGCAACCGGGTGATCGGCGCGATCCTGTTCGAGCGCACCATGGATGCCGATATCGGCGGAATGCCGTCGGCCGACTATCTGTGGAAGACCAAGAATGTCGTGCCCTTCCTCAAGATCGACCAGGGCCTTCAGGACGAAGCCGATGGCGTCAAGCTGATGAAGCCGATCAAGGGGCTGGATGATCTTCTGGCGCGCGCCGCCAAGAAGGGGATCTTCGGCACCAAGGAACGCTCGGTCATCGACGCGGCCAACCCGAAAGGGATCGCCGCCGTGGTGGCCCAGCAGTTCGAGGTGGCCGATCAGGTGGCCGCGCACGGGCTGATGCCGATCATCGAACCCGAGGTGACGATTTCCATCGCTGACAAGGCCGAGGCGGAAAAGATCCTGTTGGCAGAGATCCTCAAGCACCTCGACAAGCTGCCCGCCGACCGGCAGGTGATGTTGAAGCTGACGCTGCCCACGGTCGACAACCTTTATAGGCCGCTGGTCGATCATCCGCGGGTGATGCGGGTCGTAGCGCTGTCGGGCGGTTATGCGCGCGACGATGCCAACAAGATTCTGGCGCGGAATGGCGGCATGATCGCCAGTTTCTCTCGCGCCCTGACCGAGGGACTTTCGGCCCAGCAGGACGATGCGACCTTCAACAAGGTGCTGGATGGTGCGATCCAGTCGATCCGGGATGCCTCTGCCACCTGAGGGCAGATGGCGCGGCGGGAAGCGAATCGACTGACTTATTGAATCATCGAGAAAAAAACGCCGTGAAGGATTCCCTTAGCAGCGTTTTTATGACAGAATCACCCCACACGCCCGAAAGAGGCGGAAAACGAGCGGGCTATCGGGACAGATCATGCGGCTTTCGTCGATCAAACATGCGGTGCTGGCCACTTCGGCAAGCGTCATTCTTGTGGCGATCGGGGGATATTTCACCTTTGCCGCGCTTCAGGGTGATTTCGGCGTGGTCAAACGGGTGCAGATCACCGCGGAAAAGCAGGAACTGACCACTGAGCGCGACCGGCTGAAGGCCGAAGTGGCGCGCATGCAGAACCTGACCGAACGGCTGTCGGATGATTATCTGGATGTCGATCTGCTGGATGAGCGGGCGCGCAATGTCTTGGGCTATGTGCGCACCGACGAGATCGTGATCCGCTGAGGCCCCTGCCCCACCGCTTCTGACTGTCGCGCAAATTTCACTCGCTTAATGCGATTCAGTGCGCTATTTATAGTTTAACGTTGAACTATATTGCCGTCATTGGGAGGTCGCCGGTATGGCAGCGCGCAAAAGCCCTGAGAAATCAAATATTTCTAAAGACGATCTGCTGAAATACTACCGCGAGATGCTGCTGATCCGGCGATTCGAGGAAAAGGCCGGCCAGCTTTATGGCATGGGCCTGATCGGCGGCTTCTGCCATCTCTATATCGGGCAGGAGGCGGTTGTCGTCGGGCTGGAGGCTTGCACCAAGGAAGGCGACAAGCGCATCACCAGCTACCGCGACCACGGGCATATGCTGGCCAGCGGCATGGAAGCCAACGGGGTCATGGCCGAACTGACCGGACGCCGGGGCGGCTACTCCAAGGGCAAGGGCGGCTCGATGCACATGTTCTCCAAGGAACGCCATTTCTACGGCGGGCATGGGATCGTGGGCGCGCAGGTGCCACTGGGCGCCGGTCTGGCCATGTCGGACTGGTACAAGGGCAATGACAATGTGACCTTCGCCTACTTCGGCGATGGTGCGGCCAACCAGGGCCAGGTCTACGAGACCTACAATATGGCGGAGCTTTGGGGCCTGCCGGTGATCTTCGTGATCGAGAACAACCATTACGCGATGGGCACCTCGATGAAGCGGTCGACCAAGTCGGTGACGTTGTTCGGGCGGGGCACGGCTTATGGCATTCCCGGCGAACAGGTCGACGGGATGGATGTGCTGGCGGTGAAAGAGGCAGGCGAAAAGGCCGTCGCGCACTGCCGCGCGGGCAAGGGCCCCTATATCCTTGAAATGATGACCTACCGCTATCGCGGCCATTCCATGTCGGACCCGGCGAAGTATCGCACCCGCGAGGAAGTCCAGAAGATGAAGGACGAGAAGGACGCGATCGAACATGTGCGCGACCTCTTGATCGGCGGCAATCTGGCGACCGAGGACGAGTTGAAGGCGATTGATCGCGATATCAAGGCCATCGTCAACGAAAGCGCCGAATTCGCCAAGGAAAGCCCCGAGCCGGACCTGTCCGAGCTCTGGACCGATATCTACGCCTGAGGGGGATGACAGACATGGCAACCGAAATTCTCATGCCCGCGCTTTCGCCCACGATGGAGGAAGGCACGCTGGCCAAGTGGCTGGTGAAGGAAGGCGATCAGGTCAAGTCCGGCCAGATCATCGCCGAGATCGAGACCGACAAGGCAACGATGGAATTCGAAGCGGTCGACGAAGGGACCGTGGGCAAGATCCTGATTCCCGAAGGATCGGCAGGCGTGAAGGTCAACACCCCCATCGCCGTGCTGGTCGAAGCCGGCGAAGCGGTACCGGCGGCCTCGTCCGGCGCGGCGGCGCCCGCTCCGGCGCAAAGCCCGGCGGCAGTGGTCGCGGCGGCGCCCGCAGCCCCATCTGCCCCGGTCACGCCGGTCGCGGTGATTTCCAAAGCTTCGCCCGACTGGCCGGAAGGCACGCCGATGAAGTCGATGACCGTTCGCGAGGCACTGCGCGAGGCGATGGCAGAAGAGATGCGCGCCAACCCCAATGTCTTCTTGATGGGCGAAGAGGTCGGCGAATATCAGGGCGCCTACAAGATCAGCCAGGGACTTCTGGAGGAATTCGGGCCGAAGCGCGTGATCGACACGCCGATCACCGAGATCGGCTTCACCGGGATCGCGGTCGGCGCGGCCTGGGGCGGTCTGAACCCGATTGTCGAATTCATGACCTTCAACTTCGCGATGCAGGCCATCGACCATATCATCAACTCCGCCGCCAAGACGAACTACATGTCGGGTGGACAGTTGGGCTGCCCCATCGTCTTCCGGGGGGCCAATGGCGCGGCGGCACGCGTGGGTGCGCAGCACAGCCAGGATTTCGCCGCCTGGTATGCGGCCATTCCGGGCCTCAGGGTGGTGATGCCCTATTCGGCGGCGGACGCGAAGGGTCTGTTGAAACAGGCCATCCGCGACCCGAACCCGGTCGTGTTCCTGGAAAATGAAATCATGTACGGCCGGTCCTTCGAAGTGCCCGACCTGCCCGATTTCACCATTCCCTTCGGCAAGGCGCGGATCTGGCGGGAGGGATCGGACGTGACGATCGTCTCGTTCGGGATCGGCATGACCTATGCGCTGGAGGCGGCGGACCAGCTGGCCAAGGACGGGATCAGCGCCGAGGTCATCGACCTCAGG
>DAORUY010000096.1:0-10505 GCA_035433445.1 Paracoccaceae bacterium
GCGTGAAGGCGCGCATGGTGCGCATCATCACCTCGGGCCAGAAGGTGAACCAGTTGCGCACCTGAAAATCGTCAGCACGGTCGACCTCGCCCCAGAACCAGTCGAGGTTTTCGCGCGCGCCCTCGCGTCCGCCACGCACATAGCCCGCCTTCAGCGCGGCTGCGTTGAGCGCACCCGCCGAAGTGCCGGAAATCGCCGCGATCTCGATATCCTGTTCCTCAAGAAGCCGGTCGAGAACGCCCCATGTGAACGCGCCATGCGCGCCCCCGCCCTGAAGCGCCAAGTTGATACGCCGCTTTTTCACATCGCGGTCCAGCCGCCATCGACGCTGATCGTCGTGCCCGTCACCTGATCGGCGGAAGGCGAAGACAGCCACACCACCGTACCGCCGATCTGTTCGACCGTCGCGAACTGGCGCGAGGGCTGACGATCCAGCATCACCTCGCGGATCACGGTTTCGCGGTCCATGTTGTGGGCTTTCATCTGATCGGGAATCTGCGCCTCGACCAGGGGCGTTAACACATAGCCTGGGCAGATTGCATTGCAGGTGATCCCCTGCCCCGCAACCTCAAGCGCCACCGTCTTGGACAGGCCGACCACGCCATGTTTGGCGGCGATATAGGCGGATTTGAAGGGCGATGCGGTCAGCCCGTGGGCCGAGGCGATGTTGATGATCCGCCCCCAGCCTGCTGTCCGCATCCCCGGCAGGGCGGCAGCGGTGGTATGGAAGGCCGATGTAAGATTGATAGCAATGATCTGATCCCATTTTTCCGGCGGAAAGCTTTCGATGGGCGAGACATGTTGAATACCGGCATTGTTGATCAAGATGTCACAGCCGCCGGCCTGAGCGACAAGAGCCCGGCACTCGTCACCCCGCGACATGTCGGCCTTAATATAACGCGCTGTCACACCATGCTTCTTGCCCAGAGCCGCAGCCAGATCGTGATCTTCGCCCCGGTCGGTGAACGAGTTGAGCACGATGTCGGCTCCGGCACGGGCTAACTCCTCCGCAACCCCCAGCCCGATGCCGGAATTCGATCCGGTGATGATCGCGCGCTTGCCTGAAAGCATGTCCAAACCCCTTATCCCAATCGCCCGGCCTACGCCGGATGCTGCTCTGGCGAAGATAGATGCTGCGTGTGCAAATGGGAAACCCAAAAAGCTCGGGTCGGCGAACAGGCCGATTCGTACGCAAGCCAGCCAACAGCAAAACAAAAAAACGCCCGCACAAGGCGGGCGTTCAGTTATTGAGGCAGGTTTCATACAGGCAAGAAACCTATCGAGCAGTGCGTCCGTTATACGCGGTAAGCTGCCGGTTGTCCAAGCGAAAAGTTTGAAATGGGCCGCCTAAGCGGTTACTGTCCGCGCCAGTCAAGACAATAACATGTGAGGGGCGGATGTCGCAGGCTTGGTGGAAACGGTCGTGGGCCTCGGGTCCGATTCTGGCTCTGATGTTGCTGGCGGACCAAGGGGTGGCCGCTCCTCAACATGGCATAGCTATGTATGGCGAACCCGCTCTCCCACCCGATTTTGTGGCCCTGCCCTACGCCAATCCCGATGCGCCCAAGGGCGGAATCTTACGATTGGGCGTAAACGGTGGTTTCGACAGCCTCAATCCCTTCTCGATCAAGGGCACGGTGGCCGAAGGCATCACGACCTTTACCTATGAGTCACTCATGGGCCGCTCGATCGACGAACCCTTCACGCTTTACGGTCTTCTGGCCGAATCGATAGAGACGGATCAGGACCGGACCTGGGTCGAGTTCACCCTGCGTCCCGAAGCGGAGTTTTCGGACGGCAGTCCGGTCACGGTCGCGGATGTGATCTGGAGCATGGAGACGCTCGGCACCCTTGGCGCGCCCCGCTATCAGACCGCCTGGAAGAAGGTTTCAAAGATCGAAGCCACCGGCGAGCGCAAGGTGAAGATTACCTTCGCTGTACCGGACAGGGAGCTTGCGCTTTTGATGGGCCTCAGGCCGATCCTGAAAAAGGCGGCGTGGGACGGCAATAACATCGAAGACAGCAGCCTTGCGGTCCCGGTGGGGTCCGGCCCCTATTTGATCGAAAACGTCGACCCTGGCCGTAGCCTCGTGTACCGCCGCAACCCCGACTATTGGGGCAAGGATCTGGCGCTGAACAAGGGGCGCCAAAACCTCGATGAGATCCGTTATGAATATTTCTCTGACGCGGATGTGACCTTCCAGGCCTTTACGGCTGGCGATATCGACACCTACCGCGAAACCAATGCCAGAAAGTGGCAGACGAATTATGGCTTTCCCGCCGTTACCGCTGGCGACGTCGTTCTGGAAGAGCTGCCGCACTCGCGCCCCTCCGGCATCACCGGGCTGGTGATGAACATGCGCAATCCGATCTTCGCAGACTGGCGCGTGCGCGAAGCGATGATCCTGGCGTTCAACTTCGAATTCACCAACCAGACGATGAATGGCGGAACCGAGCCGCGCATCACGTCCTATTTCTCGAACTCCACGCTCGGCACCGATCATGGACCCGCGGCGGGACGGGTGGCGGAACTCTTGCAGCCTTTTGCGTCAGACCTCATCCCCGGCACGCTGGAAGGCTATGATCTGCCGATCAGCGACCCCGCCAATTCGACGGATCGCGGCAACATCCGCAAGGCCATGAAGCTTTTCGAGGAAGCGGGCTGGACGGTTCAGGATGGCGTCATGAAGAGCGCCGACGGCAAACCCTTCACCTTTGACATCCTTCTGGCCGCAGGAGCAGCGGACCCCGAAGCGGTCGTGAGTATCTATGTGGAGGCGCTGAAGCTTCTGGGCATAACGCCGACGGTCACAACCGTCGATGGCCCGCAACTGAAAGAACGGGTGACAAATTATGCCTTCGACATGACCTGGCATACGCTGGCTCTGTCGCTCTCCCCCGGCAACGAGCAGACGCTTTACTGGGGATCGGCCGGGGTTGAAGCGCCCGGCACGCGCAACCTGATGGGCATGAATTCCCCCGCTGCCGAAGCGATGATCGCGCGGATGGTCGGCGCAACCGATCCGGCCGATTTCACCATCGCGACCCAGGCGCTTGACCGGGTGCTTCTGGGCGGGCGCTACATCATTCCGGTATGGTATTCCAAGGTTTCGCGTCTGGCCTATTCGAAACATCTTCACCATCCCGAAAGGCTTCCGCTATATGGCGACTGGCCGGGCTTCCAGCCCGAGGTCTGGTGGTATGAGGAGTGATCCGATGAAAAAAATTCTGCTTCTGGTGCTTCTGGCGGGCATGGCTGCCTGCAATACTGTCGCCGGGCTGGGCGAGGATATCTCGGGCGGCGCGCGCGCAACGCAAGACATTCTGAACTGACGTCACAGCGCTGTTACACGGCGCGCTTAGATCGGCGCGATGAAAATACTTGTCCTTTGCACGGGCAACTCTGCCCGCTCGATCCTCTTGGAAAGCATCCTGAACCGCCATGGCGCGGCGGGTGGCATTCGCGCCTTTTCCGCCGGGTCAAAACCGGCGGGACAGGTCCATCCGCAATCGTTGCGCCTGCTGGCGGAACGGGGCTACTCGACCGAGGGTTTGCGCTCGAAAAGCTGGGATGAATTTGCGGCGCCGGATGCGCCGGTGATGGATGCCGTCATCACGGTGTGCGGATCGGCAGCGGGCGAGACCTGTCCCTTCTGGCCGGGTGCGCCGGTGCGGGCCCATTGGGGTGTCGAGGATCCTGCCGCCGCCGCACCGGCCAACCAGCCCGCCGCTTTCGAAACCGCTTATGGCAAACTGCTGGCGCGCGCCAATGCCCTTCTGGCAGCGCGGCCGGAGACGCTTGACCGTGCCGGCCTTCAGGCCGCGCTGACCCGGATCGGGTCGATTGGATGAGTGCGAAGCTGCTGGCCGAGGGGTTGGGCACCCTGATCCTGGTGATGTGCGGGATCGGCACCGGGATCATGGGCATGGGGTTGGCGGGCGGCACGCTCGCGCTGACGCTGTTTGCCAATGCCTTCGCAACCGGGCTGATATTGTATCTGCTGATCACCATCTTCGGCCCGCTGTCCGGCGCCCATATGAACCCGGCAGTGACGCTTTACATGCTGCTGACCCGCCAGATCGGCGCAGCCATGGCCGGGGCCTATGTGCTGGTTCAGGTTACGGGCGCTCTGCTCGCCGTGCCGCTGACACATGCGATGTTCGCACAAGATCTGTTCCAGTTAGCGACAACCGCGCGCAGCGGCGGTGGGCTTTACCTGTCGGAATTCGTCGCGACCTTCGGCCTGTGCCTGACCATCGCCGGTGCGACCCGGCACACGCCCGCCCAGACCCCGGCGCTGGTCGGGGCATGGATCGCCGCCGCCTTCTGGTTCACCGGGTCGGCGAGCTTCGCCAATCCGGCCGTGACCCTTGCACGGGTTTTTTCCGATACATTCACCGGCATAGCGGCCACGAACGTACCCGCTTATGTCGTGGCCCAACTGGTTGCTGCCATCCTTGCTGCGATTTTGTTGCCAAGGCTCTTTTCTCGCTGATCATTCGGGCACACATTGGGGGAAAGACCCGGCCCGGAGGTGAAGCATGAAATGGCACCATGTCTCGGAAAACTGGCCGGCCTTCTTTGACGCGATCCAGGACCGTTGGCCGGACGCTGATGAAGTTGAACTGGACGGTATCGACGGCGATCAGCACGCATTCGTGCGCTATATTGCCGATCTTTCCGGCCAATCGCCGGGCGAGGCGCGCGAGGAAATTCTTGAATGGCTGTCGGGCGAACTGCCGTCAGACGTGATCATGGACCCCCGCCACGACAATCATTCCATCAACCTTTCGGCCAAATACGTGGCCGATGGCGAAGATGAAAGCGACGATGATTCGCGGTTCGGTGACGACGGCCACGCCTGACATCAGCTTGGACATCAACTCAGCTTTTGCTCGTCACCCATAGAACCGTTGCATCGTCCTGACTGAGTGAGATGAGGTTGTGCCCCATTGAGGCATCGTAATAGGCGCTGTCGCCGCGCTTCAGCTCGGCCGGTTCGTAGAATTCGGTATAAAGCCGCACCACCCCCGTCAGCACCAGCATGAATTCTTCTCCGTCGTGCCGCACCCAGCCGTCGAATTCGTCAAGGCTGCGGGCGCGGATGCGGGCGCGGTAGGGCAGCATCCGCTTCTGGGTCAGGCTATGGGCCAGAATTTCATGCTCATAGGTCACCGTCGGATGCGGCAGCCCCTCGCCCGTGCGGGTCAGGGCCATGCGACCGTTTGCCTTGGCCTCGGTCGGTGGGGTGAAAAGCTGCGGCACGGAGATCTTCAGCCCATCGGCCAGTTTCTTCAGCGCCTCATAGGTCGGCGACATCTGGCCGTTTTCGATCTTCGAAAGGGTTGATCGCGCCAGCCCCGCCTGCCCCGCGGCTTGTTCCAGCGTCCAGCCGTGCGCCTTGCGCAGATCGCGCACGCGCTTGCCCAGATCAAGCGGTTCGGGCGCGGAATCGGGGCCAGCGTCGCGCTGAAAGCGGAGGAGTTTTGATCGGTCCATGGTCAGATCCTGTTCGTCCGGGCAGAGCCGCCTGTGCTTTAGCGCGCGCGGGTGGGTTCTTGCAACTGACCCGCGCGAGGGGTAGCCGTTTGCCCATGCTTTCGGAAATACGATCCACGGCCTGGCCGGCCTGTCCTGCCCCGTTCAATCTGGCGGCCCACGTGCTGGCGCGCGCCGATGCACTGCCCGACAAGATCGCCTTGCAGCTTCTGCGCCCCTCTGGCGCGGAACGCTGGAGCTATGGCCGACTGGTGCGCGCGGTGCGCGGGATCGCCGGGGGCCTTGCGGCGCAGCGCCTGTCGCCCGGCGCTAAGATTCTCTTGCGCATCGACAATTCTGTCGACTTCCCTCTGGCCTTCCTGGGCGCGGTCGGTGCGGGCCATCTGCCGGTTGCCGCGCCCGCTGGCCTGACCGGGCCAGAAGTCACCCGGCTGTGTCAGACGCTCGCTCCCGAACTGATCATCGCCGCACCGGGGATCAGCCTGCCCGACGCGCCCTGCCCGGTTCTGACCACAGCAGAGATGCGCGGACTGGCCGACGGGCGGGAGGGTGCCTTCGCCCTTGGCCCGCCGGACCGCCCGGCCTATCTGGTCTATACATCCGGCACTTCCGGCGCACCGCGCGCAGTACTTCACGCCCATCGGGCAATCTGGGCGCGGCAGATGATGCGCGACGGCTGGTATGGGTTGACGGAGAGCGACCGGGTTCTGCACGCCGGTGCGATGAACTGGACCTTCACGCTGGGGACCGGGCTTTTCGATCCATGGACAATTGGCGCAACAGCACTAATCCCGGCGGCGGGCACCACGCCCGCCCAGCTACCGCTTTATCTGCGCCGCTTCGATGCAACGCTTTTTGCCGCTGCGCCGGGCGTTTACCGGCAGATGCTGAAGGCCCATCCCAGCCTTGACCTGCCGCGCCTGCGTCATGGGTTGACGGCGGGCGAAGCCCTGTCCAATCCGGTGCGCGCGGCATGGGCAGCGGCAACCGGCAAGCCGCTTTACGAAGCCTTTGGCCTGTCGGAATGTTCCACCTTCCTGTCCGCCTCGCCCGCCTCGGGCGAAGCTGCGCTCCGCGTACAGCCCGGCCGCACGGTCGCCATTCTTGGCCCCGATGGCGCGTCCGTGCCGCGCGGCACCGCAGGTGTCATCGGCATTCATCACACCGACCCCGGTCTGTTCCTGACCTATGCCGGGGCCGAGGCGGAAGCGGCGGACAAGTTCGCGGGCGACTGGTTCTTGACCGGCGACATGGGCGAAATGAACGTTGACGGCAGCATTCGCACGCTGGGCCGGGCGGATGAGATGACGAATGCCGGTGGCTACCGCGTCGCCCCGCAAGAGGTCGAGGCCGCGCTGGCGGCTTGTGACGGCGCGGGCGACGTGGCGGCTTGCGAGCTGTCGCTTGGCCCCGGTCGCACGATTATCGGCGCCTTCTTCACCGGCCCGGCCACGCCCGAGGCGCTTGCCGCCCATGCAAAAACTGTCCTCGCCCCCTACAAGTGCCCCCGACAGTATGAACGACTGCCTCAATTGCCGCTGACTGCAACGGGCAAGGTCAACCGCCGTATTCTACGCGAAAAATGGACGATAAAGACATGATAAAACTTGATATTATCTCGGACGTCGCCTGTCCCTGGTGCTATGTGGGCAAAGGCTATCTTGACCGCGCGCTTGAATCCCGGCCCGATCATCCGTTTCAGATCGAATGGCATCCCTACCAGCTGAACCCCGACCTTCCGGCCGAAGGTATGGACCGTCAGGCCTACATGGCCGCCAAGTTCGGCAGCCGAGAAAATATCGTGCGCGTGCATGAACCACTTTTGGCCCATGCCGAAAAGGCCGGGGTGGTCTTTGACCTGCCGGCCATCAAACGCGCACCGAATACGCTTGATGCGCACCGGCTGATCCATTGGGCCGGGCTCGAGGGGCGTCAGACCCCAATGGTGTCGGCGCTGTTCCGGGCCTATTGGCGCGAGGGGCGCGATATTGGCGACAAGACGACCCTTGCCGATCTGGCGGCCGATGTCGGACTGGACCGCGCGATGTTGGCACGGCTTCTGGACACCGACGCCGACCGGGCCGAAATCGCGGGTCGCGTCGCCCATTCCCGATCGCGCGGGGTGAATTCCGTGCCGACGTTCATCATTGCCGACCGGCATGCAGTGCAGGGCGCGCAACCAACCGACCTGTGGGCTGGTCTGATCGACGACCTGATCGCACAGACGAAGGGGCAGACGCAGTGACACATCCCGACGACACGGGCCAGCCCGCCCTGCCCGGCCCGAGCGTTTCTGCGCCGCGTCTGGGACAATTCGAATTCACCGCGATGCTGGCGATGCTGTTCGCGACCATCGCCTTTTCCATCGACGCGATGCTGCCCGCATTCCCGGCGATCGCCACAGAGCTGACGCCCGACGCGCCAAACCGCGCGCAACTGATCTTGTCGGCCTTCATCCTTGGCATGGGGGTGGGTACGCTTTTTGCCGGGCCGCTATCGGATGCGTTCGGGCGCAAGCCGGTGATCGGCGGCGGGCTTTTGCTTTATGTCGCCGGCTCTGCCCTGGCCCGCATCGCCCCGAGCCTGGAACTTCTGTTGCTGGCGCGCGCCTTGCAAGGGTTGGGGGCCGCAGGCCCGCGCATTGCCGGTGTGGCGCTGTCGCGCGACCTTTACGAAGGCCGCGACATGGCGCGAGTGATGTCATTCGTAATGATGGTCTTCATGGTGGTGCCCGCGCTGGCCCCGATGATCGGCACGTTCGTGATCGCTTTCGCGGGCTGGCGGGCCATCTTCCTGGCCTTCATCGCATTCGGTCTGTTCGCTTTGACCTGGGTCTGGGTGCGACAGGCCGAGACCCTCGCCCCGCCCGCCCGCAGGCCGCTCTCGGCCACACTCATCCTGTCAGGGCTGCGCGAGGTTTTGGCGAACCGTGACGTGCGGCTTTACACGGCGGTGATGACTCTGGGCTTTGGCCAGATGATGGGGCTTTTGTCCTCGATCCAGCAGATTTTCGACGTGACCTACGAGCGGGCCGCCCAGTTTCCTTACTGGTTCGCGCTGATCGCCGCCTTTTCGGCCACCGCATCTTTTGTTAACGGCAAATTGGTGATGCGCGTGGGAATGCGGCGGTTGGCGGCCTGGGCCTATCTGATCCAGATGGTCCTGTCGCTGGGCATGGCAGCGCTTTTCGCGCTGAACCTGCTTGAGGGCGACGCGGCGTTTGCGGCTTTCTTCTTCTGGGCCAACAGCGTCTTTTTCATCGCGGGTTTCACCTTCGGCAATCTCAACGCGCTGGCAATGCAGAAGATGGGCCATATCGCCGGGATGGCGACTTCGGTCATTTCTGCCATATCCACGGTGCTTGCGGTGGTCATCGCCGGCCCGGTTGGTCTGGCATTCGATGGCACGCCCTTGCCGGCGATGGTCGCGGCGGCGCTCTGTTCTGCGGTGGCCTATGCACTGATGCGGCGGGCGTCTTGACGGCTTGACGGCTTGACGGTCAGGCGCACCGTCCCCATGATCGGTCCCACCCAGACCTTTCATGGCGATGCGCGGACATGTCAGACATCAATCCGGTCCACTCCCTGCTGCAATCCTATGTGGTTCTGACCGGCTTTCTGATCTGCCGCTCGCTGGAGGAAGCCGATCGCGTCGCCGCGCTCTTGCCCGAACATATCCGCCTGACCCGGGCCGAACCCGGTTGCCTCGCGTTCGAGGTCATTCGTTCGATGGCGGATCCGGTCCGCTTTGCAGTGCGTGAAATCTATGCCGCAAGCGCGGACTTCACTGCACATCACGAACGTGCGGCCCAGTCGCTTTGGGGGCGATCGACCAAGAGCATACCGCGAGACTACATGCTGACCGACGGGCATGGGCAAAGGCGTTATGTGCCACCGACGCCCGAAGAGGACTGAGAATGTTCAGCCGCCCATGATCCGGGCTACATAGTTGGTCGTTTCGGCATAGGGCGGGATACCGCCATATTTTTCAACCGCTTCGGGCCCGGCATTATAAGCCGCCAGCGCCAGTTTCCAATCGCCGAACCGATCATACATCATGCGCAGGTATCGTGCGCCGCCATCGAGGTTCTGGTGCGGGTCGGTCTCGTCCACGCCCAGCCGGGCGGCCGTTTCCGGCATAAGCTGCGCCAGACCTGTCGCACCCTTGTTCGATCTGGCCCCGGAATTCCAGCCGCTTTCCTGCTGAACGAGCCGCAAGAACAGATCTTCGGGAATGCCGTGACGGCGGGCGGCCTCGCGCGCGGCGTCCGTATAGGCGCCTCGGCGCCCTGAATAGGTCGGCAAGACCGTGGGTTCGTTGCCGGCCTCCGCCGCCGCCTTACCATGGGGCGTCAACCGGACGGATTGGTCATATTGTGTGGCCGCACGCGTATCCAGAACCGCAAGTTGTTGGGACAAAAGCGCGCCACGGCTGGTCTTGGCACCTTTCTTGGGCAGCCACAGCCCTTCGGCATCGGCGCCACCGGCCATCGTCACCGCCCAAGCAAACAGGGCGAAAACCGCCCCCTTAACAATGCGTTGCATAAGTCAGACTGCCCCTTCCGCACCACGGGGCGGACTATAGGGGCAAATTTTCGCTCAATCCAGCGTGCTCTTTGTGCGGGACGGAACGGGTGGGGCCGCGACCGGCAAAGGTCCGCTCAGCAGGTCTTCGATCAGCAGGCTGACCAATTGCCCGCGCCCGGCAAGACCGCTTTTGCGATAAATCGCGTTCAGCTGGCTTTTCACCGTCCCTTCAGCGGACTGCCGCATCGTCCCAATCTCGGCAATCGAATAGCCCTTGATGGTGAACCCCGCAACATCAGCTTCCGCCGCCGTCAAGCCCCATTGGGAAAAGTAGGCCTGCATCAGATCATGCAGCGCGCCCGAGGCGGCCGACAGCGCCATTTCCGCGCGCACCTGCTGGCGCAAGAGGCGGGTCAGAAACACCCCCTCCACCGCGATCGCCAAGATAAAACCGACGTTGGCAAAAAGTTCAATCCAGA
>DAORUY010000097.1:0-10418 GCA_035433445.1 Paracoccaceae bacterium
GGAGGCCACCGGCAGTTCCGCGGTGATCGAGAATTATTCCCGCTACCTCACCGGCCGCGCACCGGGCGAACCGCCGCCCACGCTTTTTGAATTCATCCCCGACAACGCCATCGTCTTCGCCGACGAAAGCCATGTCTCCGTCCCCCAGATCGGCGGCATGTACCGGGGCGACTATCGCCGCAAATTCACGCTCGCCGAACATGGCTTCCGCCTGCCCTCGTGCATGGACAACCGGCCCTTGAAGTTCGAGGAATGGGATGCGATGCGCCCCCAATCCGTCTTCGTCTCCGCCACACCTGCGGCATGGGAGATGGATCAGGCGGGCGGCGTCTTCACCGAGCAGGTGATCCGCCCCACCGGCCTGATCGACCCCGAAATCGAAATCCGCCCCGTGGAGATGCAGGTCGATGACCTTCTGGACGAGGTGCGCCGCGTCGCCGCCAAGGGCATGCGCACGCTTGTCACCACGTTGACCAAGCGCATGGCCGAAGACCTGACCGAATATCTGCATGAACAGGGCATCCGCGTGCGCTACATGCATTCCGACATCGACACGATCGAACGGATCGAGATCTTGCGCGACCTGCGGCTGGGCGCCTTCGATGTGCTGGTCGGGATCAACCTGCTGCGCGAAGGGCTCGACATTCCCGAATGCGGGCTGGTGGCCATTCTCGATGCCGACAAGGAAGGGTTCCTCAGGTCGGAAACCTCGCTCATCCAGACGATCGGTCGCGCCGCGCGCAATTCGGAAGGCCGGGTGATCATGTATGCCGACCGCATCACCGGCTCGATGGAACGGGCGATGGCCGAAACCAACCGGCGGCGCGAAAAGCAGACCGCCTACAACATCGCGCACGGCATCACGCCCACGACGGTGAAGAAGAATGTCGAAGATGTGCTGGCGGGTCTCTGGCAGGGCGATACCGACCAGTCGCGGGTGACGGCCAAGGTCGAAAAGGCGATGGTCGGCCAGAACCTCGCCGCGCATCTCGATGCGTTGCGCACCCAGATGCGCAAGGCCGCCGAGAACCTGGAATTCGAAGAAGCCGCACGGCTCAGGGATGAGGTCAAGCGGCTAGAGGCGGTGGAACTGGCCGTCGCCGACGACCCGCTGGCCCGCCAGTCGGTGGTGGAAGAGGCCGTGGAAGAGGCGGTGAAGGCGCGGGGGAGATCAACCGGGGGCCGGGCCGGGATGCGGGGCGGGAAGGCGAGAAGGGGGAGGTGAAGATACTAATAAGGATTACTCATATGTTCAGATGTGCTTCGCGCTGCATCCAAAAAAATTCCGGTCCGCTCACATTCGCAATAGTCGCAATGTTAGTTTTCTTAGTCATGTATGTAAATTATGTAATTATGTCTGGAGAAAACGAAACTACGCGTGGTACTTTCGGAGATATGTTCGGATTTTCTAACGCCTTGTTTTCTGGGCTCGCTTTTGCAGGAATTTTTTACGCCTTCTGGCTCCAAAGGTCGGAAATTAGAATTTCAAAAGATGAATTGGAAAGAACAAAGATTTTAATTGAAAAACAACAAGAGCAGATTAACAGGCAGATAGAAGATGGAAAGATACTATCTTTTGAGCAGTCTTTCTTCAAGCAGATCGAGCTTCTCAACACCATCATTTCTGGAATTGAATCGCACTCGTATAACCAAGCGATTGGAATAGATAGAAGGACAATCGGGCGTGATGTCATCTCTTTTCTGGTTATAAGACTTACCGAAAACCTAAGGCCGGACTACGAGGGGTTTTACGAGCGCAATGGCAATAAAATTGGACACTACTACAGAGTCATGTACAATATCCTTTCCTTTATAGATCGCTCATGCCCTTCAGACAAACCATTCTATTCCAGGATAGTTCGCGCCCAGCTATCGAATTCTGAAGTTCAAATTTTATTTCACAATTGCCTGAGCAAATACGGTGAAAAAATGAAGCCGCTGGTCGAGAAATACTCGATGCTCAAGCATTTTTCCCCAACCGACGCTGTCGCGTGGGAAATATTGAACTACGATAAATATGACCCCAAAGCCTTCGGTGCGGATGGCGGTCGTCCGAAATGGCTATCGCCCGACCCGTAGGGTGGGGTCCAACCCCACCACTGCCCGCCCCCGATCCCCCCGCGCCGATGGTGGGATAAATACCCACCTTATTCCCTGCGGCCACCTGCGATTTTCAGACTGGGATGGGTCTTGGCGGAATCCCCACGATCGAATTCGGCGGACGCCATCGCGTTCGCCGATGTCGCAGCGGCGCCTCTCGCCGGTCGGTGGCCCAAAGCCACCGGCCAGCACCTGCCCCCCCCGAGGGGCTGGTGCTGCGCACCATCCGGGGCAGATGCTGGCCTCTGTTATCGCTTGCGGAAACGGCCCAGCCGCAGCCGTTGCGCGATGAGCGGGGGGCGATCTTCCACTGGAAGATCACCCGATCCCGCTCAGGTCGGGCGGAGGCCGGGTCTGACAAGACTCGTCCCGCTTTGGCACCCCCCCGTAGGGCGGGCTTCAGCCCGCCATCCAAGGCCACCACATGGACCCTTTCACCCCTTCAGGATCACATGACACCCCCCCGCACCCCAGCGCTTTCTTGAAAAGAAAGCGCCCCCGAAATCCTTGCAGGATTTCGCCCCCGGCTCAGGCCGCATTTCCAAAAACAAACCGGGCGGACCATTGGGCCCGCCCGGTTTCGTGAATTCTTCTGTCGGGACAACTGCCATCGTCCGCCCGACACGCTCAGCCGGTCTTGACCAGCCGCAAAAGCACCAGAAAGATCACCGCACCCAGCGTCGCATGGATGACCGAACCGATGACGCCAGACCCGATGGAGATACCGACCAACGGCAAGATCCATCCGGCCAGAAACGCGCCGACAATACCGACGACGATATTGCCGATCAGCCCGAAGCCATAACCTTTGACAATCTGCCCGGCCAGCCAGCCGGCCACTGCCCCGATGATCAGGGTGACGATAAGACCTGTTCCGCCCATCTCTGTCCTCCATTGCCTCACGCCGGTTCTCCCGGCTGAAGGGATGGTACCCCGGAACCGGCGCGGCACCAACAGAAGATTGAGATAAAAGGATTTTCTGGTCTTATTCCGGGTCGGTGTTGAAGATCAGCCGCTCGTTGCAGGGGGCGACGCGCAGGATGTTCGTGGTGCCCTTCACGTTGAAGGGTACGCCTGCGGTGACGACGATCTGGTCGGTTTCCGTCGCAAAGCCATGGTCGCGCGCGGCCCGCACGGCACCGACAACCGCCATCTTGAACCGGTCAACCGCCGGAGTCAGAACGCAATGCACCCCCCAGGTCAGGCAAAGCCGCCGCAGCGTCGCGGTGATCGGTGTGAGCGCAAGGATCGGCACACGCGGGCGTTCGCGGGCCACAAGGCTTGCCGTGGTGCCTGACTGGCTGAAGCAGCAAATCGCTTTGATATCAGTGGTTTCCGCGATTTCCCGCGCGGCCGAGACAATGGCGTCCGCCACCGTCTGGCGGTTGGCCTTGCGGCTGGCCTCGATCACCTCGCGGTAGGTCGGGTCGATTTCGACCGACCGCGCGACATTGTCCATCGTCTGCACCGCCTCGACCGGATAGGCGCCTGCCGCCGATTCCGCCGACAGCATCACAGCGTCCGCCCCTTCATAGATCGCGGTCGCCACGTCCGAAACTTCGGCACGCGTCGGCATCGGGCTTTCGATCATCGATTCAAGCATTTGCGTGGCCACGATCACCGGCTTGGCCGCTGCGCGCGCCTGCCTGACCAGCCGCTTCTGGATCGGCGGCACCGAATAGACCGGCAGTTCCACCCCCAGATCGCCGCGCGCCACCATGATCCCGTCCGACACTTCCAGGATCTCGGAAAAGGCTTTCACGGCGGCCGGTTTTTCGATCTTCGACAGGATCGCCGCGCGGCCTTTGGCCAGCGCCCGCGCCTCGATCACATCTTCGGGGCGCTGCACGAACGACAGGGCCAGCCAGTCCGCGCCCAACTCGCAGGCAAATTCCAGATCGGCGCGGTCCTTGTCCGACAGCGCCGCCAGCGGCAGCACCACGTCGGGCACGTTCACGCCCTTGCGGTTGGAAATCGTGCCGCCGGTCGTCACCGTGCAATCGGCAAAATCGGCGCCGCACTTTTCCACCTTCAGGCGGATCTTGCCGTCATTGACCAGAAGCGAGGCCCCCGGTTCCAGCGCCGCGAAAATTTCCTTGTGGGGCAGGCACACACGGGCCACTGTCCCCTCGGCCGGGTCAAGGTCGAAGCGGAAGGGCGCGCCATCCGCCAATTCTTCCGACCCATTGGCAAAGACCCCTACCCTGAGCTTCGGCCCCTGCAGATCGGCCAGCACCGCGATCGGGCGGCCGGTATCGGCCTCGATCTGGCGGATGATGTCATAGCGCGCCTTCTGGTCGGCATGGGCACCATGGCTCATGTTCAGCCGGAACACATCTGCGCCTGCCTCGAACAGCGCACGGATCGTCGCATAGTCGCTGGCCGCCGGTCCAAGCGTGGCCACGATTTTTACATTTCTGAGCCGTCTCATTCGCGCGATCCCCGTTTGCGTTAACATGCCTGGGCCGAGCCTCTATGGCTCAATTCCGCCGCTGGGGCAACTGGCGCATTGTCGTCCGCTCGCGTAAAGGAAATCAGACCAAAGAAATGACCTGCGCATGACAACTGCCCCTTTTTTAATCATTGGCGCCGACCGGCCCGGCCGTTGGCTGGTCACCTGCGATCATGCCTCCAACCATGTCCCGGCAGACGTGAACGGCGGCAGTCTGGGGATCGCGCCCGCCGACATGGCCCGCCATATTGCCTGGGATGTGGGCGCTGCTGGCGTGAGCCGCGCACTTGCCGAACGGCTGGATGCCCCGGCGATCCTGTCGACCTTCTCGCGCCTCGTCATCGACCCCAATCGCGGCGAGGATGACCCGACCCTTCTGATGAAACTCTATGACGGGACGATCATCCCCGCCAACCGCCATGCTGACAGGGCAGAAGTCGAGCGCCGGTTGAACGCCTGGCACCGGCCCTATCACACTGCGCTGGCGGGGCTGGCCGCGCGCCGGGCCGATACGGCGATTTGCGCCATCCATTCTTTCACCCCCTGCCTGAAGGGCCGCGCGCCGCGCCCCTGGGAGGTGGCTGTGCTCTATTCCTGGAAGGATACCCGTCTGGCGCTGCCCCTGATCGCCGCACTCCGGGACGCGGGCTATGTGACCGGAGACAACCAGCCCTATAATGGCCATCTCGACGGGGATGCGATCGACCGGCACGCCCTTGGACCGGCCCGCCCGAATGTGCTGATCGAGGTCAGGAACGATCTGATTGCCGATGCCGCAGGGCAGGTCTTGTGGGCCAGCCGCCTTGCACCCATTCTTGAAACCGTGCTGGCCGCGTCCGGCCTGTGAGGATGCCATGACCAAGATCGACAATCAGACCCAGACCGAACTGGAAGCCGCCGCCTTCCGGGCGCTGCGCCATCATCTGATGGAAAAGCGCACCGACGTGCAGAATATCGACATGATGAACCTCGCCGGTTTCTGCCGCAACTGTCTAGCGCGCTGGTATCAGGAAGCCGCGAACGAGCGCGGCATCGCGATGACCAAGGACGAGGCGCGGGAAATCTACTACGGCATGCCCTATGAAGACTGGCGCGCGGCAAACCAGACCGCCGCCGACGACGCCAAGAAGGCCGCCTTCGACGTGGCCTTCCGGGAAAATGTAGGCAAGCCGTAAGCGGCCCGCCGTTCCCCGACCGCCAACTCGCGCCTTAGCCCCGCCGTGCCGCCTCGATCACTGCAACGTCAATCTTCGTCATGTCCATCATGGCGTCAAACGCGCGCTTCGCCTCGGCCCCGCCCGCAGCCATCGCCTCCATCAGGGTGCGCGGCGTGATCTGCCAGGATATGCCCCAGCGATCCTTGCACCAGCCGCAGGCGCTTTCCTGTCCGCCATTGCCAACAATGGCATTCCAGTAACGGTCCGTCTCCTCCTGATCCTCCGTGGCGATCTGGAAAGAGAAGGCCTCGGTATGGTGAAAGGCTGGCCCACCATTCAGGCCGATACAGGGAATGCCCGCAACGGTGAATTCGACCATCAGCACATCCCCCTCCTTCCCCGACGGATAGTCGCTGGGCGCCCGATGCACGGCCTGGACTGCACTGTCGGGAAAGACCCCGGCGTAAAAATGGGCGGCGGCTTCGGCCTCCTTGTCATACCAGACGCAGATCGTATTCTTTGCCATTGCGCGTTCCTTTCGCAGATAAGGAGCTGCCGTGCTGGCGGCCCCCTGCCTCGCACATTATAGGCTGCTGTCGCCGGTTCTTCACCCCCCGGATGATCCGCTGACCAGCCAGTCCGTGAAGAATGGCCTGTCTGCGCCGCAACCGACCGCGCGACATTCGGCCTGGCAATTGTTGCCGTCCGACCCACCATTCCCGCTACGTTACAGAATTGGCGCCAACCTGCCCACTGACCGCGCCCTTCACCTTGACGTTACGTCCCCGCGCTAGAGGCAAAGCGGTCCGACTGTTACACTTTGGCTCATGAAGCATCTCGCGCCCAGAACCGGCTATTCGCGCGCTGAATATCTCAGCGATGCGGTGGTGCATGTTCTGGGGATTGCGCTGGTTCTGGCCTCGGTCCCGGTCCTGATCACGCTAACGGCGTTCCTGCGCGGGGATGCGCCCGCGATGGTCGGCACATCCGTCTATGGCCTGTCGCTTCTGGCGATGATCCTGTGTTCTGGCCTTTACAATATGATCGGTCAGGGTCGCTGGGCCTGGCTTCTGCAACGGCTCGATCATTCGGCAATCTATGCCAAGATCGCGGGCACCTATACGCCTTTCGCGCTTCTGTCGGGGCACGGCGGCTGGCTGGTGGCAGGTCTTTGGGTGGCCGCCCTTCTGGGCATGGCGCTGAAACTCGCATCCCCGCATCGCTTCCGCTGGCTGGCGCTGGGGCTTTACCTCGGCATGGGATGGGCGGGCGCGGTGTTTGGCGGCGATTTCGTCGCCTCGTTGTCGCCCACCGTTTTGACGCTGATCCTGACCGGCGGGCTCCTGTATACGGCGGGGGTGGTGCTTTACCTCTTCGACCGGCTGCCGTTCCACTACACGGCCTGGCACGTCTTCGTTCTGGCCGCCAGCATGGTGCTCTACAGCGCCGTCACGCTGCAGGTTCTGGAAACCGCCGCGTAGGTCTGCCTTCGTCCCGCATTGGGCACAAAAGTTAAGGCGCGGTAAATTCGCGCCTGTAACTCATTGATATAATTCACGTCGAAAAGCGTCCCACCGTGGGACGCTCTCAGATCGCCGCTTTGCGGCTTTCCTCCAGATAGATTTCGCGCAGGCGCTGGCTGACCGGGCCGGGCTTGCCCGACCCAAGCGCCATCCCGTCGATCTCCACCACCGGCATCACGAAAGCCGAAGCCGAGGTGACGAAAGCCTCGTCCGCCGCCTTGGCCTCGTCCAGCGTGAAGGACCGTTCCTCGATCTTCAGCTGCGCTTCGGCGGCATAACGCATCACCGCGGCGCGGGTGATGCCGTGCAAAATGTCGTTCGACAGGGCGCGGGTGATGATGTGCCCCCCCTTCACGATCCAGGCATTGTTCGACGTGCCTTCGGTCACGAACCCGTCTTCCACCAGCCAGGCATCATCCGCCCCAGCCTTCTTGGCCATCATCTTGCCCATCGAGGGATAGAGAAGCTGCACCGTCTTGATATCACGCCGGGCCCAGCGGATGTCTGGAACGGAAATGACCTTGAGCCCGCGCTTTGCGTCCGCGCTGTCCTCGGGGCGGCCGGTCACCTGGGTGAACATGACCAGCGTCGGCGCGGTTTTGGCCGGGTCGGGAAAGGCAAAATCGCGGTCGCCCGGATTGCCGCGCGTGACCTGAAGATAGACCCGCCCGTCGACAACACCATTCTTGGCCACGATCTCGCGGTGCAGCGCCAGAAGTTCGTCGGCGGTCGCGGGGCTTGGCATGTCGAGCTCGCCCAGGCTGCGGTTCAGCCGCGCGATATGGCCTAGAAAGTCGATCAGCTTGGCATCGACGACGGTTGTCACCTCATAGACGCCATCGGCCATCAGGAAGCCCCGGTCAAAGACGGAAACCACGGCCTGATCTTCCGCCAGCCAGTTGCCGTTCACATAGACGGTGCGGGTCATTTTGATCTCCCTATCCCCAAAGGCCGGCATCCGGCGGGTAAACTTCGGATCCTGCGTAGTGCAGGGGCCGGGCGCGGTCTTCGGACAGAAGAAGCGGCCCGTCAAGGTCCACAATGTCGGCGCCCTGTGCGACAATCAGCGCGGGCGCCATCGCAAGCGAGGTTCCGACCATGCAGCCGACCATCACCCCGAACCCCTCGGCCCGCGCGGCATCGCGCAAGGCCAGCGCCTCGGTCAGGCCGCCGGTTTTGTCGAGCTTGATGTTGACCATGTCATACTTGCCCCTGAGCCCCGGCAGCGAGGCGCGATCATGACAGCTTTCATCGGCGCAGACCGGCACCGGGCGCGGCATATCGGCAAGGGCATCGTCTTGCGCGGCGGGCAGGGGCTGTTCGACCAGCGCCACGCCCAGCCGCAGAAGATGGGGGCAGAGGTCGGCATAGATCTCCGCCGTCCAGCCTTCGTTCGCGTCGATGATGATGCGAGCGTCGGGCGCACCGGCCCGCACGGCTTCCAGCCGGGGCATGTCGTCCGGGGTGCCGAGCTTGATCTTCAGGATGGGGCGCTGCGCCTCTTCCGCCGCCGCCGCGCGCATCTTTTCTGGCGTGTCGAGCGACAAGGTATAGCCGGTGGTCAGGGGCATGGGCGCGGGCAGGCCCGCCAGGTCCCACACCCGCCGCCCGGCGCTTTTGGCCGCATGATCCCATAGCGCGCAATCGACCGCATTGCGCGCGGCCCCGGCGGGCAGAAGAGCGGGCAGCGCGGCGCGCGTCACGTCGAGCGGCAGGCGTCCGATCTGATCCGCCACGCTTTCCAACGTCTCGCCATAGCGCGCATAGGGCACGCATTCGCCCCATCCGGTGATCCCGCCGCGCGTCACCCGCGCAGTCAGCACGCGCGCTTCGGTCTTTGATCCGCGCGAAATGGTGAAGGTCCGGGCAAGGCGGAAGGATTCGGCGGTAACGGTGATCATAGGCAACTCCCAGCGCTTATCGGTCCTGACAGACCTTTTCGCGGATCGCGGCGCAAGACCAAAGCGGATGACGCCTGACGGGGCGGGGGATCGTCGCGGCGTTGCGGCATGATTTCTGCACGTGCAAAATCCGACTTGCCGATGCGCCAGCAACATTCTAACAATCCACAAAGAGAAACCGACATAAACTTGCGAGACCTCCATGAGCTTCCGTGTTCAGCCCCCTGCCCCCGCCCGCCCGAACCGTTGCCAGCTGTTTGGCCCCGGCTCACGCCCCGCCTTGTTCGAGAAGATGGCAGCCAGTGCAGCGGATGTGATCAATCTGGACTTAGAGGATTCGGTCGCCCCGGCGGACAAACCGGAGGCACGCAAGAACATCATCCGGGCGATCAACGACATCAACTGGGGGGGCAAATATCTGTCCGTCCGCATCAATGGCCTCGACACGCCTTTCTGGTATCGCGATCTGGTCGAAGTGCTGGAAGAGGCGGGCGACCGCATTGACCAGATCATGATCCCCAAAGTCGGCTGCGCGGCCGATGTCTATGCCGTCGATGCGTTGGTGAGCGCTGTGGAGGCGGCAAAACTGCGCCAAAAGCGCATCAGCCTTGAGGTGATCATCGAAACCGCAGCCGGTATCGCGCATGTGGAGGAAATTGCGGCTTCTTCCCCCCGGCTGCAGGCGATGAGCCTTGGGGCGGCGGATTTCGCCGCCTCCATGGGGATGCAGACCACCGGGATCGGCGGCACGCAGGAAAACTACTACATGCAGCGCGGCGAAGCGCGTTATTGGTCCGACCCCTGGCACTGGGCCAGCGCCGCGATCGTCGCAGCTTGCCGGACGCATGGGGTGCTGCCGGTCGATGGTCCCTTTGGCGATTTTTCCGATGAAGAAGGTTTCCGCGCGCAGGCGCGGCGGGCGGCGACGCTCGGCATGGTCGGCAAATGGGCGATCCATCCCAAACAGGTCGCACTCGCGAACGAGGTCTTCACGCCGTCCGAGGCACAGTTGAGCGAGGCGCGCGAGATCCTTGCGGCGATGGAGGCGGCGAAGGCCGCCGGATCGGGCGCCGCAACCTACAAGGGGCGACTCATTGACATTGCCTCGATGCGGCAGGCCGAGGTGATCGTACGGCAGGCGGAACTGATCAACGGCTGAGGCCCGGGGGCGGCGCCCCCGGACCGCCGGAATAATTCAGCCAAGATGAAGATGATCAGCCCTTCAACGGCATGCAGACATCGGTCAGCAAGTCGTCCGGCGCGGTATGTGCGGGCGTGTTGAGAT
>DAORUY010000098.1:0-10283 GCA_035433445.1 Paracoccaceae bacterium
CGACGAACTCGACCGGACCGACGAAGCCTTCGAGGCGTTTTTGCTCGAAATCCTCTCGGACTTCCAGGTGACTGTGCCGGAGCTTGGCACGATAAAGGCGGAAGAGCCGCCGATTGTCATCATCACCAGAAAGCCGGTCTCGCGGATCGGGAAGCTGGCAACGGTCAGAACAAGTGCAAAGACGGCCAGGGCTTTTTCACGCAACGTCTGGGCAGATTGGATCGTCCATCCGACCCACAGGAAGGGCAGGCACAATGGCAGCGTCCGTTCCAGAATGGGCAAGCTGCGCGCGGCGGTTTCACAGTCATTGCCGGTGCATTGCACCAGAACGAACTGAATCAGGGCGGCCAGCCCGGCGCACAAGATTGTGGCCATCAGCCCGAAGCCGAAGGGGCTTTTGGCCAGCGACCTGCGGAGCATAGGCCAAAGACCGACCAGAACCACGCACAGCGCCAGTTGCGCATAAAGGCTGATGAACCAATAGGGCGCAACCAGTGCCGGAAGCCGGTCGCGCACATTGTTGGCATTCAGCACATACATTTCGATCGGCACATCGCCGCGCAGCGCACCGTAACTGACGGTGATAAGGAAATAGAGCGGCAGCACTGGCCAGAGCAGATTTCGGGCGAGATCCCAGACCGCGCCGCGCGCAAGCTGATCGCGTTGAAACCGGGCAAGCGAATGACCGGAAAGCAGGAGCAAAAGCCAGGTCCCACCCGCGACCGGCCACAGGTTAAGGTGAAAGACCACCACGCAACAGACCGCCATCAGGCGCGCGAGGATTGCGCCTTCGACGGGCGTGCGGGCTGATGCTTTTGGCCGTTCGCGCGGGGTTTGGGAAAGTTCTTCCAAGGCGGCGATGGACATGGTTTCCCAACCGTCCGGCACAAAGCCCAGCCGCGCCTCGATGGCAAGCATGACATGCAGATAGGCCAGGGAATCACCGCCGATCCGCGCGAAACTGTCATCCATGCTCAGGTTATGGCGGCGTGTGGCCTGGGCATATTCCGCGCGCAGAGCGGATTTTCCTGTGGCCTCGCGGGTCTGATCCGCTTGGGCGCAGGCAAGACGCGCCCGCGCGGTGATACTTTGCAAGTCGGTCTTACCGTTTGCGAGCGTCGGAAAATCCACCATCGCATGCACGAACACATCCCGCTCGGGTAGGCTGCATTCGCCGGATACGAGCCGCCGGATCGCCCCGATCTGGTCGCGGCAGTCGGTCATCACCACCAGCCGGTCGTCGATGCCGACCGCGGCGCCACGCAGGCCGGCGGCTTCCAGTGCCCTGTCGATCTGATCCAGATTGATCCGCAGACCATAAAGCTTCACGAATCGCTTCGCCCGGCCGCGCAGGCGGAAATATCCCGTCGCAGTGCGCTCGGCGATATCGCCGGTGCGCAACTGGTCGATGTCGCGCCCGCGCGCCAGATCGTCACGGCTGTCGGCGTAGCCCATCATCACGTTCGGCCCGCGATAGACCAACTCGCCCATCTGCCCGGTGCCGTCGATTTCCGTTCCGTCCTCGGCCAGAAGCGTCAGTTCGCCCCCCGGAATGGCGCGGCCGATGGTATCGGGGCTGTGCATCGCATCTTCGGGCGGCAGGTAGGCCATGCGTGGCGCCGCTTCGGTCTGGCCATACATCACCACGAAATCCCAACCCTGCCGGGCGCCGGTTCTGGCCAGCGCCTCGATCTTGGCTGCGGCCAGCCTTCCCCCCGCCTGGGTGACGAACCGCAGATCGGGAAGGTGCGCGAAGTCAAAATCGCGCACGGAGAGCAGGTCGAACTGATGGGGCACAAGCGCCAGGTTGGTGACATGTTCGGCCCGGCACAGATCGGCAAAGCCGCCGTCCGCCACCGACAGATCGCTCAGCACCAGCCGCGCGCCGACCGCCAGATGGGAATGCAGCACCGACAGGCCGTAGGAATAATGCAGCGGCAGCGTCGTGATGCCACAATCACGCGGACCAAGGCGCAGATATTCGGCGATGGCGTTTGCATTGCTGGCAATGTTTTCTTCCGAGAGCCGCACCAGACGCGGATCCCCCGTCGTGCCGGACGTGGACAGCAAGAGCCGCAAGTCCGGGTGAAGCGGGCAGGGGGCAGAGTGATCCGTCGCCCTGACATGGCAGCGTTTGGCGGACCATGACAGCACCAGATCGGGGCGGTACAGATCGGTGATCCGCTGGCCGGGCGACAATGCGCCGGGTGCCGCCAGAATGACCGCATGGCCACCCGACAGGGCCGCCAGATAGGCGGCGATCATGTCGGCCTGCGCCTCAATCTCCATTCCGATCAGCAAGGGCCTGCCAGCAGGCGTGCCCAACGCCGACAACTTGTTTTGCCAGCCCTTCACCCGCTCCGACAGCATGCTGTAGGAAATCCGGCCGTCCCGCTGATCTACGAGGGCAATGGAAGCGCCGAAACGCCCGAGGTCGCTGAAAAATGACATTCTGCAAAAACCGGAGCAAAAGAATTGGCATCAAGAGAGTAGCTGTAACTTACCAATCCGACGAAACCCCTCATAGCTTCGTCGCAAACTCTTACGCCATTTGCCGGTAATGCCGACCGCCGGTTTCCTGGCGGTCTACAATTCAAAGTTTAGTCGCCTACTTCTCTGGAATAAGCCCCCGTGGGCTGAAGCGAAGCACAAGCAGAAGAATCAACCCCATGGTGATCGTGCGCATCTGTGCGGCACTGGCGATGAGATACTGCTTCAGGGTCGAAGTGTCTTCCATCCCCTGCGTGACCGTCCACATCAGCGCATTTCCCCAAGGATCGACCTTGATCCACAGGAACCAGATCAGGAATGCGCCCAGGATGGCGCCCCAGTTGTTCCCGGACCCGCCGATGATCACCATCAGCCAGATGGTGAACGTGTAGCGCAGCGGCGTGAAGCTGCCGGGCGTCAATTGCCCATCAAGCGTGATGAGCATCGCCCCCGCAACCCCGCAGATCGCCGAGCCAAGGACGAAGATCTGCAAATGCCGCCCCGTGACGTCCTTGCCCATGGCGCGGGCCGAGGTTTCATTGTCGCGGACCGCGCGCATCATCCGCCCCCAGGGGCTTTTGAGCGCAAGTTCGGATGCGACGAAGATTACCACCAGAACCGTCAGGAAAAGCGAGCCGTAAAGCAGCTTGACCAGGATTGTCGAGGCCGTGACCGGGTTCCAGCCCATATTGGCGACCCACTCCTGAAACCAGCTTGCCGCTTGCAGGTTCACCTCGTCCGGCACAGGCCAGGGGCGCGGGATATTGATGACGTTCTTGACGCCCCGGTCCAGCCAATCCTCGTTCTTCAGAACGGCAATGATGATTTCACCGATACCGAGCGTGGCAATCGCCAGATAGTCCGACCGCAGCCCCAGCGCCGTCTTGCCGATCACCCAAGCCGCGGCTGCCGCGAAAAGCCCGCCCACCGGCCAGGATATCAGCGCCGGCCAGCCAAGGCCGCCGAGATTGCCATGCGTCGCCGGATCATTGGATTCAATAAAGGTGATGGCCGGGTCGATGATCGCGCGATAAAGGAAGAACCCCCCGATCAGGACCGCACACATGGCGATGGCGCGGGTCCGGCCCTTGGTGCGCCCGTAGACCATCACCGCTGCTGCGATCACCGCCACCCCGAAGATCAGACCCGCCAGCACCCGGTAGACCCCGCCACCCACCCAGACCTCGGGCACGACGGGCGAGGAGATCAGGACCGGCGCAAGCCCGCCAAGGGCGACAAAACCGACGATGCCGGTATTGAAGAGCCCCGCATATCCCCACTGGATATTCACACCAAGCGCCATGATCGCCGAGATGAGGCAGACGTTCAAAATCCCGAGCGATGAGTTCCAGCTTTGGCCGAAGATGGTGAATTCGGTGCCGGTCGGCCCGAGCGTCCATTTTACCATGCCTTCCATCACGAAAAGCAGGGCAACGGCGGCAAAAAGGGCGATGTTGCGCATGTTGAGGGTCATACCGCTTTCCCTTTGAAGATGCCGGTCGGCTTGAACAGTAGAACGATGATCAGGATCGCGAAACTGACGGAGAACTTATAGTCCGTGGACAGGATCTGCAGCAGCCCCTCGGGGGCCAGACTGTCGGGCAGCACATAACCCGCGACCTTCTTCCAGGCGTAGGTCACGCCGACCTCGGAAAAGGCCACCAAGAAGCCGCCCGCAATTGCGCCCAGCGGATTGCCAAGCCCGCCCACCACCGCCGCAGCGAAGATCGGCAGAAGAAGGGCAAAGTAATTGAACGCCTTATAGGCCTTGTCCAGCCCGTAAAGTGTGCCCGCAATCACCGCGAGCCCGGCGGCGATGATCCAGGTGATCTGCACCACGCGCTCGGGGTTGATGCCCGACAGCAGCGCCAAATCCTCGTTGTCTGAATAGGCGCGCATCGACTTGCCGGTGCGGGTCCTGTTCAGGAACCAGAAGAGCGCCGCCACCACGAGGGCGGCGGTGACGATGGTCAGAAGCTGGGTCGTTCGCAGGGCCAGCCCTTCGGCAAGTCCGGTCGATTGTTTGAAACTGTTGGCTTCAATCACGAATTTCGCGCCGTCGGTGAAGCGGATCTCCTCGACCCCGATCAGGAAGCGGGTGATGCCCGACATGATGAACATCACCCCCATGGAGGCGATGACGACGATGACGGGTTTGGCCCGCACCTTGCGGTAATGGCGATAGACCATCCGGTCGGTCGCCAGAACCAGAAGTGCTGTGAAGAAGATCCCGAAGGGCAGGGCGAGGAGGGCGGTGGGCAGCGGACCAAGGCTGATGCCTATCGACTGGAACCACCAGGTGAACAGGATCACCACTGCGGTCCCGAAGGCCATTGTATCGCCATGGGCGAAGTTGGAAAACCGCAAGACGCCATAGATCAGCGTCACCCCAAGCGCGCCAAGCGCAAGTTGCGCCCCGTAGGCGGCGGCGGGGATGATGACGAAGTTCAGAAGCGCCACGATCGCGTTGAGGAAATCCATGTCTCAGCCCCCAAGGAATGTGCGGCGGACTTCCGGGTCGGCCATCAGCGCCTTGCCGGTGTCGGTATAACGGTTCGCGCCCTGCACAAGGACATAGCCCTGATCGGCGATCTCAAGCGCCTGACGCGCGTTTTGTTCGACCATCAGGATGGAAATGCCGGTGCGCGCCACTTCGATGATCCGATCGAAAAGTTCGTCCATCACGATGGGGCTGACGCCCGCTGTCGGCTCATCCAGCATCAGAACCTTCGGCTGGGTCATCAGCGCCCGGCCCACGGCGACCTGCTGGCGCTGACCGCCGGACAATTCGCCCGCCGCCTGATGGCGCTTGTCCTTCAGGATCGGGAAAAGCGTATAGACTTGCTCCATCGTATCCCTGAAATCGTCGCCGCGAATGAAAGCACCCATTTCAAGGTTTTCCTCGACCGTCATCGACGGGAAGACATTGTTGACCTGCGGCACGAAGCCCATGCCCTTGCGGACCCTGTCTTGCGGCGACAGTTGGGTGATGTCTTCGCCATCCAGCCGCACATGCCCGCCGCGCAGCTTCAGCATGCCGAAGACCGCCTTCATTGCGGTCGACTTGCCCGCGCCGTTCGGTCCGACAATCACCGCGATCTGGCCCTTTTCGACCGCAAGCGTGCAGTCGTGCAAGATGTCAGCCGCACCATAGCCGCCGGTCATCTTTTCTCCGATGAGAAACGGTTCAGCCATGCGCTTCTTCCTTGATCTTGTTCTTCAGACCACGGCCCAGATAGGCCTCGATCACCGCCTCGTTGGCTTTGACCTCGGCCGCGGAGCCTTTGGCCAACACCTTGCCCTCGGCCATCACAATGACCGGGTCGCAGAGGCGCCCGATGAAATCCATGTCATGTTCGATCACGCAAAACGTGTAGCCGCGTTCCTTGTTCAGCCGCACGATCGCGTCGCCGATGGTGTTCAGCAGCGTGCGGTTCACGCCCGCGCCCACTTCGTCCAGAAAGACGATCTTGGCGTCGACCATCATGGTGCGGCCAAGCTCCAGAAGCTTCTTCTGGCCGCCAGAGAGGTTGCCCGCGCGTTCATGCGTCAGATGGGAGATCGTCAGAAAATCCAACACTTCGTCGGCTTTCTTCGCCAGCGCGACCTCTTCCTCGCGGATACGGGCGCGATGAAACCAGCTGTTCCACAGTGTTTCGCCCGACTGGTCCGCGGGCACCATCATCAGATTCTCGCGCACTGTGAGCGAGGAGAATTCATGTGCAATCTGGAAGGTGCGCAACAGTCCCTTGTGGAACAACTCGTGCGGCGCAAGCCCGGTAATGTCTTCGCCGTCCATCACAACCCGACCCGACGTCGGCTTGTGGACCCCGGCGATCACGTTGAAAAGTGTGGATTTTCCGGCGCCGTTCGGCCCGATCAGCCCAGTGATCGACCCTTTGGCGATTTCGATGGACGCCCCATCAACGGCATGGAACCCGCCAAAATGCTTGTGCAGGTCTTCAACGACAATCATGAGCACCCCCGGCTTCACCAGCGCGGGTCTTGGTGTCCGCTGCGGGCAAAGTTCTTTTCATGATATTTTGAAAAAGGCAGTCCGGAGAGGCCCCGGACTGCCCATAAGAGAAACCTCAGATCAGCGGTATTTCACCGTTTCGATCTTGTTGCCCTTCACTTCGATCTCGCGGTAGTTGCCGGCCGATTCACCCGGTCCGATCAGTTCCACCGCCGAAGCGCCGACATAGTCGATGTCCGTCCCGGCCTTGATCAGCTCAAGCGCCTTGGCGAGTTCGCCCGGTCCGATCGGTTCGCCCGGTGCGTTGGCGAGATCCATGATCTTGCCGGCATAGTCGGCCGCCTTGGTCGAACCAGCTGCCTGCATGGCCAGCAGCATCAGCGCCGCCGCATCATAGGATTCGGGGGTGTAGGGCGAGGACACATCAAATGCGCCACCCGACATTTCGCCAAGCTTCTTCAGGCCGGGCGAGTCGTTGCCCGGAACCTGGCCGAACGAACCTTCCAGACCTTCCGGGATGTTCTGGGTCAGCGTGTCGGAGATCATGCCGCCCGGCAGCATGAACTGCGAGAAGGCGCCAGTGTCGACCGCGGCGCGGATCACGCCGGCACCGCCCTGATCGACATAACCGGCTACAATGAGAACTTGACCGCCCGCCGCCGCAAGCGCAGCAACTTCAGCCGAGTAGTCTGCCTTTCCATCTTCATGCGCGGCCGACAGTGTTATTTTGCCGCCCTTCGCCTCGAAGGCCTTCTGAATTGCTTCAGCCAAACCCTTACCATAGTCAGAGTTGGAGTAGGTCAGTGCCGCCTCGGTGATACCTTTTTCCGACAAGATGTCGGCGGCAATTTCACCTTCGCGCGCGTCCGAAGGTGCGGTGCGGAAAAACAACCCATTGTCTTCGAAGGTCGTCAGCGCCGGGGTCGTAGTCGACGGTGAAATCATGACGATGCCATTCGGCATCGCGACATTGCTGAGAACCGCCATCGACGCGGGCGAGCAGTCTGCCCCAACGATGCCCGAGACGCCATCTGACGTCACCAGCTTCTCTGCTGATGCGGTTGCCATCGCTGCGTCGATGCATCCTGTGTCGGCCCGAACTGGCGTTACCGTTGAGCCATCGAGAAACAGGCCCGAGTCCGACACTTCCTTCATGGCCGCTTCCGCCGATGCAGCCATCGAGCCCGTCAGCGATTCAATCGGGCCAGTGAAGCCGAAAAGCACGCCGATCTTGACATCTTCAGCGCCAGCCATGCCCGCAAAAAGGGCGCTCGCCGCAGTGGCGGCAAGTAGTTTTTTCATTGGTTCTCTCCCATGTTGGAACTTTCGTTCTGACCGCGAACCTAATTCCTTGTCTGCAAAAAGCAAAGGAATTCATTGTTTCGACTTGTCAAAGCTCCGCCCCGCGTTTTGTCGCGTCCGGACTATAGGGTTACTTCAAACTTGAAGCAATTACTTTCCAGTGGTGACCAGGGACCTCAGATCGAAAGCCGGACCGTGCCAGGTTTGCCAAGCGTTCCACGCTCCCGGTAGGGGGTGGTCTGATAGTGCGCGCGGTAACATTTCGAAAAATGCGACGGGCTGGCAAAGCCGCAGGCCAGCGCCACGTTGATCACGCTCATGTCGGTCTGCATCAGCAGGTTGCGGGCCTTTTGCAGGCGCAGCTCCATGTAATAACGTTTGGGGCTGCGGTTCAGATAGCGGCGGAAGAGCCGTTCCAGCTGGCGGGTCGACATGCCGACATCTTCGGCCAGTGTCGCGGGGCTGATCGGATCTTCGATATTGCTTTCCATGATCTGGATGACTTGGGAAAGCTTCGGATGACGCACGCCGATGCGCGTCGGGATCGACAGACGCTGGGTGTCCTGATCGGTGCGGATCGAATTGTAGATCAACTGGTCGGCTACGGTATTGGCAAGATCCTCACCTTGATCCTGGGCGATGATCTTCAACACAAGGTCAAGCGAGGACGTGCCGCCCGCGGTCGACATCCGGTTACCGTCCACGACGAAGACGGATTTGGTCAGGCGTACGTCCTCGAACTCCTCAAGAAAGGCATCCTGATTTTCCCAGTGGATCGTCGCGCGCTTGCCGTCCAGCAGTCCCGCCTTGGCCATCGTGTAGGAGCCGGTGCATATACCTCCCACGGCGGCGCCCCGCCGCGCTTCGCGGCGCAGCCAGTTCAGAACTGGCTTGGTGGTGGCCGACTGCACATCAAGGCCGCCGCAGACGAAGATCGTATCTTCCCGGTCCACATCTTCCAGCCCCATGTCGAGCTTGAAGGAGGCGCCGTTCGAACAGGCTGTTTCCTTGCCGCTTTCGCCCACCAGCAACCAGGTGTAGGCTTGCCGGCCGAGCATCCGATTGGTGATCCGCAAAGGTTCGATGGCGCCCGCGAACGAGATTAACGTGAACCGGTCGAGTAGAAGGAAAATAAACCGCTTGCTGCGGTTCTTTTCGTCTGCTTCCTTCTTGCCGCGCGTCGCGACCATCTGCATAATGCGACCCATTCCTGTCGTTTTGCGCACAGAACCACCAAAACTTGGCTACCGCAAGGGCAATTCGCGGGAAGTGGTTTGCAAGGGGCGGGGGCCTTCTTTATAAGCGCGTTCCGTTAACGCTAAAGCTTCGGGAGACTGTGATGACCAAGGGCTGGACCAAATCCGACTGGCGCAAGAAGCCGCGGGTGCAGATGCCCGACTATCCCGATCTGGCCGCGCTCAACTCGGTCGAGGCGACGCTGGCAAGGATGCCGCCGCTGGTTTTTGCGGGTGAAGCCCGCAAGCTCAAGCGCACGCTGGGTGAAGTCGCGCAGGGCAAGGCGTTCCTGCTTCAGGGTGGGGATTGCGCTGAAAGTTTCTCGGAATTTTCGGCCGACAATATCCGCGATACGTTCAAGGTGATCTTGCAGATGGCCGTCGTGCTGACCTGGGGTGCGAAGGTTCCGGTCGTCAAGATCGGCCGTGTTGCAGGCCAGTTCGCAAAACCGCGTTCCGCCGGGACAGAGGTGATCGGCGGCGTGGAACTGCCATCTTACCGGGGCGACATCATCAATGGCTTCGATTTCACGGCGGATGCGCGGGTCCCCGATCCGTCGCGCATGTTGCAGGCCTATACGCAGGCGGCGGCGTCACTGAACCTTCTGCGGGCGTTCTCCACCGGTGGTTTTGCCGACATCCACCGGGTGCAGAGCTGGATCATGGGCTTTACCGACGAATCGGATGCCAAGCGCTACCGCGAACTGGCGGGGCGCATCCAGGATGCGATGGATTTCATGGCGGCAGCTGGCGTGACGTCGGACACGGCCAAGGAACTGGCGACGGTCGATTTCTACACCAGCCACGAAGCGCTGCTTTTGGAATATGAAGAAGCGCTCTGTCGCATTGATTCGACCACTGGCCTGCCAGTCGCGGGCTCTGGCCACATGATCTGGATCGGCGACCGCACGCGCCAGCCCGATGGGGCGCATGTGGAATTCTGCCGGGGCGTGCAGAACCCGATCGGTCTGAAATGCGGGCCGACAACGACAGCCGAAGACCTGAAAATCCTGCTGCACAAACTGAACCCGGAAAATGAGGCCGGCCGCCTGACCCTTATCGCGCGCTTCGGCGCGGGAAAAGTCGGTGACCACCTGCCGCGACTGATCCGGACAGTGCAGGAGGAGGGCGCCAATGTCGTCTGGACCTGTGATCCGATGCACGGCAACACGATCAAGGCGGCCTCGGGCTACAAGACCCGGCCGTTTGAATCGGTGCTGCGCGAGGTGAGGGAGTTCTTCGCCGTCCACAAGGCCGAGGGCACGATCCCCGGCGGTGTG
>DAORUY010000099.1:0-10179 GCA_035433445.1 Paracoccaceae bacterium
GATCTTTGGCAAAGGGCCGGGCGGCAGCTTGTCCGGCTGTCGCGGTTGCAACGCGCCGACTGGGGCAAGGCCACCGCTCACGCAGGCCTTGGCGTGACTTTCATCGGTATTGCCGCCCTGACCGGCTGGGGGCTTGAGGATATCCGCACGGTGAAGCTTGGCGAAAGCTTCCCGCTTGGGGCCTATCAGGTGCAACTGGTATCTGTGGAGGAAGGCGAGGGCCCGAATTATCTGACCACGCAGGCCGAGATGATCGTCAGCAAGGATGGCGCAGAGGTCACGCGCCTTTATCCCGAAAAGCGGGTCTATCCGGTGGCGGCGATGCCCACGACCGAAGCTGCGATTGCCAATGGGGTCTGGCAAGACATCTATCTGGTGCTGGGCGATCCGCAGACGGATGGCGGTTGGGCGGTGCGCAGCTACATCAAGCCCTTTGCGAACTGGATTTGGACCGGCGCGATCTTGATGGCGCTTGGTGGCGCGCTTAGCCTCAGCGACCGGCGCTTGCGGGTAGCTGTGGGCGCGCGGCGGCATGCCCAAGCGCAACCGGCGGAGTAGGGGGATGCGGTCTGTCCTTCTCGCTTGTTTCGCGGTCCTCTGGGCCTGCGCGGTCTGGGCCGTCCAGCCGGACGAAGTTCTGGATGACCCGATTCTGGAAGCGCGGGCGCGCGCCATTTCCGCGCTGATCCGTTGCCCGGTCTGCCAGGGCGAGAGCATCGACGAATCAAATGCTGGCATCGCCCGCGACCTGCGGCTGGTCCTGCGCGAGCGGCTTGTGGCCGGGGACAGCGATGATCAGGTGATCGACTATCTGGTGGCTCGCTACGGCGAGTTCATCCTGTTTCGTCCGCGCGCTTCCGGTGCGAATCTGATCTTATGGATCGCGGGCCCGGCCATGCTTGCAGGTGGGCTGGCGGGGGCTCTCCTCTATCTGCGCCGCCGTCGGTCAGCCGCGACCGGACCACAGGCCCTGACGACCGAGGAAGAGGCGCGCATCACCGAACTTCTCAAGGAGTGACGTTCGGTTTCGCTTCCCCCTGATCCCTTTGCGCTTATCCTTCGGCCAGCGAAAAGGGGGATTTGATGCGAGAGTTCCAGACCATCACCTATGAACTGGCGGCAGGTGCCGCAATCCTCCGCCTGAACCGGCCCGAGGTGATGAACGCACTGAACAGCCTGATGCGACAAGAGATGCGTCGAGCCATCGCGCGGGCGGAGGGCGAGGCGCGCGTGATTGTCCTGACCGGTACCGGACGCAGCTTCTGTTCGGGGCAGGATCTGGCCGATGCGGGCAATCTGGCCGAGGCGGATTTCGAACGAATATTGCGTGACGAGTATGAGCCGCTCCTGAATGCGATCTATGACTGTCCGCTGCCGACAATTGCCGCCGTGAACGGGGCGGCGGCGGGGGCAGGGGCCAATCTGGCGCTGGCGGCCGACGTGGTGATCGCCTCGGAAAGCGCGAGCTTCATTCAGGCCTTCACCCGGATCGGTCTGATGCCGGATGCGGGCGGCACCTACTGGTTGCCGCGGCAGGTGGGGTTTGCCCGTGCGATGGGCGCGATGCTGTTTGCTGACAAGATCACGGCCCGGCAGGCGGCGGACTGGGGCATGATCTGGGAAACGGTGTCGGACGATGCGTTCGGATCGCATTGGCAGGCGCGTGCCACGCAGCTTGCCGCAGGGCCAGCGGTGGCATACCGCGCGGTTAAGGCGGCCCTGCGTGCGAGTTTTGCCAATGATCTGGCCAGCCAGCTTGCGTTGGAGGCACGCTTGCAGGGCAACTGTGGCAAAAGCGCCGATTTCGTAGAAGGTGTCACGTCCTTTCTGGAAAAACGCAGTCCCCGGTTCACGGGGCGCTGATCACAACCGCAGGCTTTTCCTTGACCCGTGGACCGGGCGGGCAGAGAGTGGACCTCAGGGCGGATCGGCCCGAAGGCACGGGGGCCGCGGCATTTCCGCCGACGCCCCCGCTCGTGCCGGAAGGGAGCCGATCATCATGCGTCTCATCACAGTTATGGGGCCGTCGCAGACGGGCAAGAGCGAGCTTGTGAAGCGGCTGGCGCATCTGGATGGTCATGCCCCGAAGGTGGAGCAGGCCGGTCATCTGGCGCTGTCGCGGTTCACCTTTCTGGGCGAACCCTGGTGCGCGATTGATCTGGCCGGCGGCCCCGAATATGCGCGCATGGCCGGGTCGGCGCTTCTGGCCTCTGACGCGGCGGTGCTGTGTGTGGCCCCCGACCCTGACGAGGCGGTGCTGGCCGCACCCTACCTGCGAGCGGCCGAGGCTTCGGGCACGCCCTGCTTGATCTTCATCAATCGCATGGACATGCCCAAGGGGAGGGTGCGCGATATCGTTGCGGCGCTTCAGGCCTATACGTCGCATGCGATTGTCTTGCGCCAGATCCCGATCCGCGAAGGCGGGCAGGTGGTGGGGGCGGTCGATCTCATTTCTGAACGCGCCTGGCGCTACCGCGAAGGACTGCCTTCGGTTCTGGTCGAGATGCCGCAGGCCGAAAGCCAGCGCGAACAGGAAGCGCGCGCCGCCCTTCTGGAACATATGTCGGAATATGATGACAAGCTTCTGGAAGACCTGATTGAGGATCACGAACCAGCCCGCGGCGCCCTCTTTGAGATTGCCCGCAAGGAGACGCAGGAAAGTGTGATCCTGCCCTGTTTCATGGGTTCGGCCAGCCATATGAACGGCGTCACGCGGCTGATGAAGGCGCTCAGGCACGAAGCCCCCGGTGTCGAGACGCTGCGCGACCGGCTGGATGCGGGGCACGGGCTGGCGGTGGCCTTTCATGCGCAAAACCGCAAGCATCTGGGCAAGTGCGTCTTCGTCAGGGCGCTTGCGGCCGGTGTGACGCAAGGGGCGGCCCTTGGCGGTAGCACTGTGGGTGGCCTCTCGGAGTTGGGCGGCAAGTCAGGCCATGATCATCTTGCGCCGGGCGATGTGGCGATTGCGGTCAAGGCCGATCACCTGAACGCCGGTCAGATCTACAGCGCCACCGCCACCGTGCCCGCGCCCGGCTGGGCCAAGGGCGCGCCGCCGGCGATGGTGCGGCTTCTGTTGCCCAAACATGAAAAGGACGATGCGCGCCTGTCCTCGGCCCTCACCCGGCTGGCAGAGGCCGATACCGCCCTGCATCTGGCCCAGGACGAGGCGACGGGCCATGCGCTTCTGGCGGTGCAGGGGCCGATGCATCTGCGCGCCACGCTTGGCCAATTGTCCGAAGGCTTTGGCGTGGAAGTCGAGGCCCATTCCCCCGCTCCGCGCTATCGCGAGACGATTTCCGCCAAGGTCGAGGAAGCCTATCGCCATCGCAAACAATCTGGTGGCGCCGGGCAGTTCGCCGACGTGACAATGACGGTAGCGCCCCTTGGCCGCAGCGAAGGATTCCGCTTTTCCGAAGTGGTGAAAGGCGGCGCCGTGCCGCGCAACTATATCCCCTCGGTCGAGGAGGGCGCACGCGATGCCATGGTGAAAGGCCCCTTGGGTTTCCCGGTGATCGACGTGTCGGTGACGCTGACCGATGGCAAGCATCATGCGGTCGACAGTTCGGACTATGCGTTCCGCACCGCCGGGCGCCAGGGGGTGAAGGAGGCTTTGATCAAGGCCGGGCCGGTTCTGTTGCAACCGGTCGACCGGGTCGACGTCCATATCCCCTCGATCTATGCGGGGTCGATGGTGTCGCTGATCTCGACCCTCAAGGGGCAGGTTCTGGGCTTCGACCGTGATCCAGCCTGCCGGGGCTGGGATGTATTCCGCGCGCTTCTACCCGCCGCATCGGAGGAGGAACTGGTGGCGGGGCTGGCTGCGGCAACGCAAGGTACCGCCTGGCATGAGACGCGCTTTGACCATTATGAGGAGCTTTACGGGCGCGAGGCGGAGCGTATTTCCAAGGAGCATGCGGAGGCGTGAGCGGGGAAGTCGCCAACGCTGGACGCCGGCCTGTTTCCGATGATCCCAATGTGAAAGGCCGCCCGAAGTGGGCGGCCTTTCCGGTTCGAGGCGATGGTTGTCAACGCTTGTCGACTGCCAGATAGTCCCGGCGCGTCGGGCCGACATAGAGCTGGCGCGGGCGGCCGATCTTCTGCGTGGGGTCGCCGATCATTTCCTTCCACTGCGAAATCCAGCCGACGGTGCGCGAAATCGCGAAGATCGGCGTGAACATCGAGGTGGGAAAACCCATCGCTTCTAGGATGATACCGGAATAGAAGTCGACGTTCGGATAGAGTTTCTTGGAGATGAAATATTCATCCTCAAGCGCGATCCGTTCCAACTCCTTGGCGACCTGCAGCAGCGGGTTGTTGTGAACCCCCAGAAGCTCCAGCACCTCATCGGCGCTTTCCTTCATCACTTTGGCGCGCGGGTCGAAGTTCTTGTAGACCCGGTGGCCGAAGCCCATCAGGCGGAAGCCGGACGTCTTGTCTTTGGCCTTGGCGATGAATTCAGGGATACGCTCGACCGTGCCGATTTCCTTCAGCATCTCAAGGCAGGCCTGGTTCGCGCCGCCATGGGCAGGCCCCCAAAGGCAGGCGATGCCCGCTGCGATACAGGCGAAGGGGTTGGCGCCCGACGAGCCGGCCAGACGCACGGTCGAGGTCGAAGCGTTCTGTTCATGGTCGGCATGAAGCATCATGATCCGGTCCATCGCCTTTGCGAGAGCCGGCTGGACCACATATTCCTCGCACGGAACAGCGAAACACATGTGCAGGAAGTTCGAAGCGTAATCGAGCCGGTTCTGCGGATAGACGAACGGCTGACCGATCGAATATTTATAGGCCATCGCGGCAATCGTCGGCAGTTTGGCGATCATCCGGATCGCGGCCACTTCACGCTGCCAGGGGTCGTTGATGTCCAAGCTGTCGTGGTAGAAGGCCGACATTGCACCTACCACGCCCACCATCGTCGCCATCGGGTGGCTGTCACGGCGGAACCCGCGGAAGAAGTTGTGCATCTGTTCATGCACCATCGTGTGACGGGTCACGCGCAGATTGAAATCGGCAAGCTGTGCAGCGGTCGGCAACTCGCCATAAAGCAGCAGAAAGCAGACTTCCAGATGACTGGATTGGTCGGCCAGCTGTTCGATCGGATAACCGCGATAGAGCAGTTCACCGGCGTCGCCGTCGATATAGGTGATGGCGCTGTCGCAGGCGGCAGTCGAGGTGAAGCCGGGATCATAGGTGAAGACATCGGCTTCGGCATAAAGCTTGCGGATGTCGATCACGTCAGGTCCGACGGTCGGTTTCAGAATTGGCAGGCTCAGTGTCTTGTCGCCCAGTGTGAGCGTCGCGGTCTTCGTTTCAGCCATTCTTCGTCTCCCCGGTTCGCCCTGGCAGGGGCCTGCAACTCTGGTCAGCCTTCGTGGCGGGCGCGCGCGGTCCCGTCAGTTTGCGGCCTCCGTCAGCCGGGCGAGGCTTTCCTCCCGCCCCAGCACAAGCATCATATCGAAGACCGAAGGGCTGACAGTGCGCCCGGAAAGGGCGGCGCGCAACGGCCCCGCGATCTTGCCCAAGCCCAGCCCGTGTGCGGCGGCAACATTGCCCACGGCAGCTTCGATTTCAGTACGTGTCCAGCTAACATTTTGCAGCTGCGGCGTCAATTCTTTCAGTATACCACGGGATACCATGTCGAGTGCTTTTGCGGCAGCCTCGTCTGGTTCAATAGGTCGAGATACCATGATAAAGTGCGCTTTATCAATTAGTTCCGGGAACGTCTTTGCGCGTTCTTTCAACGTGTAAAGCCCACTCTCCATCAGACTTTTCTGGAGTTCAGTCAAAGCCGGGCGACCGGCGGCCGCAAGAAATGTTTCGATTTCCTCCAGCAATGCTGCGTCCGCACTGGCGGCGATGTGCTGGCCCGACAGGTTTTCGAGCTTCTTGAAGTCAAGGCGCGATGGCGCGCGGCCGATTCCCGACAGGTCAAACCAGGCCTTTGCCTGGTCGTCTGTGAAAAACTCGTCATCGCCATGCGACCAGCCGAGACGGCAAAGATAGTTGCGCATGGCGGCGGCGGGATAACCGAGCACCTGATATTCATGCAGTCCAACCGCGCCATGACGCTTGGACAGTTTCTTGCCGTCCGGACCGTGAATCAGCGGAATATGCGCCCAGATTGGCACAGCCCAGTCCATCGCCTTATAGATCTGCGTCTGCCGTGCCGCGTTGGTCAGATGGTCATCCCCCCGGATTACATGCGTGACGCCCATGTCGTGATCATCAACCACGACCGCCAGCATGTAGGTCGGCGTACCATCGGCGCGTAAACAAACCATGTCGTCCATCTGGTCATTGCCAAAGGTGACATTGCCCTGGACCTGATCCTCGATGACCGTCTGGCCTTCGCGTGGGGCTTTAAGGCGGATAACAAACGGCTGGTCCGGATGGGTTGAGGGATCGGCATCCCGCCAGGGCGACTGGAAAAGCGTGGAGCGCCCCTCGGCACGCGCAGCTTCGCGAAAGGTTTCGATTTCTTCTTGCGAGCAGAAGCACTTGTAAGCCGACCCTCGTGCAAGCATCTCGCGCGCGACTTCGGCATGGCGATCTTTGCGGCTGAACTGGCTGACCACTTCGCCATCCCAGTCGAGGCCAAGCCAGGTCAGGCCCTTGAGGATGGCCTCACTCGCTTCGGGGGTGGAGCGTTCGCGGTCGGTGTCTTCGATCCGCAGAAGGAATTTTCCGCCGCGTCCACGCGCATAGAGCCAGTTGAAAAGCGCGGTGCGGGCCCCGCCGATATGCAGATAGCCGGTGGGCGAAGGGGCAAAGCGGGTGACGATTGGCGCGGACATAAGTGCTGTGAGCCTTTCGGAGTTAACCTTTCGGAAACCAAGATAAGCAAATCCTGACCGCAGGGTTCTAGGCGAGCGACAGGATGGACACAAGGTGCCCCGGATGACAGCAGTGATAGCCAAGGGTGCGGCCGCGACGCTGGGCCGCCTTGCTGCGGCCCGCGGCACCTTGCTGCCCTGGGCGCCGGTCTTTCTGGCGCTGGGGATCGGCAGCTATTTCGCACTGCCGCGCGAACCGTCCGGCCTGCTTCTGACAATCGTGGCAAGTGCCGCTGCGGCACTGCTTGTGCTCGCTTTGCGGGGGGGCGAATGGCTTCAGCCCCCGGCGATGGCGCTTTTTCTGGCGCTTAGCGGGCTCTTGCTCGCGGATATGCGGGCACATCTGGTGGCGGCGCCAGTTCTCTCCTTCCGCTATTACGGGGCCGTTACCGGCCGGATTGTCGATATCGACCGCTCCTTTTCCGATCAGCTGCGCCTGACGCTCGACCAGATCATGCTGGAGGATACGGCACCCGACCGCACGCCCGCGCGGGTGCGCATCGCGCTTCATGGCGATCAGATGGGCTTTCGCCCCGAACCCGGATTGCGCGTGATGCTGACCGCCCATCTGTCGCCGCCCGACGGGCCGGTGGCGCCGGGCGGGTTCGATTTTCAGCGCCTCGCATGGTTTTCGCGGCTGGGCGGGGTGGGCTATACCCGCAGCCCGGTGATGGTGCTGGCGGACGCAGACAAGGGCTTGATGCTCGGGGCATTCCGGATGCGCATGGCCCTGTCCGCCGCCATGCAGACTCAGATGGACGGGCAGGCAGGCGCCTTTGCCGCTGCGCTGATGACCGGCGACCGTTCGGGGGTAAGTGCTGCCACGAACGAGGCGCTGCGCGCTTCAAACCTCAGCCACATGATTTCGATCTCCGGCCTGCATATGGGGTTGGTGACCGGCTTCGTTTTTGCGCTTTTCCGCTATGGCATGGCGCTTTGGCCTGCATTGGCGCTCAGGATCGACACCCGCAAGGTCGCGGCCTGGATCGCGCTTCTGGCGGCGACTTTCTATATGATCCTTGCCGGGCCGGACGTGGCCACGCGGCGGTCCTACATCATGGCGGCGGTGATGCTTGTGGCAGTGCTGTTCGACCGGCGGGCATTGTCGTTGCGCTCGGTCGCGCTTGCGGCGCTGGTCTGTCTGCTGCTGGAACCCGAAAGTCTGGTCGAGCCGGGTTTCCAGATGTCTTTCGGCGCAACCGCGGCCCTGATCGTCGGGTTCGAGCAATGGACGAAAGTGCAGGTACATGTGCCAGCGCTGCTGCGACCAGCCGCGATTGCCATCCTGTCCTCGCTGATCGCGGGCACGGCAACCGCGCCGATTGCGGCTGCGCATTTCAACCGGATCGCCGAATACGGCCTGCTGGCCAACCTGCTCGGCGTGCCGGTCATGGGGATCATGGTGATGCCGATGGGGGTGATTGCGCTGATCCTGACGCCCGTCGGGCTGGCGGGACCGGCGCTGTGGATGATGGAGAAGGGTTGCGCCATCATCCTTCTGATCGCGGATCTGGTCGCGAGCATGAAAGGGTCCGTCATCGCTGTGCCCAGCCCGCCCGGGCTGGTCTTGCCGCTGCTGGGGCTGGCCGGCGCGCTCTTTCTTCTCGGCAGGCCGCTCTGGCTCAGGGGGGGGGGCTGGCCGGTCTGGTGCTGGCCTTCTGGCTCTGGGCGGGGGCGGAACGGCCGACGCTGCTGATTTCCGGCGATGGCACGCTTGTCGGCCTGATGACCGAGGCCGGACGCGCCCTGTCGAAGGAAAAGGGCGGCGGCTTCATCGCCAAGAACTGGCTGGAGGATGACGGCGATGCAAGCGACCAGATCGCCGCCGCCGCCCGCCCCGGTTTCACCGGAAAGAAGGGCGATCTGACCGGGGTGATGGCCGCGCGCACGGTGCGGGTCTTTGCGGGCAAGGGCGGTGCGGCGCGGGCGGCTGGCAGTTGCGCGGACGGCGCGCTGGTCATCTTGTCGGAGGACTGGGCGGGTGCGGCGGGTGATTGCCTGCTCTTTGACCGCAAGGCGCTTGCGGCTTCTGGCGCTGTGGCGGTCTATGGCGATGGGGGCGATCTGCGGCTCGTCGAGGCGAAGGTATTGGCCGGGGACAGGCTCTGGAACAGACGGCCTGCTGCGCAACACAGGTCTGTAGCCGCCGATGCGCCGTGATCAGCCGGTCCGCCAGTCGACCGGCCTTTCGCCCCGGCCTGTCAGCCAATCATTCACCCGGCTGAACGGGCGCGAGCCGAAAAAGCCGCGCCGGGCCGACAGGGGCGAAGGATGCGCTGTCTTGATGATCAGATGATCGGGGTTGGGCCGGATGAAACCGCCCAACGCCTGCGCGTGCGCGCCCCAAAGCAAAAAGGCGCGGGGGCGGGACGAAACCTCAGTCAGAACCTGTTCCGCCAGCCGCTGCCAGCCGAGTTTCGCATGCCCGCCTGCCGCGCCCTCGGGCACGGTCAGGCAGGTGTTCAGCAGCAACACGCCTTGCCGCGCCCAGCCGCGCAAGTCACCGTTTGCAGATGTGATCTGAAGATCACTATGCAATTCCTTGAAAATATTCTGCAAAGACCGGGGTAGGGGGCGGACATCCGGCGCGACGGAAAAGGCAAATCCATGGGCGTGACCCGCCGTCGGATAGGGATCTTGCCCCAGGATCACCACGCGCACTGTGTCGGGTGGCGTTTGCTCAAGCGCCGCGAAGCGGCACGCCGTGGGCGGCAGGATGGGGCGCGGGTCACGCGCGATCACCTCCGCCAGGGGCGGCCAGTTGCGGGCAAAGAATGGCAGATGCGCCCAGGCGGCGGGGATCATCCGGCCTCAGCCCGCCGTGGTCAGCGCGGCAAGCGCCGCGACCTTGGCCTTGGCGCGACCGCTGTCGATGCTTTCAGCGGCAAGTGCAACACCGTCCTTCAGATTGGTTACCTTATCGGCCACCAGAAGGGCTGCGGCGGCATTCAGCAAGACCGCATCACGATAAGCCGCCCGCGCACCATCCAGAAGCGCACGGAAGGCGGCAGCGTTTTCTTCCGGCGCGCCGCCCATGATCGCCTCAAACGGGTGGGTCGGCAGACCCGCATCGGCGGGCGTGATCTCGAATTCCGTCACCACGCCATCGGCCAGCGCCGCCACGAAGGTCGGACCGGCGATCGACATCTCGTCCGTGCCGTCGCTGCCATGGACGAGCCAAGCCTTTTCAGAGCCGAGCATTTTCAGCACCTCGGCCATCGGCCGGATCCAGGCCCGCGAAAAGGCGCCGGTCAACTGGCGCTTGACCCCGGCCGGGTTGGTCAGGGGCCCAAGCAGGTTGAAGATCGTCCGGCCACCGAGCTTCTGCCGGACCGGGGCGACGTGC
>DAORUY010000100.1:0-9960 GCA_035433445.1 Paracoccaceae bacterium
GGCGGGATAACGATTGCCGAAAATCCGGGGCTCGCGATGGCGTCGCTCAGTGCGCGGGCCGGCCGGGAGAAGGCCACCGAGAAGGCGGCGAAGGCGCTATTGGGTTTTGCCCTGCCCGTCCCCGGCGCGCTGAACACGGGCGAGCCCTGGGCCGCGTTCTGGACCAGCCCCGGCCAGTGGATGATCACCGCACCCCATGCGAGCCACGAGGATATTGCCGCGATCCTGAAAGCCGCCGTCGGGGCGGAAGCGTCCGTGACCGAACAGACCGACGGCTGGGTGCGCTTCGACATCGAAGGCGCCGGGGTGGTCGCGATGCTGCAACGGCTGTGCAACGTGGATGTGGAGGCGATGGCCGCAGGTCGGGCCACGCGCTGCCAGATCGAACATCTGGGCTGCTATCTGCTCTGCCATCTTCAGGGGCAGGCGTTCAGCCTGATCACCCTGCGGTCGGGTGCGGCGTCGATGCTGCATGCGCTGGAGACAGCGGCGCGGGCGGTGGCGTGAGGGTACGCTTCTGAAAAGCTCCGTCTTCCGCGATTTCTTTGAAAGAAATCACAGCGGAGTTTTTTGAAAACTCCGCTGTGTCAGATCCTGACACCGTGGCGCGCCGCCAGGTCGGTGAAGAACTGCCAGGCGACGCGACCCGAACGCGCGCCGCGCGTGGCCTGCCATTCGATCGCTTCGGCGCGCAGGGCATCAGGGCTGATCGTCAGCCCGTGCGCGTCGCAATAGCCCTGGATCATCGCCAGATAGTCGTCTTGCGAACACGGGTGGAAACCCAGCCACAGGCCGAACCGGTCCGAGAGCGAGACTTTCTCCTCCACCGCCTCGGACGGGTTGATCGCGGAGGAGCGTTCATTTTCGATCATGTCGCGCGGCATCAGGTGACGGCGGTTCGAGGTGGCATAGAAGATCACGTTCTCCGGCCGCCCCTCGATCCCGCCATCGAGCACCGCCTTCAGCGCCTTGTAGTGTTGGTCATCATGGCTGAAGGACAGATCGTCGCAAAAGAGCAAGAACCGCTCGGCGCGGGCCGCGCGCAGGAAAGCCAGAAGCCTGCCGATCGAGGGCAGGTCTTCGCGGCTGAGTTCGACGATCTTGAGCGGCAGGTCCCGGCGCCGGACCTCGGCATGGATGGCTTTCACAAGGCTCGACTTGCCCATGCCGCGCGCGCCCCACAAAAGCGCGTTGTTCGCGGGCAAGCCAGCGGCGAAATGCAGCGTGTTTTCCAGAAGTGTGTCGCGCGCGCGGTCGATGCTGAGAAGCAGCGCCAGATCGACACGGGCGACGGTCGTGACCGGTTCCAGCCGGTCGGGGGCGGTGTGCCAGGCGAACGCATCGGCGCGGGTAAAATCCGGCGCGGGCAGCGGTTCGGGCGCGAGCCTTTCAAGCGCCGCAGCGATCCTGAGGAGGGCGGCCTTATCCATCGTCACGACGCCTCTTCCTCGTCCTCCACCCAGGTTCCGTCGGCGCGCATCCGGGCTTCGCGCTGGCGTTCAAAACGGGTGATGAGAAGGATCGAGGCTTCATAGAGCGGATAGACCGCAAAGAAGACGATGAGTTGAGACATGATGTCGGGCGGGGTCACGGTTGCCGCGACGGTCAGAATGCCGACGATGGCATATTTGCGCGTGTGCTTCAGACCCTTGGCCGAAATCAGCCCGGCCCGGCCCATCAGCGTCAGCAAGACCGGCAGTTGGAAACAAAGACCGAAGGCCAGAACGAAGGTCATGGTCAGCGATAGGTAGGCTTCGATCGAGCCCTGATAGACCACGCCGGTTGGAACTTCGCCGAGCGCACTGCCGCCCGCGGCCGCCTGTTCCTGGAACGTGTCGGCGAAGCCCAGAAAGAACGTAAAGGCGAAAGGCAGCATCAGGTAATAGGCGAAGGCCGCGCCCAGAAAGAACATGACGGGCGAGGCCAGCAGGAAGGGGAAGAACGCCGCTTTTTCCGACCGGTAAAGTCCGGGTGCCACGAAGCGCCACATCTGGAAGGCAATGATCGGGAAGGCGAGCACGAACCCGCCCCAGAGCGCGATGCGCAGGGCGACGAAGAACCCTTCCTGCATCTTGATGAGCACGAGACGACATTCCTCGCCCCTGTCCGCCATCACCTGACACATCGGGTGCGAGAGGATGTTGAAGATCGGCTGCCAGAAGAGATAGCCGATGAAGAAGCAGACGATGTAGACGCCGACGGACACAAGGATGCGGTTCCGCAGTTCCTTGAGATGTTCCATCAGGGGCGCGGTGCTGTCGTCGATCGTGTCGGACTTCGTCATGCCTCGGGGGCCTTCTTCTTGCGGGGCGCACGGGGAGGACGCGGCGCAGCGGGGGCGGTTTCAGCCGCGGCCTTCGGTTTGCGGGCGGCGGCTGGTTTCGAGGAGGCGGGCTTCGGGGCGGCCGGTACTGCTGGCGGGGTCGCTGGCGCTTCGTTCACGGCCTTCAACCGGTCGGCCGTATCCCGCAAGATCGCCTTGCGCTGCGCCTGCTTGGCGCGGAGGGCTTGTGTCTCTGGCCCCTCCGCCTTGGGCGCGGCTTCAATTGTTGCCGGCGCTGGCGTGGCGGCGGTCTCAACAGCGGCGGGAGCGGCGGCGGGTTTCGCCGCGCGGGCCGCCGGTTTCAGCGGATCCCATTTCTCGAACTTGTCGGCGGCTTCCTTGACCGCCGTCAGCCCGAGGCTTTTGGCCGATGTCGCAGACTTCAGATCGCGGGCGACGTCATTGACGCCGGACTCCTTGGCGGCCTGATCCATGGCGCGCTGAAATTCCCGCGCCATGGCGCGGATCTTGGCCGTGATCCGGCCAAGCTGGCGGAACATTTCCGGCAGATCTTCCGGCCCGATCACAATCAGGGCCACGATGCCGATCAGCAGCAGCTCGGTCCAGCCGATATCGCCAAACATGTATGTGCCCTCGAGAAAGTCAGCGCGTGGTCAGGCCCCTGCCGTCACACCTTGTCCTTGTCGGACGGGGTGACGTCCTTGGCGGCGTTTGCCGACTCGCGGTCGATCTCTTCGGTGCCGTCCTTCACGCCCTTCTTGAAGGCGGTGATGCCCTTGCCGACTTCCCCCATCAGATTGCTGACCTTGCCACGGCCAAAAAGCACCAGCACCACTATGGCGATCAGCAAAAGCTGCCAGGGTCCCATCATGTGCATTTCTTCATCCTCCGTCTGGCCGCGAAGCTGCGGCATGTTCTGTCCTTCATCTAGTGAAGGACCGGCGCCGTTCAAAGCCCAAATCGACCGGACCCCCGCCCGGTTGGTCCCATAAGGGGCGCATCCTGCTGACAGGTATATGTCAGTTGGACGGGTCTATCCAGTGGCCACCTCAACACCAAAGGAGATGAGAGATGACACTGACCACCGAAATCGTGACGTTCCGGACCCTGCCCGGTCCGACCAGGGACGATGTTCAAAAGGCCGCTGCCTCTGTCGGGCCGTGGCTTGCGGGTCAGCGCGGCTTCGTCGCGCGCAGCCTGTCCTGTTCGGATGAGGGTCTGTGGACCGATCACGTCCTGTGGGCCTCACATGAAGATGCCGCCCGCGCGGGGGCGGCCTTCATGGCGGAACCTTCGGCCGCAGCCTTCATGACGATGATCGACCCTGAAAGCGTGCAGATGAGCCATGCGCCGGTCGTCGTGCGCCAGACCGTGTGACGGTCCTTGACCCCAAGCATGGCGAAGGGCAAGCCTTTCGCCATGCGCTCTGACCGGCTGTTCGACCTGATCCAGATCCTGCGCGACGGCAGGTTGCACCGCGCGGCAGACCTTGCCGCGCGGCTGGAAGTATCGACCCGCACCATATGGCGCGACATGGCGACGCTTCAGGCCTCCGGCCTGCCGGTCGAGGGGGAACGGGGCGTGGGCTATATGCTGACCGCGCCGATCACCCTGCCGCCTGTGGCCCTGACCTTGCAGGAGATGGAGGCGCTGCGCCTTGGCATTGCGCTGGTCGCGAGCGCCGCCGATCCGGGCCTGTCCTATGCCGCCCATACGCTTGGCCAGAAGATCGCCGCCGTTTCCCCCGCAGCGGGCGCCCTGCCCCCGGTCGATACATTTGTCTTCGCCAGCCCCGAAGCCGCGCGTGCCGCGCCGCATCTGCCGATCTTGCGCACGGCGATCAATGGCTGCGAGAAGCTGGACATGACCTACCGCGATCTGGCGGGCCGGGAAAGCCGCCGCCGGATCCGGCCCTTGCAGCTTGAATATTGGGGGCGGGTCTGGACCCTGACCGCCTGGTGCGAAAACCGGCGTGATTTCAGGGCGTTCCGCATCGACCTTGTGCAAGCGCTGAGCGGCACCGGGCTGAATTTCATCGCCGAGCCGGGCAAAACGCTGGCCGATTACCGTGCCAAGATGGCCGCGCCACCCGCCGTTCAGTGAAGTTTGCGCCGGATGCGCCGCACCATCAGCCAGACCAGTCCGACGACCGCTGGCACCAGAAGCGCGGTCAGGACCGTTTTGGGCAGGTGCAGGCCCTCGGCAATCGGCAGGAGCGCGTAGTTAGCGAGGCTGAGCGCATAATAGCTGATCGCCACCACCGACAGGCCTTCGACCGTATGTTGCAGCCTGAGCGCCAGATCGGCCCTTGTGTCCATGCTTTCCAGAAGTTTCTGGTTCTGGGCGGAGCGTTCCACATCAACCCGCGTGCGCAGAAGTTCGCCCGCCCGTTCGGCGCGTTCCGCCATCTGCTCGAGCCGCCGTTCGGCAGATTTTACCGTGCGCATCGCCGGATCATAGCGGCGGCGCATGAATTCGCCGAAGGTCTGGCGGCCCTGAAGCCGGGTTTCGCGCAAGACCTCGATCCGTTGGTTGACGATTGCCTCGTAAGCGCCGGTCGCGCCGAAGCGGAAGGAATGGCGGGTGGCCAGGCTTTCCAGTTCGGCGGAGATTTCCAAAAGCTCGTGCAGGGTCGTTTCGGCCGCTTTGTGGTCATCGGTCAGGGCCGTCACGAGCGCGGCAAGTTTGGGATCGAGCGCATTGAGCCGCGAGGTCAGGTCCCGCGACCTGCCCAGCCCCAGCATCGACATGGCTCGATAGGTCTCGATCTCACACAGGCGCTGGACAATGCGGCCGACGCGGCGCATGCCGGTGCCGGGGCGGACGAAGACCGCGAACCGCATCAGGCCTGCGGGGTCGATCTGGAAATCCCCGGCAATCACGGCCGCTTCGTCAATCGCCCAGGAACTTGCGAGGCTTTCGGGGACGAACCATTCGTCAAGCTTGCGGCTCACCTCCGCCATATCGTCGGGCAGCGCTTCGACACGAACCATCACCGCCGCGATGCGTTTTCCGGGGGCTGCCGCCAGCCAGTCGGCGGCAAAGACCTCGGCGGAGCGGGGATCGAACGGATGGTCGCTGACCCCGGTGGAAAAGGCCGAATAGGTCAGGAATTCGGTGTGGCTTTCCCACTTGAGATCATATTTGCCCAGGCGCCCCGAATGATGCGTCGCTTCGGGTGGCGGGTGGGCTGCACCATGGCGGTCGAGGAGCGCCAGAAGATGCGCCCGGTCGCGCGCCCGGTCGCGATTGGCCGCGTCGAGCGGTTCCTTGACCGCCAGATAGATGGCCTGGCTCGGCACGGTGAGTGCCGGAAAGGGCCGCGCATGAAGTTCGTTCACCAGCGCATAGCGCAAGGGATGGTCGGTCAGGTTTGTCATTTTCGTCACAGGATCAGGGCCGATGTCAGCCTAGTCGGCGTGAAAAGAAATGCAGCCCCCCGCCCCGGCACACCGAAGCATACTGGTTTTTCTGCAACGCTCCTGGCCTCTTCACGCCTGGAGGCTGCGCCACCGCAGACCGACGAGCCAGAGGGTGGCAAACATCGCGCCGGCCCCTTGGTTCAGGGTTTTGCAAATACCTCGCAGGCCGCATTCAGCCCGTTGATCGCTGCAGGCATACCCCCATAGACCGCCATTTGCCAGATCGCTTCGGTGATCTCTTGGCGGGTAGCACCGGCGGCCAGCGCATGTTCGATGTTGACCTTGAGTTGCGGTGCCGTCTGGCCTCCCATCGCCGTCAGGGCGGCCACCGTGCAAAGCTGGCGTGTCCGCAGATCAAGGCCAGGTCGTGCATAATGGCGACCGTAGGCCCATTCGATCAGGCTTTCGGCGAACCCGTCGATCTGGTCGTCATAGCGGTCGGCCAGAACCGGCTCCAGCCCCGGGTTCAGCCGTTCAAGCAGCTTGCGGCCCTTGCTAAGTGCGTCCGTCATCTTCTGCCTCTTTCTGGCCCAGACGGGCCTCCTGATTGCGGTAATCCGTGATTTTCTGATCCATCAACAGCAAACTGCGCTGAAGATCGGCGATGCGCCCGATCAGGGCTGCGCGGTGATCCTCAAGCATCTGGCGTCGCGCGGACACTGTGCTTGCGCCCTTGTGACGCAGGTCGGCATAGCGGATGCGGTCGACCTGTTTCATGCCCGTGGCGTTCAGCTGGGCCAAAAAGGCCACCCAGGTCAGGACATCGGCGCCATAATCGCGCCGCCCGCCGGCATCGCGCGCGGGCGGGCGGATCAGCCCGATCTTTTCGTAAAAGCGCAGCGTATCGACGCTCAGTCCGCTCCGCCGCGCAAGTTCACCGATCTGCATGAAAAAGGCCCCTGCGATTCACATCACAGGGACCCTACAGGCTGGAGCGCGCTCCAGCTCAAGCGAAATCGTCAGCCGATCATCGGCAAAAGCGCATCGAGGCTTTTCTTGGCATCGCCGTAGAACATCCGGGTGTTATCCTTGTAGAACAAGGGGTTCTCGATCCCGGAATAGCCGGTCCCCTGCCCGCGCTTGGACACGAAGACCTGTTTGGCCTTCCAGCATTCCAAGACCGGCATCCCCGCAATGGGGCTGTTGGGGTCTTCTTGCGCTGCCGGGTTCACGATGTCGTTCGAGCCGATGACGATGGCCACGTCGGTATTGGGGAAATCCTCGTTGATCTCGTCCATCTCCAGCACGATGTCGTAGGGCACCTTGGCCTCGGCCAGAAGCACGTTCATATGGCCGGGCAGACGGCCTGCGACCGGGTGGATGGCAAAACGTACCGTCTTGCCTTGCGCCCGCAGCCGCTTGGTCAGCTCGCTCACCGATTGCTGGGCCTGCGCCACCGCCATCCCGTAGCCGGGGATGATGATGATGCTGTCGGCGTCATTCAGCGCGGCCGCCACCCCTTCGGCATCAATTGCGATCTGCTCGCCGGTGACTTCCATCGCGGGGCCCGTGGTGCCGCCGAAGCCACCCAAGATCACGCTGATGAAGCTGCGGTTCATCGCCTTGCACATGATGTAGCTCAGGATCGCACCGGAGGAACCGACCAGCGCACCAACGACGATCAGCAGGTCGTTCGAAAGCGAAAAGCCGATGGCCGCCGCCGCCCAGCCCGAATAGCTGTTCAGCATCGAGACGACGACCGGCATGTCGGCGCCGCCGATCCCCATGATCAGGTGATAGCCGATGAAGAAGGCCGCGAGTGTCATGCCAAGAAGGGCAAGCGTTGAGCCCGACTGCAGGTAGATGACCAAAAACACAACTGACAGGATCGCCGCGCTGGCGTTTAGCGCATGCCCGCCTGGCAGCTTCTTGGCCTTGCCGTCCACCTTTCCGGCCAGCTTGCCGAACGCGATGACCGAGCCGGTGAATGTCACAGCACCGATGAAGACACCAAGGAAGGTTTCGACCCTGAGGATCGACACTTCGACCGGCGATTTGTGGGCGATAACGGCGGCAAAGCCGGTCAGCGCGGCGCGGGCTTCCTCGGCCATCGCGCCGACACGGGCAAGCTCGATATGGGTGTTGAAGCCGATGAAGACCGCCGCCAGACCGACGAGCGAATGCATCGCTGCCACGAGTTGCGGCATTTCGGTCATCTGGACACGTTGGGCCACGATCCAGCCGATGGCACCGCCTGCGGCGATCATCACCAGCGAAATCAGCCAGTTGCCCGATCCGGGACCGTAAAGCGTGGCCAGAACCGCCAGCGCCATGCCGACGATCCCGTACCAGACTGCACGTTTCGCGCTTTCCTGCCCCGAAAGGCCGCCCAGCGACAGGATGAACAGAACCGCCGCAACGACATAGGCGGCCGTGGTGAAACCGTATTCCATGGGCTGCCTCTCCTTATGACTTCTGGAACATGGCGAGCATGCGCCGCGTGACCATGAAGCCACCGAAAATGTTGATCCCGGCCATGAAGACCGAAAGGGCGGCGAGGATGACCACAAGCCAGCCCCCCGATCCGATCTGCATCAGCGCGCCGAGGATGATGATCGACGAAATCGCGTTCGTGATCGCCATCAGGGGGGTGTGCAGGGAATGCGAGACGTTCCAGATCACCTGGAAGCCCACGAAACAGGCCAGCACGAAGACGATGAAGTGCGACATGAAGCTTGCCGGCGCATAGAGCCCCGCCAAGAGGATCAGCGCACCGCCAGCCCCGAGAAGCGTAAACTGGCTGCGGGTCTGCGCCTTGAAGGCCGCCACTTCCAGCGCGCGCTTTTCCGCGACCGTCAGCTCCTTCGGCTTTTCCTTGGGCTTGGCTGCGGCAATCGCCGCGATCTTCGGCGGCGGCGGTGGGAAGGTGATTGCACCCTGATGGGTGACCGTCGCGCCGCGGATCACGTCATCTTCCATATTGTGGTTGATGACTCCGTCCTTCTTGGGCGTGAGGTCGGTCATCATATGACGGATGTTCGTCGAATAGAGCGTGGAGGATTGTGCGGCCATCCGGCTGGGGAAATCGGTATAGCCGATCACCGTCACGCCATTGTCGCTGACCACCTTCTGATCCGGCACCGTCAGATCGCAGTTGCCGCCGCGCTCGGCAGCCAGGTCGATGATCACCGAGCCGGGCTTCATCATCGCCACCATATCGGCGAGCCACAGTTTAGGCGCATCGCGGCCGGGGATCAGCGCGGTGGTAATGACGATGTCCATGTCCGGCGCAAGCTCGCGGAACTTCGCGAGCTGCTTTTCGCGGAACTCGGGCGACGAGGGCGCGGCATAACCGCCGGTCGCCGCGCCGTCCTGGGTGACTTCGAATTCAAGGAAGACGAAATTCGCGCCCATCGATTCGATCTGTTCGGCCACTTCGGGGCGCACGTCGAACGCATGGACGATCGCGCCGAGCGAGGTCGCGGTGCCGATGGCGGCAAGGCCGGCCACGCCCGCGCCGATCACCAGAACCTTGGCCGGGGGCACTTTGCCCGCCGCCGTCACCTGGCCGGTGAAGAAGCGGCCGAAGTTGTTGCCCGCCTCGATCACCGCACGGTAGCCCGCGATATTGGCCATCGACGACAGCGCATCCATCTTCTGCGCGCGCGAAATCCGCGGCACCATGTCCATGGCGATCACGGTCGCGCCCTGCTTGTTGCAGGCATCCAGAAGATCCTTGTTCTGGGCGGGGTAGAAGAAAGAGATCAGCGTCTGGCCTTCGCGCAGCTTCTTGGCCTCCGCCGCTGACGGGGGGCGCACCTTGGCCAACACGTCGGCCTGCTTGAAAAGCTCCGTCGCGGATTTGACAAGTTTGACGCCTGCGTTGGCATAGGCGGCATCGGAAATGCCCGCCGCCTGCCCTGCCCCGGTTTCGACCAGGCATTCATGCCCGAGCTTTTGCAGTTGCAACGCGGAATCCGGCGTCAGCGCAACGCGGTTCTCTCCGGCAAAGGTCTCTTTCGGAACGCCGATTTTCACCCTGCTTTTCCCCCCCAAGATGAATTATTTGACCATATGGTCAAATATTATGCATGCTCAGCGCCCGCGCAAAAAACTTCGAGCTGGCGCTGCGTCGCGGCAATATGGGGGAAGTTGGCGTTCAAATCCAGCGTCGGGTTTCACTTTTGTACGCGACGTATTCTTCGCCGAAGAGATACTCCAGCCGCTGCTCCTCAGGAAGGATGAAACGTTTGTAAATCAAATAGATGAAGAGTGGCACCAGCGGCAGGGCAAGCCAGGCATCCCAGAAAATGT
>DAORUY010000101.1:0-9958 GCA_035433445.1 Paracoccaceae bacterium
CCGGGGTCGGGTCAGGCGCGGCCTTGTCCGCGGGGCCTGCCCCGGCCGTGGCCAATCCCGCCACGCAGCCGCACAAGAGCGCGGCCCTACTTGCCAAAGGCGATCTTGCGGGCGTCGGGCGACAGCCGCTCCCTGACCGATCTTGGCGCAGGCAGGCCCAGCACGGCGGCCATCAAGGTGAAGGCTTGCGGCAGTGCGCCCTTCAGCATCAACTGTCCTGCCTTCGCGAGAGCGTAGGTGATGGCCACCGGCAGGGCCACGGGGTTGAAGCGGGCGACGAACTTCATCCGGCTGCGATATTTGAACCAGAAGGAAAAGGGCGAGGCGAGCCGTTCCAACGTCGGCGATCCGATCGAGGTGCCGGCATGATGAAAGACCAAGAAACCCGGCGCGATGATCAGCGGCAGCGCGCCACGCCGCAGGGCCCAGTCGACCTCCTCGTAGTACAGGAAATAATCCTCGCGCATCGGGCCGACGGTTTCATAGAAGTGGCGCGACACGACCATGTTCGCACCCGTCACGAAATCCACTGCCGCAGCATCGGGGACGGACGCCTCGCTTGCCGGGCGGCCAAGGTTGATGTTGCCGGTGACGCCCGTCCAGCGGTTGATCGTGCCGCCGTCGATCTGGATATTCTGCGGCGGGTCGGCATATTGCACGCGCCCGCCGATGATCCCGTAACCGGGTGTCGCTTGCGCGGCCTGCAAAATGGCCGCCCCCGCGCCCGTATCGGCAAAGGCATCGGGGTTCAGCACCCAAAGATGGGCGATATGTGGCTGCGCCGCCAGCGCGGCAAGCCCGAGGTTGACGCCCCCGGCAAACCCCCGGTTCGCGCCGGAATGCAAAAGAACCAGCCCCTCTGCCGCAGTGGTCGCGGGCGGGCCTTCGGCAAACGGCAGCCGCGCCTTGGCCCAGTCGCGCACAAGGTCGGTGGTGTTGTCAGACGACTGGTTGTCGACCACCAGGATCAACGGCGGCCCACCGTCGAGCGCGACCAGACTGTCCAGACAGCCGACGATCACATCGGCCGAATTGAAAGTGACAATCACAACGCCAAGGCAGCGGTTCGAATGTGGGACAGGTTCGGTCATGAATGGATCGGTTCTATGAGAATTGTCAGATACGAGAGGATTTTGGTTCCAATGCGGCGCCGAGGCCAGCGAATAAGGCAAAAACCGGGGCAGTGGCGGAATTATCCCCGTTTGCGGATCAGCTTGCGCAGATAAAGGCGCATCTCTCCCATGCTGGCGAGGGCGAGGATGCCGATCAGGAGCACCACCAGAAGTTCCCAGTGCAGATGCAGCCACAGGTTGGCGTTCGGGGGCGTGCGCATGGTATCGAACCAGGCGAAGGCGCACAGAAGCCCGGTCAGAAAAATCGGCAGCGCCAATGGCCGCAGCCTGACCCCCGTCCAGTGCCGCATCAGCCACATCGACAGGCCAAAGGCAAGGATTTCGGCCACGCACACCGTCTGGACAATCGCCAGAACGTTGCCCGTCGTCACAGCGATCCACCAGGAGATTGGCAGCGATGCCACCCGGACCAGATTGCCCATCATCGACAGGCTGGATTTGCCGCAAGCCAGCGCAACCGTATTGCCGCCGTTCTTGGCGACGCGAATGGCCTGAAGAATGGCGATGGGCACCAGAACAGCCAGGATCGAGATATATTTTGGCCCAGTCAGCGCATAGGCGAGCGGGCCGCCGACCAGGCTGGTCCCCAAGACCAGAAGCACGGCGATGGCCAGATTGGATTCGACCGATGCGACCGACAGCCGCTGAAACAAGCCGGGGTCGTTCTTGGCACTGCTCAGGTTTGGCAAGAACAGCGACTGGAAGGAATTGGCCAGAACGATCGTGGGCGTCAGCGTTAGGGTGAAGGCCATGGTGAAGAAGGCAAACTGACTGACCCCAAGTTCACGCAGGACGATCATCCGCTCGCCGTTGAACGCCCCGAAGATCAGTGCGCCGTCCAGAAGCAGCGGCCAGCCAAAGATCGTCGCCCGTTTCATCAGCGCCGGGTCAAGCGCCAGACGATAGGGGCGTTCGGCGGTTAAATGGGTCGTCACCACCATGGTGATGGCCTGCGCGAACAGGGCAAACAGCATGATCCGGTAATCGCCGAACATCAGCGCAAGCGGCCAGAGCACCAGAACCGACACCATCGCCGGCACCGAGTTGGCCAGAACCGACGGCTTGAAGTTCAGATGCCGCCGCTGGCGGTGCGGGTCATAATGCTGAAAGCCGTTGATCAAAGGCACCAGCGCCAGCACCTCGTAACTCCAGGCGACACGCTCAACCCCCAGAAAGGCCGCGTAGGGATAGGCGATCAGGAACAAAACGGCCGACGAAAAGAAACCGCGCAGCATCTGAAAGCCCTGCATCGCTGCCTGAAACTTCGGATCGTCGCCATCCTTGTCGACCACCATCAACTGGTTCAGGCCCAGATAGGACAGCATCTCGACGACCGACATGCTCATCGCGAAGGTAGAGGCGATGCCGTAGTTTTCCGGGCTGACCAGACGTGCGACTATGAGATTCCTCAGCAAGAGGAAGATCGAGGCAAACGCGTTGCCCGACACCACCATGATCGCTTTTCTGAACATGCGGGGCAGGGTTGCCTTATATTGTCCCGTTGTGGGCTGATATGTCTGCATATTTCACGCAGCCTGCAAGCGTTGGTTTCATGGCCGTGTGACCGATGTGCTCTTTTCGCAAAGAACCGCCGATTTTGTGTGCTTCGTGGATGGATCGCGCACAAAGTTCACGGCCAGTCGCAGCGCCCCTCTGCGACCCTCGCTGACAGACGCAAGGCGCGCTCGACATAGAGTTTGCGGCGCGGGTCGCCCTGGGGCGCGCGGCTGTCGATCCAGCCGGTCGAGGCCAGGCAGCGCAGCAGCGTGAATAGCATCAGATCCTGCTGCCCGTTGCCCACTTCCCCGCCGACTTCCGCATAGCCCTCAAGCAGTGCCCCGGCCAGGAAGGGCAGGTTCTGTTCCTCAAGGCTTTGCACCAGCGCCGTGCCCAGATCATAAAGCCGGTAGCCAAATCCGCTGTCATCGAAGTCGATCAGGTTCAGCGTGCCATCGGGTGCAATCAGGACATTTTCGCGCATCACATCGGCATGGATCAGGCCGAACGCCGGGGCGGCGGTGCCGATGTGCCGCAAGCGTTCAAGCGCACCGGTCCGGACGGCGGCAATCAGACCCTGATCCTCGGCGCGAAAGCCCGGATTTTCCCAAAATCGCCCCCAGGTCGGGTTCGCGCCAAGCAGGCCTTCGCTGTCCCAGCGCGGGCGCGGCAGGTCCGCAGGCAGGGCCAGAACATCGGTCACCCGGTGAAGTCCGGCCAGAAGCCGCCCCAGCGCGGCAAAGAGCTTTTCCTGCGCAGCCCGATCCCCGGCCAGCGCCGTGTCCGCCCGCCCGAGTGGTGCGCCATCCAGCCAGCCCACCGCGCTGACGACCACGTCGCCCTGCCGCCAGGTCAGCGCGCCATCCCCTGTCGGGATCGGTTCGGGCACTGCCAGGCCCTGCGCGGCAAGACCCAACGTCCAGTTGAGCTCCGCCTCGATCCCCGCGCGGCTTTGATAGCCGGGGCGGTGCAGGCGCAGCGCAATCACCCGGCCCGTCGCCTGTTCGGCCCGGAAGACCGCGTTTTCGCGGATCGTGATCAGTTCCGGTGGCTTGGCCCCCGCGCCCCATTCCCGCGCCGCCCGCGCGGCGATCTGTGCGGCCTCGTCCGCAAGGATCACGCCCCGATCTCCGCCAGACATTCGGCCAGCGCGGCGGCGGCCATGTCGGCATGTTCGGTGCCAAAGGGCATCGGCGGGCGCAGCTTCAGGATATGCTGCTGGCGCCCGATGCGCCCGATCAAGATCCCCCGCAGCTTCATCGCCTCCACAATCCCGGCGGCGGCTTCGGGCGCAGGCTCGCCCGCGCGGGCCAGTTCGACCGCGTAGAATTGCCCCCGCGCCCGGACGCCGGCAATCAGCGGGTGCGACAAGGCCAGCAGCCGGTCCCGGAAATGGGCGCTGACCTTTGCGGCATGGTCGATCAGGCCCTCCTCCTCGATCACGTCGAGAACCGCCATCGCCGCCGCGCAAGAGACCGGATTGCCGCCGAACGTGTTGAAATAGCCAAATGCCGTGCGGAAGGCTGCCATCACCTCGGGCCGGGCCACGACGCCACCCACCGGATGGCCGTTCCCCATCGGCTTGCCCAGCGTCACCACGTCCGGCGCGAAACCCAGCCAGTCATGCCCCCACCAATGGCTGCCCACCCGGCCAAAACCCGGCTGCACCTCGTCGGCGATGATCAGTCCACCCGCCGCGCGCACTGCCGCGACGGTCCCATCAAGGAAACCGGGCGCCACATCGGGCAACCCTTCATTCGCGAAGATCGGGCACAGGATCAGCGCCGCGAACCCGTGGCCCGATGCCTCCAGCTCGGCAATCGCCCGGCGCACATGCCCGGCAAAAACCGCGCCATCGCAGCCCCCCGGCACCAGGCTGTCGGGCGCTGGCACCCGGCGCACATGGGCGGGCCAGCCACCGATCGGTGGGCGGCGGGTCGACAGATGCGACACGGCGGTGGTGTTGCCGTGATAGGTATTGTCGGTGGCGATGATCCCCACCTTGCCCGTCACCGCCTGCGCCATCCTGAGCGCGATGTCGTTGGCCTCCGACCCGGTGCAGGTCAGGATGATCTGGCTGAGGTCATGGCCGAAGGTGCCCACCAGCCGCTCGCCATAATCCAGAATACCGTCATGCAGATAGCGGGTATGGGTGTTCAGCATCGCCGCCTGATCGGCAATCGCCTTCACCACCCTGGGGTGGCAGTGGCCCAGATGCGCAACATTGTTGTAGCAATCGAGGTAGCGCCTGCCGTCCGCATCATAAAGCCAGACCCCTTCGCCCCGCACGATATGCAGCGGCTGATCATAAAAGGTCGACACATTCGGCCCCAGAAGCCGCGCGCGCCGCGCCAGAAGATCACTCATCGTCCACCTTGCCTCTCATCGCCTTCACTTCGCCGCGCTGGGTCTTGGCCGCCAACCGCCGTCGCTGACTGCCAAGCGTCGGTTTGGTCGCCACCCGCCGCTTCGGCGCCACCAGCGCCGCGCGGATCAGGTCCGCCAGCCGTTCGCGCGCGATTTCGCGGTTGCGGGCCTGACTGCGTGTGTCTTCCACCTGAAGGATGATAGCGCCTTCGCTTGTCCAGCGCCGTCCCGCCAGCCGCTTCAGCCGCGCCTTGACCGCAGGCGTCAGGGCAGGGCTGCGCTCGGCCTCGAACCGCAGGTCGACAGCGGTGGAGACCTTGTTCACATTCTGCCCCCCCGGCCCGGAAGAGCGGGAAAAGCTCTCGCTCAACTCCCAGTCGGCGATGGAGATGGTGTCGGTGATCCACAGCATGGGCCGGTTGTCGCTTGCCGGGTCGAAGGGGTCAAGGGGGTGGGGCCAGGGCCCCTTGGCCGGAAGCGACCGCAGGATTCCCAGAGAAGGGCATGTGACAATTCGCGGCTTGGATGCGCCACGGGCCTTGTCATATCAATTGCGCATGAAAATGACCCTGGACTTCGAAGCCTTTTCCTTCCGGCAGGACAAATCCGTTCCTGATCTTGCGTTCGGAAATACATTCACAGTGATGGATGCACGCTGTTCGCTTTGTGCGCGGGGGGCCAGATGGATCGCCCGGAATGACAGGGCGCACGTCTTCACGATCATCCCGGTTCAGTCGGTTGCGGGCGAAGCTTTGATGGTTCACTACGGCCTCGATCCCGCTGACCCGCTGTCCTGGCTCTATGTGGAGGACGGGCTTGCCTACACCTCTTTGGACGCGCTGATCCGGGTCGGATGGCGTCTGGGCGGCGTCTGGAAGGGGTTGAGCCTGTTGCGCATCCTGCCTGTTCCGGCTCAGAACATTCTCTATCGTGCCGTTGCGCGAAATCGTTACCGTCTTTTCGGAACGGCCGACCTTTGCTCCATGCCGGACCCAGAAGTCCAGAAAAGGCTGCTCGGATGAAGATACTGATCCTTGGGGGGTATGGCGTCTTCGGCGGACGGTTGGCGGAGTTGCTGGCCGATATTTCTGGACTGGAGATTGTCATTTGCGGACGCAGCCTTGCGCGGGCAAAGGCATTTTGCGCAGCCTGGCGCGGGCAGGCCAGAGTCACAGCCCTGCAAATCAGCCGCGATGAGATTCGCCTCGGGCTTGCAGCCGAACGTCCTGCGCTTCTTGTTGATGCTTCCGGCCCGTTTCAGGACTACGGGGATGATCCCTACAGTGTCGTAGAGGCCTGCATCACATCTGGCGTGGACTATCTCGACTTCGCCGATGCCGCCGATTTTGTCTTTGGCGTGTCACGGTTTGATGCGGCGGCAAAGGCTGCGGGCATATTTGTACTGTCCGGCGCCAGCAGCTTTCCGGTTCTGACTGCGGCCGTCTTGCGGCAGATGGCGAAGACAATGGACATTCAGTCGGTTGAAGGCGGCATTGCGCCATCGCCCTATGCCGGCATCGGTCTGAACGTCATGCGTGCTGTGGTCGGATATGCAGGAAGCCCGGTCAAGCTCTTGCGCAACGGGGTTCAGACGCACGCTCCTGGCCTGACGGAAAGCAGGCGCTTCACAATTGCCGTTCCGGGGCGGATGCCGCTGAAAAACACCCGCTTCTCTTTGGTCGATGTTCCGGATCTTCAGGTGATTCCGCCGGAACATGCGACGCTGACGGATATCTGGATGGGCGCTGGTCCGGTCCCTGAATCCCTGCACCGCATCCTCAATCTTCTTGCCAAGGCACGTGCCGCCTTTGGGCTTCCGTCCTTGTCGCCGCTGTCCGGGCTTTTCTACAAAGTGCTGAATCTGGCGAAATTTGGCGAACACCGCGGAGGCATGTTTGTGCGGGCCCGCGGATGGAAGAACCACAAACCAGCCGAGCAAACTTGGCACCTTTTGGCAGAAGGGGATGACGGCCCCTATATTCCGTCGATGGCAATCGAGGCCATAATCCGCAAACTTCTGGATGGCAACCGCCCCGCCGCCGGCGCAGGCCCGGCGACCAACGCGCTGGAGCTGGCAGACTACGAACGGTTGTTTCAAGCGCGGTCGATTCATATGGGGCTGCGCGGGGCGGTGTCGCAAACTGACCCTATGTATCAGCGGGTTCTGGGCGCAGCATTTGAAACGCTTCCAGACCAGTTGAAGGCGTTTCATGGCGCCACAGAGCCGCGCGCATGGGAAGGACGCGCTCAGGTACGGCGCGGTTCGGGCGTGATAGCGCGGTCGATCGCCGGGCTCATCGGATTTCCTGCTGCCGGGGCGGACGTCCCCGTTCGGGTGACGCTGTCCCCTGAGCAGGGTGGAGAGCGGTGGGTCCGAAATTTTGATGGCCAGATCTTTTCATCCGTTCAGCGGGCAGGGACCGATAGAAATGAATATTTGATTGTCGAGAGTTTCGGAGTGGTCAGTGTTGCTGTGGCATTGGTTGTGGAAGGAAGAAAATTATTCTTGGTGCCCCGGAAGTGGTGGTGCTGCGGACTATCCTTGCCCAAGTGGCTACTGCCAGCGGGCAGGGCGATCGAGGCAGAACAGGAAGGGCGCTTCTTGTTCGATGTCGAAATTGTGCTGCCTCTGATCGGGTTGATCGTGGCCTACAGGGGAACGCTCCGCCCAGTCAGCTGAGGGGTGGACAGCGCGGCGCCACAACATCGGTGCATCTTGCCGTCTTTGCGACTGTACCGACAGATGCCATACGCTTGCCATACGCTGTCGGGACGGATGCCAGACGCCCCCCGCCAAAGGAAAGGGCCGCTCCGTTACCGAAGCGGCCCTCCGAGTTCCAAGGAGATGGCCCAGTTAGGGTGCCGGTTAAGGCATGGCCCAGATAGGGGTTACAGTCTTCGGGTTTGCCCTTAGACCACGGCCCCCCTTACTGTCCTGACACCTCTCTCCAATATCACTCTAGACACTGGATCACCTCCTTTCATGGTTGCCGTTAAGCAGGAGGCTGACACAGATTTTGTGTTTGTCAAAAGATTTTACGCTACCCTTTCGGTCAAATTTGAAACGATGACCCGGAATGGCACCAGTGCCACAGCAGCCAGCGCCATTTTGACCAGCCAGTCGGCACAGGCGAGCGAGATCCAGAGCGGGACCATCGGCCCGAACCCCAAAAGCGGCAGGCTTTCGTTCGCCCAGCTCACGTCATTGCCCGGCTCTAGGAAGGTCAGGGCGGCGGCGAAAGCGATCGTGAAGAAGGTCACAGTGTCGAGTGTCGCACCAAATAGAGTGGAAATGAACGGTGCTTTCCACCAGGTCTGGGCGCGCAAGCGGTTGAAGACCGCAATATCCAGAAGCTGCGCCATGAGGAAGGCAAGGCCCGAACCAATGGCGACACGCAGGGTCACGAGCGGTCCGAACTCGCCGATGATCTGCGATCCGATCAGCGAACAGGCGACGCCGACGATGAACCCTGCGACCACCACGATCCGCGCGGCTTTCGGCCCCTGGAAGCGGTTGGTCAGATCGGTGACGAGGAAAGCGAACGGGTAGGTAAAGGCCCCGAAGGTCAGCCACTGACCGAACAGGAACTGGACGAGGATATTGGAGGCCACGACAATCGTGGCCATGGCAAGAATGCCAGGAATGAGAGTGCGGTTCATTTTGACTTCCGTTTTGACAAGGTCGCGGAGACTTGGTTCCTGCGGTGTGCAGGGACAGCGCGCGGTTTAGTCCTGGGGCGCTGTCTGGTCAAGCCCGGCGTCAAACAGCACGTCGACGAACTCGGTCGGCAGGACGGGCAGGAAATTATTGTCCGAAACCATCGTGGCATGGGTTCGACCTCTGTCATCTTGCCAGATCGACAGGCCTTCAAGGTTGCCATATTGCCCGGCGGTGGTGGTCAAAAGAACCTCCGCGCCGGTCAGGCCACTGTCATCGAAGCTGATCCGCCGGATGCGCGACATGAAGCCGACCAGCCCCCAGAAATCGCGCTCAAGCAGGTAAAGCCGACCGTCGGGGCCAAAATCCGCGCCGACGGGACGCCAGGTGCCATCGCCCGGCAGGGTGAAGGGGCGGTCCCACTCACCATTCTGGAACCGGAAGACCGGGATGTCCGTCGTGCCGGACGCTGGCCCCTCCGGCAGGGTGAAAAGCGCGCCATCGGCGGACAGGGCCAATGCTTCCAGCCCGTCATTCGGGCGCAGACCCACGAAGTCACGGGGCACCGGCAGCGCGGTTGGTGCACCGTCCGGCTGACCATAGTGGTCCACGCGGTTGTGCAGTTCGAACGAGACATAGAGACTGCCATCCGGTGCTTCCGCCAGCCCCTCGGCATCATCGTAGGGGTCGCTGAGCGCCGATCCGTCGTGGCCCTTCAAAGGTTCGGGCTGCCCCTCGAAGGTCAGGGAAGCAATTGCGCCGTTCTCATCTCGCGTCACATGGCCCCGGACGAGGGCGGCGGAATCCGACAGGGCAATGAAACGCTCCCCATCCGGGCTGAATTCCAGCCCCGAGAGACCACCCGGACCGTCAAGTGCGACGCTGCCGACAACCGTGGCGCTGACAGGGTCGCCGGTTGTTTGCGCGAAGCACGACAGGGGGAGGATCAGGGCGAAACCCGCAAGAAAAGGCGCAATCAATCGGATTTCAACACCGCGCCACAAGCCTTTGGCAGATCGGCCATGGTAAAGGTGCGTGGCCCCTTTTTCTTCGGCCCCGGCTCCGTCTTGGGCGGGTTCTTCAGCTCTTCCAGATAGGTCGTGACCCACCAGGTCAACGTATCGTCGCAACCGTTGCCCCCGTTCGACAGATCGGCGACGGTCGGCGTCTGGGTTTCGCAGAGCGTGGCGCCTTTCGGGCATTTCAGCCGCACATGAAAATGCGTGTCATGCCCGGCGACCGGGCGGATCTTTTGCAGCCACGCCTTGTCTTTGCGGGTGGCAGTCTTGCACATCTCGATCTT
>DAORUY010000102.1:0-9943 GCA_035433445.1 Paracoccaceae bacterium
CGGTGCCGGGGTCGAGGCGCTGAAATCCGGCGATGTCGCTCTGGTTCTGACAGATGGCACATCCGGCAACGGTTATGTAGCGACGTCCGAGGGCGGGCTGAAGATCGTCGGCACGCCGCTTGGGGCCGAAGATTTCGGCTTCATCTTCCCCAAAGGGTCGGATCTGGTTGCACCGGTCAATGCCGCGATTGCCGAACTGAAGGCGGACGGCACGTTCGATGCGCTGAACAAGAAATGGTTCCTCGACTACAAGATGGGCCAGTGACAGGGCGCTAAGCCTGCGAGATAGGGCCCCGGCAGCTGCGTCGGGGTCTGTCGGCGATGAAGGCAAGGCCTGAAGAAAAACCGGATTTTCCCCTGTGGCTGGTCGTCGTTATGGCGGCCGGCCTTTGGTTATATGTCAAGGTTCTGACCGATCCGGTCTATGCGCTGGCGCTGGGCAAGCTGTCGAAGGGGGTCGGGATCACGATCTTCGTGGCGATCATTTCCTTCGCGCTGGCGTCGCTCTTTGGGCTGTTGCTGGCGGTGTGCAGCCTGTCGCGCTTCTATCTCGTGCGGCAGGGCGCGCGGCTTTACATCGAGGTGATGCGCGGGCTGCCGATCATCGTCTTGCTGCTTTACGTGGCCTTCGTTCTGTCGCCGGCCCTAGTCGATCTGTGGAACTGGATGGCGGGCAAGCTGGACGCAAGTCCAGTCCGCTCCCGCGATTTTCCCTATATCTGGCGGGCGGTGATCGCGCTGATGCTGGCCTATGGTGCCTTTCTGGCGGAGATCTTCCGCGCCGGGCTACAGGCGGTCGACCTGGGCCAGATCGAAGCCGCGAAGGCCCTGGGTCTGAACGGCTGGCAGCGGTTTCGCCATGTGGTTCTGCCGCAGGCCTTCCGCATCATCTTCCCGCCCTATGCCAATGATTTCATTGCGATGGTCAAGGATTCCTCGCTGGTGTCCGTGCTGGGGGTCATTGATGTCACGCAATTGGGCAAGGTCACGGCGGCGGGCAATTTCCGCTATTTCGAGACTTACAATCTGGTTGCGCTGATCTATCTGACGATGACGATTACCCTGTCGCTGCTGCTTGGACGGCTGGAGCGGCGCCTGCGGACCCGGCGGGGTGATTTGTAATGGGGCTTGCGCCTGGGGCCGGCGGCGGGCCTCCGGCGGGGGTATTTGGGCAAAGAAGATGCCAATGCGGGAGACAGAGATGACCAATCCTTTGCTTGAACCTTTTGACGCGCCTTTCGGCCTGCCTCCCTTTGACAAGATTACCGACGCCCATTTCGCCCCCGCTTTTGACGCAGCCCTGGCCGAGGCGCGGTCGCGGATCGGGGCGATTGCCGCCGACAAATCCATGCCCGGTTTTGCCAATGTGATCGAGGCGCTTGAACTGGCGGAAGGGACGCTCGACCGGGTTTCGGCGGTGTTTTACAATCTGGCGGGCGCAGACACGACCGAAGCGCGGCAGGCGCTGGAACGTGATCTGGCGCCGAAGATGGCGGCGTTTTCGTCCGATGTGCTGATGAATGCCGATCTGTGGCGCAAGATTTCCGCCCTGTGGGCGGCGCGGGATACGCTGGGCCTGGCGGCGGAGGAACGCCGGGTTCTGGAGCTTTATGAGCAGATGTTCCGCCGGGCCGGGGCGGCGCTGGACGGCGCGGCGCGTGAGCGGATGCGGGCGATCAGCGAGCGGTTGGCGGTCCTGTCCACGCGTTTCAGCCAGAATCTGCTGGCCGATGAGCGTGATTGGTTCATGCCGCTGTCGGCGGATGATCTGGAAGGGTTGCCGGAGTTCGTGGTGAACGGCGCCCAGGCGGCCGCCACCGAGCGCGGGCACGAAGGATATGTCCTGACGCTCAGCCGGTCACTTATCGTGCCGTTCCTGCAATTCTCGCCCCGCCGCGACCTTAGAGAGACCGCCTACCGGGCCTGGGTGGCGCGGGGTGAAAACGGTGGAGAGACCGACAACCGCGATGTCGCGCGCGAGATCCTCGCGCTCAGGACCGAACGCGCGCAGCTTTTGGGCTATGCGAGCTTTGCCGATTTCAAGCTGGAACCGGAAATGGCCAAGACCCCGGCTGCGGTGCGTGATCTTCTGATGCAGGTCTGGGCGCCAGCGCGCGCCAAGGCAGTGCAGGATCAGGCAACCCTGACCGTGATGATGCACGCCGATGGTGTGAACGGTGATCTGGAGCCGTGGGACTGGCGGTATTATGCGGAAAAGCGGCGCAAGGCCGAACATGATCTGGATGAGGCGGTGCTGAAGCCCTATCTGGGGCTGGACGCGATGATTGCCGCGGCATTCGATTGTGCCGGGCGGCTTTTCGGGTTGGAGTTCCGACCCTTGGATGTGGCGCTCTATCACCCTGATGCGCGCGCCTGGGACGTGACCCGCAAGGGCAAGCATGTCGCGCTGTTCGTCGGTGACTATTTCGCGCGGTCGTCCAAACGGTCCGGGGCCTGGATGTCGGCTTTCCGGCGCCAGCAGAAGCTGCAAGGCGATGTCCGTCCGATCATTGTCAATGTCTGCAACTTCGCCAAGCCTGCCAAGGGCGCCCCGGCGCTTCTGGCCTATGACGATGCGCGCACGCTGTTTCACGAATTCGGCCATGCCCTGCACGGAATGTTGTCGGACGTGACCTATCCGATGGTTTCCGGCACTGCCGTTGCGCGGGATTTTGTCGAACTGCCAAGCCAGCTGTTCGAACATTGGCTGGAAGTGCCCGAGGTACTGGAACGCCATGCGCGCCATGTGGAACACGGTGCGCCGATGCCGACGGCGCTGCTGACGCGGCTGCTGGCGGCGCGCGACTTCGATCAGGGTTTTGCCACGGTCGAATATGTCGCCTCGGCGCTGGTTGATCTGGCGTTTCACGAAGGGGCAGCGCCCGCCGACCCGATGGCCACGCAGGCCGAAGTTCTGGACGATCTCGGCATGCCATCCGCTATCCGCATGCGTCATGCGACGCCGCATTTTGCCCATGTCTTTGCCGGCGATGGTTATTCCAGCGGCTATTACAGCTACATGTGGTCCGAGGTTATGGATGCGGACGCCTTCGATGCCTTCCTCGAAGCGGGCGATCCTTTTGCCCCCGATGTCGCGCAGCGGCTGGAACGGTTCATCCTGTCCGCAGGTGGTTCGCAAGATGCCGAATCTCTTTACCGGCAGTTCCGCGGGCGCATGCCCGGCGTTGAACCGTTGCTCAAAGGCCGCGGGCTGGCGGCCTGACGGATTAAGTTATCGCGGACAATTTGTTTCCTATTTGGGGACAGTGCCGGGAGGATGCTGATTTCGCCAAGGCGTATTGTTGCGCCTTGGCGGCCAAAATAGTGGCGCAGATTAAATTTCCCCACATTCCCACCCAAAAAGAGCCAAAGTCTGCATTTGCCCGCCGGTACGGCTATTGTGGGGGCAGGGGCTTTGCGGCTGAGTCGATATTGCAAAATGCGGCGAAAGAAAGGCGCAACCGAGGCGTGTTTGACACATTTTGAGAGTTAGCGCATTAAGCGCGAAGTGTTTGTGTGAGGACTGTAACATGATGACGATTACCCGGACGTTTGTCCTGTCTACGATTGCATCGCTGGCGATGGCTGGTGCTTCACTCGGTGCGACGGTGACTGTTTCCCAACAGAACAGCAGCAACGTGTTCAAGGATGCCAGCGGCCAGAACGGCTGGTACCAGACCAGCAGCTATTCGCTCAACGGTGTTGCCAGAACGGCATTGGCCGGGCTTTTCCGTATGACGGAAACCACGGCAGGTGGCGCGGTCACGAACTTTGTCGGCGTCTGCCTTGAGCCGCTGGAAACTTTGCGCCTTCCGAAGCTTTATGACGAAAGCACGCCGCTTGGCGCCTCTGTCGTCGGCCAGCTTGGTGCGCTTTTGAAGAATGCGCTGGCACTGGTGACGGATGCGCAATCGGCAGCGGCTTTCCAGCTTGCTGCTTGGGAAATCTCCAATGAATCCAATGGTGCGCTGAACCTCGGTGCGGGGGCATTCACGGTTTCGGCTGCCGGTCAGGGCACTCAGGCGCTGGCGCAAAGCTGGCTTGATCTGATCACGAATGGCACCTGGAAGAAAAACAATCAGGTCATGATCCTGCAGGCCCCCGGCACGCAAGATCTGCTGACCGATCTGCCTGCGGAAGTTCCGGTTCCTGCGGCAGGGATACTGCTGGTTGGTGCATTGGGCGGTCTGGCGGCGGTTCGTCGTCGTCGCACGGCCTGAAGCAGACAGATCATCAGCATACCCGGCGGAATTTGATGGTCTGAGGGGGGGCGCTCAAGCGTCCCCCCGCTGAATTTTCGCCCCTTTCCAAAGTGATAATGTCATGGCAGTTTCACGCCCATGACAATAGATTTCCTGATTACCGGCGGCGGGATCGCCGGCATTTCCGCAGCCGCACGGTTGTCGCATCTGGGCAAGGTGACCTTGCTTGAGGCTGAGACCCATCTGGCCCATCACGCTTCTGGCCGATCTGCGGCGCTCTATGAGCCGTTCTACGGCCCGCCGCCGATCGTGGATTTCTCCCATGCCAGTGAAGCCTATCTGCGGGAAGCAAACGGCGGGGTTCTGACCCCGCGGGGTATGATGGTCGTTGCCGGTGCGGACGAACGTGAAACGTTTGACCGCGACCGCAAGGGCTTTGATCTGGCGGAAATCAGCTTTGCCGAGGCGCTGGCCCATATGCCGATCCTGAATGCGCAAACGGTCTCCTATGCGGCATGGGCAGAGCACGCCTGGGATATCGACACCGATCTTCTGGTTCAGAACTTCCTGCGCGACGCCCGCGCCAATGGGGCGCAGATCGTCCCAGACGCGAAAGTCACCACGTTGCGCCACACCGGGGCTGGCTGGTGTGCCACGACGGGCAAGGGGGAGTTCGAAGGCCGGATCCTCATCAATGCCGCTGGCGCCTGGGTGGGCGAGGTCGCGCGTCTGGCGGGTGTAACCGATCCCGGTTTCACGCCGATGCGCCGGTCGATGGCCCGCATACCGGCCCCCGGCGGGCATGATGTATCGCACTGGCCGATGGTCTTTGGTGCCGGCGAGCAGTGGTATAGCAAGCCCGATGCGGGGGCGCTGATCGTTTCCCCGGCTGAAGAACATCCGATGGACCCGCATGACGCCTGGGCAGATGACATGGTTCTGGCCGAGGGCCTGGCGCGGTATGAGGAGCGCGTGACCGAACCCGTCACCCGCCTTCTGAGTTCCTGGGCCGGTCTGCGGACCTTCTCGCCAGATCGCTCGCCGGTAATCGGGTTCGCGCCGGGGCATGCGGATTTCTTCTGGTTGGCGGGGCAGGGCGGCTATGGCTTTCAAAGTGCGCCGGCCATCAGCCAGTTTGTTGCCGACTTGATCGCAGGCCGAACGCCGGATTGTGCGCCTGCCACATTGGCGGCGGTGTCGCCTGCACGTTTTCGGGACCGCTGATGCCGGCTAGTGACAAGCCGCCCCTCACAGGTTAGGTGGCGAGAAAAAGATCCGAGGCAGTTCATGATTTCCTTCGCCCGCCGCGCCGCCCTGTGTCTACTCGCGCTGGCTCTTGCAGCCTGCGGCGGCGGAGGAGGGGGCCATCCTTACGGCATTCCCGACCAGTTTGGCGACGCAGACCCCTATCCCTGGCGGGGCAGGGTGCCTGCGCATTATGCGGTTCATGGTGTCGATGTGTCGCGCTATCAGGGCGACATCGATTGGGGCCGGGCCGCCGCATCAGGCGTGCGCTTTGCCTTCATCAAGGCGACCGAGGGGGGCGATATTGCCGACCCGCAGTTTTATGCTCACTGGTCTGGCGCCCGCGCTGCGGGCATCCCGCGCGGGGCCTATCATTTCTACTATTTCTGCCGCACCGGGGCAGAGCAGGCCGCATGGTTCATTCAAAATGCACCGCGCGAGGCAGGGGCCTTGCCGCCGGTGCTCGACATGGAATGGACGCGCTCGCGCAACTGTCCCCAGAGGCCCGATTCTGAAACCGTGCGCGCTGAGGCGGCGAGTTTCCTCGCCATCGTCAGCGCCTACTACGGTCGGCGCGCCATCATCTATACAACCGTTGATTTCTTTGAAGAAAATCAGATGTGGCGGCTGAGCGGGTATGAGTTCTGGCTGCGTTCGGTCGCAGGGCATCCGCGCGATGTCTACGACGGCCACCACTGGACCTTCTGGCAATATACCGGCACGGGACTGGCGCCTGGCGTTCGGGGCGAAGTCGATCTCAACGCGTTCGCGGGCAGCGAGAGCGAATGGCAGGGCTGGCTCGCGGCGCGCCTGCAATAATCAGGGCTGCGCTGATCTGGAAAGGTTGCGCAGGCTGTGGCAAGATAAGCAAAGCCCGGTATTGCAAACCCGTTTCAGGGTGGCGCCAGACCCAGCCGAAAGCCCCCGATTGCCGGAGTATGCCGATGGCCCCTTTGTCGCGCCGCGCCCTGATCACGACCGGCCTTTGTGCCTCAGGTTTTGTGCCACTTCTGTCGCAGATGGTTTCAGGCGGCCCGTCCTCGCCCATCAGCCTTTCACTGGCGCCCGGTCCGGCGCGCTATCCGCTGACGGGGGCAGCAGTCACCGAAGCGATGATGAGTTATGCCGCCGATGCGCCCCCGCCGGTCCTGCGCCTCAGGCAGGGGCAGCCTGCGCGGATCAGCGTGCTGAATAATCTATCCGAAATTACGACAGTTCATTGGCATGGGGTGCGCGTCCCCTTCGCGCAAGATGGTGTGCCCTGGCTGACGCAGGTGCCGATCGGGCCGGGGGAGACCTATGTCTATGACTTTACGCCTCCTGACGCGGGCACATACTGGTATCATCCGCATTGCAATACGCTGGAGCAGATCGCGCGTGGGCTGGCGGGCGTCTTGATCGTCGACGAGGCCGAGGATCAGGCGTTCGATGCCGATATTGCGGTGCTCGTGCGGGATTTCCGGCTGGGCAAGGACGGCCAGTTCATCGCTTTTGCGAGCCCGCGCAACATGGCGCGCGGTGGCACGTTCGGCACAGTCTCAACCGCGGATTGGGCGGTTGATCCGGTAATCAGTGCGCCTGCGGGCGGGCTGGTCCGGCTGCGGTTGGTGGTGACCGATGTCACGCGGGTCTATGACCTGTCGCTCCAGGGGGCCGAGGCGATGCTCGTGGCGCTCGACGGGCAGCCGCTCGTGAATCCTGAGGCCCTTTCCGAAGGGCTTTTGATCGCGCCGGGGCAAAGGGCGGATCTGGTGGTGCGCATGCCCGATCTGGCGGATGAAACCGTCTCTCTGGTGATGCGCCTGCGTGGGAAGGAGGAACGCGTCCTTGCCCGGCTGGTCGCCAGCGGCCCCAGCCTTTCGCGGCGGCTGGCCGATCTGCGCCCCTTGCCGCCCAATCCAACGGCCCTGCCCGATCTGGCGCAGGCCGAGGCGCTGGATTTCGTCTTCGGCTGGTCGCCTGAGGGCAATGCACCCGAGTCTGGCGGTTTTTGTGGTGACGTGCCCTATCGGTTCTGGTCGATCAACCGGCAGGTTTTCGGCGGCGACGCGCCGCCCGATCCGGCGCGGCCCGGCACGCCCTTAGCCGAACTGCGCCTTGGGAAGAGTTATCGCTTCAGGCTCAGGAACGAGACGCAGAATGATCATCCGATCCATTTGCACGGGTTTGCCATGCATCTGATCGGCCCGGATGGGAAATTGACCGGACAGGCCCGCGACACGATCCTTCTGCGCAGCCATGATGTGACAGAAGTTGCGGTCCTTGCCGACAATCCGGGCGACTGGGTGTTCCACTGCCATGTGATCGAACATCAGAAGACCGGCCTTGCCGGGATCATCCGCGTCAGCTGACGGGCATCAGAAGCTGAAAAGGCGCTTCAGGATTTTCACGGCGCGCCTCTCCCTCGTTTTGGTCCAAAGATTCCGGGAGGTGATGCCCGGTGAGCCAAGGTCCGGCGGACCTTGGCCCCTAAGAGCGCTCGCGCGTCGCGCGGGGAACCCTCAGCCGTCCACGCGGATCCGTTCGTTCTTCGGGTCGAACGGGCTGTCCTCGGTCACAACGGCATCCCAAAGCTGGCGCAGCATGCGGACTTTCAGCTTGGTGCCGGGTGTGGCCAGATCCGGGCGGACATAGCCCATGCCGATCTGTTTGCCGAAGGCCACCGAATAACCGCCCGAGGTCAGGCGGCCAATCTTCTGACCGTCATGCAGCAGGGCTTCCTTGCCCCAGGGGTCCGCATCCGCCGGCCCGTCGATCAGCAGGGTCACGCACATGGAGCGGATGCCCTTGTCGATCATCGCCTGCTTGCCCTGGAAATCCTTCGACAGGTCGACGAAGCGCGGCAGACCGGCTTCCAGGGGGGTCGCGTCGCGGCCAAGCTCGGTGCCGAAGGCGCGGTAGCTCTTTTCCTGTCTGAGCCAGTTCTGGGCGCGCCCGCCAACGAGCTTCAACCCATGCTTTTCGCCCGCTTCCATCAGCCGGTCAAAGAGGTAATTCTGCATCTCAATCGGGTGGTGCAGTTCCCAACCCAGCTCGCCCGTATAGGCCACGCGGATCGCATTGACCGGGCACATGCCCAGTTCGATCTTCTTGGCCGAAAGCCAGGGGAAACGTTTGTTCGACAGGGCCGTCGCGGGGTCAGCGTCCTTGATCAGTTCCGCCAGGATTTTGCGGCTGTTCGGCCCGGCCAGCGCGAAGACGCCCCACTGGGTCGTGACATTCTGGATTTCAATGTAGCCGAACTCAGGCGCCTTGTCCTCGGCGCACTTGCGCAGATAGTCGGCATCATAGTCGGTCCATGCCCCCGCCGAGACGAGGTAATAGTCGTTCTCGCCGTTGCGGACGATCGTATATTCGGTGCGCGTCGTGCCCGCAGGCGTCAGCGCATAGGTCAGGTTGATACGCCCGACCTTCGGCAGGGCGTTGCAGGTGAACCAGTCGAGGAACGCGGTAGCGCCGGGGCCTTTGACCACATGTTTGGTGAACGCGGTCGCGTCGATCAGGCCTGCGGTTTCGCGGATGGCTTTCGCCTCCTCGACCGCATATTGCCACCAGCCGCCGCGCCGGAAGCTGCGGCTGTCATGATCGAAGTTCGCTGGCGCATCCACCGGGCCGTAATAGTTCGGACGGTCCCAGCCGTTGATCTGGCCGAACTGCGCGCCGCGCTTTTTCTGGCGGTCATAGGCGGGCGAGGTGCGCAGGGGCCGGCAGGCTTCACGTTCTTCATCCGGGTGGTGCAGGATGAAGACATGCTCATAGCATTCCTCGTTCTTGCGCGCCGCATATTCGGTCGTCATCCATGACCCGTAGCGCTTGGGGTCAAGGCTGGCCATGTCGATCTCGGCCTCGCCCTCGACCATCAGCTGGGCAAGGTAATAGCCGGTGCCGCCCGCCGCCGTGATCCCGAAGGAGAAGCCTTCGGCCATCCACATGTTGCGCAGCCCCGGATAGGGACCAACGAGCGGGTTGCCGTCCGGCGTATAGCAGATCGGGCCGTTGAAATCGTCTTTGAGGCCCACGGTTTCCGACGACGGAATGCGATGGATGAAAGACATATATTCCCCCTCGATCCGCTCCAGGTCGAGCGGGAAGAGGTCAGCGCGGAAACTGTCGGGCACGTCATATTCGAAGCGCGCGGGCGCATTGCGTTCGTACGGGCCAAGGATCCAGCCGCCGCGCTCCTCGCGCACGTACCACTTGGCGTCGGCGTCCCGCAGGACGGGGTGTTCGGGATTGTTCTTTCGGTATTCCTGCAGCATCGGATCGGGTTCGGTCACGATATACTGATGCTCGACCGGAATGGCCGGGGTCTTGACGCCCAGAAGGCGTGCGGTGCGCTGGGCATGGTTGCCGGTGGCGGTGACGACATGTTCGGCGTGGATCTCGAACGTCTCCTCGCCCGGAACCAGCATACCGCCTTTTTCGACCATGATATGGCCCGAGACGATCCATTCCGACCCGGTCCATTTATAGCTGTCGACCTGCGCCTTTTGCAG
>DAORUY010000103.1:0-9885 GCA_035433445.1 Paracoccaceae bacterium
AAGCGGAGGATCTTCCATGCGGCCAGCCCACTATGCCCTGATCGTGATCGACGTTCAGAATGACTTCTGTCCGGGTGGCGCGCTGGCCGTCGCGGAGGGCGATCAGATCATCGACCGGATCAACGGTCTGATGCAGGACCATCCGGTTCGGGTTCTGACCCAGGACTGGCACTCCGCCGACCATTCTTCCTTCGCGGCCAACCATCCGGGCGCCGCACCCTTCTCGATGATCGACATGCCCTATGGGCCGCAGGTCCTGTGGCCGACACATTGCGTGCAGGGCACGCCCGGCGCCGCCTTCCACGGTGCGCTCAACACCGATCCGGCCGATTTGATCATCCGCAAAGGTTTCCGCCCGGCGATCGACAGCTATTCGGCTTTCTTCGAGAATGATCACAAGACCCCCACGGGGCTCGAAGGCTATCTGCGGTCGCGCGGCGTGACGGACCTGTGCTTCGTCGGCCTCGCCACCGACTTCTGCGTGGCTTATTCGGCGCTGGACGCGGCAAGGCTCGGCTTCAGCGCAACCGTGCTGGAAGGCGCCTGCCGCGCCATCGACCTCAACGGCTCGCTGGCCGATGCCCGCGAAAAGATGCGCGCCGCCGGCGTCCGGCTGGAGGCATGATCATGAACGACATCGCAACGCGCGTTCACAATCACAACTGGAAGATCGACCCGATTGTCCGGTCCCTGATCGACAATGATTTCTACAAGCTCCTCATGTGCCAGTCGATCTTCCGCAACCGGCCGGACACGACCGTCACCTTCAGCCTGATCAACCGATCCACGAAAATCCGGCTGGCCGACGTGATCGACGAGGGCGAACTGCGCGAACAGCTTGATCATGTCCGCTCTCTCTCGCTGTCGCGGGGCGAAGGGACATGGCTGCGCGGCAACACCTTCTACGGCAAGCGGCAGATGTTCCGCTCCGACTTTATGGAATGGTTCGAGAACCTTCGCCTGCCCCCCTACCATCTGGAAAGGCGTGACGGACAGTATGAGTTGACCTTCGAAGGCCGCTGGCCGGAGGTGATGCTATGGGAAATCCCGGCGCTGGCCGTCTTGATGGAGCTGCGGTCGCGCGCGGTCCTGTCCACGATGGGCAAGTTCGAACTACAGGTGCTTTATGCCCGGGCCATGGCACGCCTTTGGGAAAAGATCGAACGGCTGAAGAAGATCGATGGGCTGAGGATTGCCGATTTCGGCACAAGGCGCAGGCATTCCTTCCTGTGGCAGGACTGGTGCGTGCAGGCGATGATCGAAGGGCTGGGACCGGCCTTCATCGGCACGTCGAACTGCCGCATCGCCATGCGCCGCGATATCGAGGCGATCGGCACGAACGCGCACGAACTGCCGATGGTCTATTCCGCCCTTGCGCAGAGTGACGCGGAGCTGCGCCAGGCGCCCTATCGGGTGCTGGCCGACTGGCACGAGGAACATGACGGCAACCTGCGCATCATTCTGCCCGACACCTACGGCACTGCGGGTTTCCTGAAACACGCGCCCGACTGGCTGGCAAAATGGACAGGCATCCGCATCGATTCCGGCGATCCGGCAACAGGCGCCGAAACCGCCATCGCCTGGTGGAAAGAGCGCGGGGAAGACCCGACGCAAAAGCTTGTGATCTTTTCCGATGGGCTGGATGTCGACAAAATCGAAGAGCTTCACACCCGCTTCAAGGGCCGGGTGAAGGCCAGCTTCGGTTGGGGAACGCTTCTGACCAACGATTTCCGCGGCTTTGCCCCCGATGACGGGCTTGCCCCCTTCAGCCTGGTCTGCAAGGCCATCCGCGCCGACGGGCGGCCGACGGTCAAGCTGTCGGACAATCCCAACAAGGCAATGGGGCCGAAGGACGAAGTGGCGCGCTACAGGCGGGTCTTCGATGTCGGCCCGCAAACAGCACGCGAAGTTGTCGTCTGATCGGTCTTCGGTTAGCCGCCCGTTAAGACCCCTCTGCTAGGCCTTGGGGCGGGTGAAGACATAGGGTGGTGGAATGGCCGGGCAGACGAATGCCGCGCCAGTCATCATCAAGCGCAAGAAGATCATCAGCGGCGACGGGCACCACGGTGGGGCGTGGAAAGTCGCCTACGCGGATTTCGTGACCGCGATGATGGCCTTTTTCATGCTGATGTGGCTGCTGAACGCGACGACCGAAAAGCAACGCAAGGGGATTGCGGACTATTTCAGCCCGACCATCCCGCTCAGCCGGATTTCCGGCGGCGGCGACGGATCTTTCGGCGGCGAAAGCGTCTTTTCCGAAGACCAGATCGCCCAAAATGGCACCGGCGCGTCAAGCCTCAAACCCAGCGAGGAAAACCAGGCCGCGGGCCAGACCGGCACCGACAGCCAGGATGACCCCGCCGCAAAGGGCGAGTTCGAAGCCGACGCGCGCAAGATCGAGGAGGCACTGATGGGCGTTGGCGGCGAAAGCATGGTCAGCGACGAGCTTCTGCGCCACATCACCACGCGCGTGACCGACGAAGGGTTGATCATCGAGTTTTTCGATATCGATGGCGCGCCGCTCTTCGAAGGCGAAACCGCCGTGCCGATGCCGGTGACGACCGAACTTGCCGGTGTCGTCGCCCGTGTCTTTGCGCTGGCGGGCAATCAGGTGGCGGTCAACGGCCATGTGCGCGCCCGCCCCGAAGTGTTGAAGAACAACCCTTCCTGGGATCTTTCGGCCGACCGCGCAATGCAGATGCGCCATCTGCTCGAAGCGTCGGGCCTTGCGCCCGAAAGGCTTCAGCGCGTGACCGGATATGCGGACCGCAAGCCCGCCGTCCGCAACCCCGTCGCCATACGCAACGGCCGTCTTGAAATCATCCTTCTGCGGCGTGGAAAATAGAATCTAACATTTCCGGCCGTTAGCCCGATGTTAAGGCCCCGTGCTGCATGGTCGCCCAAATTGACGGACGCGCAGCAGAAAGGCGGCAATCATGTCCATCTCTTCTTCCCTGAATGCCGGGGTGGCCGGGCTCAGCGCCAATGCCACCCGGCTTGCCACCATATCGGACAATATCGCCAACTCCGGCACCTATGGCTACAAACGCGCCGCCGCCGATTTCGAGAATTTCGTGATCAACCAGGCGCGGGGCGCAGGGGTCTATTCGGCCGGCGGGGTGCGCGCCGCGACCACGCGGCTGATCGACGAACACGGGCCGTTGGTCGGTACCGGCAACGCGCTTGACCTTGCGGTCGCCGGGCGTGGCATGCTTCCGGTCACGACCGCGACCTCGCTCAATGCGAGTACCGGCGAACGGCCCCTGATGATGACCACAACAGGCGCCTTCCGGGCCGATGCCGATGGTGTCTTGCGCACGGAATCGGGGCTTGTCCTGCTCGGCTGGCCCGCGAATGCCGATGGGTCGATCCCGGTTCTGCCACGCGATACGATTGCCGGGCTGCAACCCGTGGTGATCAACGCCAACCAGACGGCGGGCGATCCGACAACCACGATGAACCTGGGCGTCAACCTGCCCGCGACGGAGTCGGAGGCAGGACGCAGCGGCAGTACCCTGCCCCTGTCGATCGAATATTTCGGCAATCTCGGAACGTCGGAAACGCTTGATATCAGCTTCACACCGACAATCCCGGCCACCGGTGCATCGAACACCTGGACGATGGAAATCCGTGACAGTGCCCAGAACGGCGCTTTGATCGGCCAATATACTCTGGTCTTCGACAATACGCGGGCGAATGGCGGCACGCTGGCCTCCGTCACCACTCTTTCCGGTGGGGCCTATAATACGACGACCGGGGAACTTGCGCTGACCGTCGCCGGCGGCCCCCTGACCGTGACCATCGGCAAGCTGGGTGACGCGAACGGCTTGACCCAACTTTCGGACAGTTTCGCGCCGACTTCCATCACCAAGGACGGCTCCCCGGTCGGCAACCTGACCGCGGTGGAGGTTGATGAGAACGGCTATATCACCGCCAGCTACGATACGGGCTTTACCCGGCGCATCTATCAGATTCCGGTCGTGGACGTGCCGAACCCCAACGGGCTGATCGCGCTCAACAACCAGACGTTCCAGGTCTCGCCCGATTCCGGGTCGTTCTTCCTTTGGAACGCGGGCGACGGGCCGACGGGCGACATCGTGGGCTATGCCCGCGAAGGGTCCGCGACCGATGTCGCCGCCGAACTCACCGCTCTGATCCAGACCCAGCGCGCCTATTCCTCGAACGCCAAGGTCATCCAGACGGTCGATGAAATGTTGCAAGAAACGACCAACATCAAACGCTGATCCGGCGGATGGCCGGGGTAAGGGCTTAAAATGGGCCTGTCGACAACACTTGCGAATGCACTGACCGGCCTGAACGCGGCGTCGCGTGGGGCGGATGTCGTATCGCAAAACATCGCCAACGCCAGAACGCCGGGTTATGCCCGGCGCGAAGTCGACCTTGCCGCCCAGTCTCTGGGCGGAAACGGCGCGGGTGTCGCCGTCAAGGGGATCACCCGCAGCTTCAGCCAATCCCTTCTGAACGATGTCCGGCTGGCGGGGCGCCGATCTGGGCGGCAGTGACCTGCAGGCTGGATTTCTGGCCGAAATGGAACGTGCGCTGGGTCAGCCCGGCGACGCGGGCGCGCTGACCGGGTTGGTCGCCAGCTTTGACGCAGCACTCGTGCAGGCAGCCAGCCGACCCGATTCTCAGGCTCGCCTGCAAGATGTCGTGACAACAGCCGCAACCCTTGCCGACCGGCTGACCGACCTGACGCGCACGATTCAGCAGGCCCGCATGGATGCCGATGACGCCATCGCGCGCGAAGTCGCAGATCTGAACGACAGCCTTCAGCAGATCGACAGGCTGAATGCCGACATCCTGGCGCAACGGTCTGCCGGGCGGGATGGGACCGCGCTGATGGATCAGCGCCAACGGCTTGTCAATCATGTGGCAACCATCGTTCCGATCCGCGAGGTGCCGCGCGACCAAGATCAGATCGCGCTCTTTACAACCGGCGGCGCGATCTTGCTGGAAGGGAACCCCGCAACCATCGGCTTTTCCCCCGTGGGCGTGACTACAGCCGACATGACGCTTGCCTCCGGCGGGCTTTCGGGCCTGACGCTGAACGGTCAGCCGGTGCCCAGCACCGGGGCGGGTGGCGTTCTGGCCGGGGGAACGCTTGGCGCGCAGTTCGCGATCCGCGACGATCTTTCAACCGGGCTTCAGGCGCAGATCGACGCGCTGGCCCGCGACCTGATGGAACGGTTCGCCGCGCCGGGCATCGACCCCAGCCTGCCGCCCGGCCAGCCCGGGCTGTTCACCGATGCGGGCGGTTCGTTCAACCCGCTCACCGAAGCGGGCCTTGCCGGTCGGCTGCGGGTGAATGCGCTCGTGGACCCCGCGCAGGGCGGTGCGCTCTGGCGGGTGCGCGACGGGCTTGGTGCCGCCGCGCCAGGCAATATCGGCAATTCGACACTGCTGAACAGCCTGCGCGATGCGCTGACCGCGCCGCGTGTACCGCTTTCGGGGGGCTTTTCCGGGGCCGGGCGTTCGGCGGGCGGGCTTGCCGCCGATGTCTTGTCGCACCTCTCCGGCAACCGCCAAAGCGCGGAATCCCGGCAAAGCTACGCGGCGGCCCGTCAAAGCTCGCTGGCCGACCTTCAGGCCAAGGATGGCGTCGACAGCGACGCCGAGATGCAGATGCTCTTGCAGATCGAACATGCATTTTCCGCCAATGCCCGCGTGATCCAGACCGTTGACGACCTGATCAACCGCCTGATGGAGTTGTGACGATGACCAGCCTCAACACGGGCGATCTGGCGCAGTCCCTGTTGCTGCGCCGCCAGAACAGTGCCCTGAAGACAGATTTTAACCGGCTCACGCAGGAAATGACATCGGGCCGCCAGGCGGATCTCGGCGCCGCCCTGAAGGGCGATTTCAAGGTTCTGGCAGGAATTGAACACAGCCTGACGGTCCTGCAATCCTTCGATACTGCCGCGAGCGAGGCCCGGATCTTTGCGACCACCCAGCAGACCACGCTCGACCTCATGCAAACGCTGGGTGCCGACCTTGCACCGGTCCTGAGCGGGGCGGGCACCAGCGGCGGGGCAACCCATGTGTCCACCGCCGCCCATGACGCACGCCAGAAGTTCTTTTCGGCGGTTTCCGCACTGAATGTCCGGGTGGGCGACCGCTATGTCTTTTCCGGTGATGCAACCGATCAAAAGCCGATCCTTGGCGCGCAGGATATTCTTGATCAGTTGACCACCGCCATTGCTGGTCAGGTCACCGCGTCCGGCGTCACCGGGGCGATCGACGCCTGGTTCAATGCCCCACCAGGTGGCGGCGGATATCTCGACACGGTTTACGGCGGATCGCCCGTGGCGCTCGCCCCCTTTCGCATCGGCGAGGGCGAGGAAGCATCGCTGACGCTGAGCGCGGCCGATCCGACCTTGCGCGAGGCGCTGAAGGGCCTCGCGCTTGGTGCGATGGTGGCCGAAGGCGCGCTGCCCGGCGATCTGACCGGGCAGGCGTTGCTTCTGAAGACGGCGGGACAATCGCTGCTGGCGTCGGTCACCGGGCTTGCCTCGCTTCAGGCCAATCTCGGCAGCACCGAGGGCCATATCGCGGCCGTGACCGCGCGCAACGGGGCGGAAGGGTCCGCACTCGGCATTGCCCGCAACGAACTGATCGCCGCCGACCCGTTTGAAACCGCCAATGAGCTTGAGGCGGTCAAGACCCAACTGGAAACGCTCTATGCCCTGACCGCGCGCCTGTCGCGCCTGAACCTGGCGGATTTTCTCAGATGAGATGGTTTCTTGCGCTTCTGCCGTCGCTGTTTGTCGTGCTTGCGGGGGAATTGGCCCTTGCCGGGCCGGTCCGCATCAAGGATCTGGTGGAATTCGACGGCGTACGTGGCAACGACCTTGTCGGATACGGGCTGGTCGTCGGGCTGAATGGCACCGGTGACGGGATCCGCAATTCACCTTTCACCGAAGAGATCATGTCGAACCTCCTGGAACGGCTGGGGGTGAATGTCACCGGCGAAACCTTCCGGCCAAAGAACGTGGCGGCGGTGTTCGTGACCGCGACCCTGCCGCCCTTTGCCCGCGCCGGTGCCCAGATCGATGTGACCGTCTCGGCCGTGGGCGACGCCAAGAGCCTTCTGGGGGGCACGCTCGTCATGACCCCGCTCAATGCCGCGGATGGCCAGATCTATGCGGTGGCCCAGGGCACGATCATCGCAGGCGGCGCCTCGGTCGAGGGCGAGGCCGCCAGCGTGACCCAAGGCGTGCCGACGGCAGGCACCATCCCCGCCGGTGCACGGGTGGAACGCGAGATTGCCTTGTCGCGGTCAGCCAGGGCAACCTGACCCTGCGGATCGAGGAAACACCGCTTGCCGTTCAGCCCGACCCCTTCTCAGAAGGCGAAACCGTGGTCGTGCCTCGCACCAGCGCCAGCATAGAGGAGGAGCCAGGCATCGGTATGGCGGAAATCGCCGCCGGCGCTTCGCTTTCCGAAGTGGTCGCGGGGCTGAATGCACTCGGCGTCTCGCCGCGCGACATGATCGATATCCTCAAAAGCATCAACTCAGCCGGCGCGCTGCATGCAGAATTCATCGTGCGCTAGGACTCGGCCCCGCTCAGACGCAGGGTCTCCAGCGCGGGCCAGTCTGACGCTGCGATGACTTCGGCGACTGCATTCACGTCGCGCGTCCAGCAAAAGAGGCAAAGGAACGGGACCGGCCCGACCTTGGTCAGATGCGGCGCGAACGGATCGTTCCAGACCGGCTGGTGCGCCGGGCGGACCAAAAGCGGTCGGTCAGGGCCGAACCGCCAGCCGTGCGGGCCGGTCAGGGGGGCATAGAGTTCCGGCGCCCGGTGCCGGTGGTCTCGGTAAAGCACATTAGGCGCGATCAGGAACAACCCCAGATCCCAGTCTGGCGCCGCAAGCGCGCCCTCCTCGCCGATCAGCGAGCTATAGGCATGGCCGCGCGCAAATTCCGCCCCGATCTCATCTGGTGGATAGCCGTCATAGGTGATCCAATGCAGGTATGGTGCCGCCAGACTGATCGCATGGGACAGCGCCTGGTGCGAAAGCACCAGTTGATCCAGTGCGGGTTTCAACCAGCGTTCGACCACCCCATTGCGAGGCGGATCGTCGGGAAGGCGGATCGCCCCGCCACCCCACTGCGCAACACCGGCCCGCGCCTCGGCGATGCCGGGGCCTCGCAAGCCGGCCAGATAAAGATCGGTTTCATCCAGAAGTGACCGCAGAGCAGCCGTGCCGGACGGGATGCCAGCGTTGGGGATTTCCGCCGCCAACCCGCGGTCGCGCAGAAGGTCCGCGGGGTCTTCGCCGTCATAGGGCGAGCAGATCCGGAAGACCTCCAGCGCTTCGTCGGAGAGCTGGCCCGCGCGGTTGAAATGCATCGCCGCCGCATAGCGGACCCGACCGGACCCAGGTTGCCCCGGCGGTGTGCAAAGCTGCGCGAGTGCGCTTTTGTCCTCGTCAGTCAGTGCGATGATCATGCGGTTTCATTGGTTGGCACGATAGGCCAGTTGGGCGTCCAGATTGCGCCGCCTCTCGGCACGGTTCATCAAAACCCCGGCAATGACGACACCAATCCCGACAATCGCGACGGTGATGGTGGCCAGCGCATTGATATCGGGCGTCACGCCCAGTTTGACCTTTGACCAGATCAGGATCGGAAGTGTCGTGGTGCCGGGGCCGGTGGTGAAGTTGGTGATGACCACATCATCGAGCGAGATGGTGAAGGCCAAAAGCCAGCCCGACAGGATCGCGGGAGAAATGATCGGCAGCGTGATGTCCTTCATCACCTGCCAGGGCCGCGAGCCAAGGTCCATCGCCGCCTCCTCGACAGCGACGTCGGCACTGAGCAGACGCGACTGCACGATCGTGGTGACGAAGGTCATCGAAAAGGTGATGTGCGCCAGCGTGACGGTGGTGAAGCCGCGCTGCGCTGGCCAGCCGATATATTCCGCCATGAGGATGAAAAAGATCAGCGAAGAAATGCCAGTGATGACCTCTGGCATGATCAGGGGCGCCGTCACCAGCCCGGAAAAAAGCGTCCGACCCTTGAACCGGCGGAACCGCGCCAGCGCGATGCCAGCCATAGTGCCCAGGATCGTGGCCATGGTGGCGCTGAGGAGGGCGATGCGGATCGACAGCCAGGCCGCCTCGATCACCTGATCGTTCGACAGGAGTTTCAAATACCATTTCGTCGAGAACCCGCCCCAGACCGTCGCCAGGCGCGAGTTGTTGAAGGAAAAGACGATCATCGACAGGATCGGCACATAGAGAAAGGCAAAGCCGAAACACAGGACGCTGATCAGGAACATGGGGCGCCGGTTCATGGCTCCATCGCCTTCTTTTCCTGCGCTTTCGCGTCGTAATGTGCGTAAAGCATCATGGGCACGACCATCAGCACCAGAAGTGCCACCGCCACCGCCGAAGCCATCGGCCAATCGCGGGCCGAGCCGAATTCATCCGAGATCACCCGCCCGATCATCGGCTGCGACGGATTACCGACAAGGCCCGGAATGATCAGCTCGCCGCAGGCGGGAATGAACACCAAAAGCCCGCCCGCGATGATCCCCGGAACCGACAAGGGCAAGGTCACATCCAGAAACACCCGCCAGGGCTTTGAGCCGAGATCCATCGCCGCTTCGTTCAGTGTCAGGTCCAGCTTTTCCAGATTGGCGTAAAGCGGCAAGATCATGAACGGCAGATAGGAATAGACCGTCACCAAAACGACCGCGAAGTTGGTGTTCATCATCTGGATCGACCGCACCGCCCAGTCTTCTGGCGTCATGCTGTTCCACAACCCGGTCAGAAGCCGGTTGAACCAGCTGTTGTTGCCCATCAGCCCCATCCAGGCGTAGACCCTGAGCAGGAAAGACGTCCAGAAGGGCAAGATCA
>DAORUY010000104.1:0-9752 GCA_035433445.1 Paracoccaceae bacterium
GTCACGACATGCACGCCCTTGCCGGTCAGCGCATTCAGATAGGCCGGGAAAGTCGCGACCAGCGTCTTGCCCTCGCCCGTGCGCATTTCGGCGATATTGCCCTGATGCAGGAAGATCCCGCCCATGAGCTGCACATCAAAGGCGCGCAGACCAAGCGCCCGGCGCGCGCCTTCGCGGCAATTGGCAAAGGCCTCGGGCAGAATTTTCTCAAGGCTTTCGCCGCCTGCCACACGTTCCTTGAACTCGGCGGTCTTTTCTTTCAGCCCCTCATCGCTCAGCGCCTTGAACTGATCTTCGAGTGCGTTGATTTTTTCCACCAGCGGGCGCACGGATTTGACTTTGCGGTCATTGGGGCTGCCAAAGACCTTCCGCGCGATTGTTCCTAGACCCAGCACTTTTTTCTCCGCTCGGGTTGCGATCCTGCCTCGTGATCAAGTCGGCCTTGCCGCCGGGCCGCCTGCGGCCTAGATAAGCTGCGGTGCGGGCAGGCGGGGCCGGTCAAGGCTTCTGGCGATGTAAGCGGCTGCCCAACGATAGTCAACGCTGCAAGGGTTTGCAGCCCGTTCAGGAGCTTGTGAGAATGATGAAACCGGCCCACTACCTTTCGGCCGCCCTGCTGGCGCTTTGTCTTGCCGCGCCAGCCCGTGCCGAAGATCCGACGGCCGATACGGTTGTCGCGGTGGTCAACGGCGTTGAAATCACGCTCGGTCATATGATCGCAGCCCGCAATGCCCTTCCGGAACAATACCAGGCCCTGCCCGACGACGTTCTGTTCAATGGCGTTCTGGAGCAGCTGATCCAGCAGACGGCGCTGGCCGAAGTCGGTGAAACCGAACAGAACAAGGCCGATGTGCTGATGATCGAAAACCAGAAGCGCAGCTATCTGTCGGCTGTCGTGCTGGACAAGGCAGCCGCCGCGGCCGTGACCGACGAAGAGCTGCAAAAGCTCTATGACGAAAAATATGCCAAGGCCGAACCTGCCAAGGAATTCGATGCGGCGCATATTCTGGTCGAGACCGAGGAAGAGGCGAAAGCCATCAAGGCCGAACTCGACAAGGGCGGCGATTTTGCCGCCATCGCGACGGAAAAATCGCAAGACCGCGGGTCGGCGGCAAACGGCGGTTCGCTGGGCTGGTTCGGCCTTGGCATGATGGTCAAACCGTTCGAAGACGCCGTAACCGGCATGGAAAAAGGCGCGGTTTCCGACCCGATCCAGACTGATTTCGGTTGGCATATCATTAAGTTGAACGATACCCGCCTGGCTGAGGCACCCAAGCTCGAAGATGTGAAGGAAGAGCTGGCGGGCGATCTGCGCCAGAAAGCGGTCGAAGCGAAGGTCAAGGAACTGACCGAAGCTGCGAAGATCGAAAAGAAGACCGAAGGCATTGATCCGGCGGTGCTGAAAAACAGCGCGCTGATCACCATCGCGAACTGATCAGGAAACGGGGGGGCAAGAGATGGCCAAGGGCGACAAGGATCTGAAGAACAAGGTCCGCAAGCTGAAGCAGAAGGTCGAGAAGCTGAAAGGCCGGCTTCTTGTCCCGCAGCCCAAGGCCGCAAAGCCCGTGTCACCGCTTGCCCCCGCCGTCTTCCCTGCCCTGCCGGCGATTGCCGGGGCGGAGTTCGCCGCCATCGGCGCCGGGATCAAATATCACAACCGCAAGGACGTGATGCTGGTGCGGCTCGCCCCAGGCACCACGCTTGCGGGGGCATTTACCCGGTCCTCCACCCGTTCGGGCTGCGTGCGCGATTGCCAGGCGAAACTGGCGGCCAAGGTACCCGCCAACGCGGGTGCCGCGATCATCGTAAATTCCGGCAATTCAAACGCCTTCACCGGGAAGATCGGCGACGAAGCCGTGGCAGCGGTGACGGGGGGCGTTGCCAGCTCTCTGGGGCTTCCGGCGAGCCGGGTCTTTTCCTCCTCCACCGGGGTGATCGGCGAACCCTTGCCCTATGAGCGGATTACGGCCGTGATCCCCGCCCTGACTGGGATGCTGGACACGGATGCGATCGAAATGGCGGCCCACGCCATCATGACCACCGACACCTTTCCGAAGGGTGCCGCCGCGACTGTTCAGGGCGATGGCGGCCTGATCCATATCAGCGGCATCGCCAAGGGATCGGGCATGATCGCGCCCGACATGGCGACGATGCTGGTCTATATCTTCACCGATGCGAAAATCTCGCAAGCCGCGCTGCAAAAGATCGTCGCGCGCCATGTGGGGGCCACGTTCAATTCGATCACCGTCGACAGCGATACCTCCACCTCCGACACGCTGCTGGTGGCGGCAACCGGCCAAAGCCCGGCGGCAGAGGTGAAGGGCGTCGTGGCCAAGGCGTTCGAGACGGCACTGAAAGGCGTGATGATGAGCCTGGCCCATCAGGTGATCCGCGATGGCGAAGGGGCGACGAAATTCGTCGAAATCCGTGTCAGCGGTGCCGCCAGTGACGAGGATGCGGCGAAAGTCGCCTTCGCGGTGGCCAATTCGCCGCTGGTCAAAACCGCGATCGCGGGCGAAGACCCGAACTGGGGCCGCATCGTCGCCGCCGTCGGCAAGTCCGGCGCAAGTGCCGACCGCGACAGGCTGGCAATCCGGTTTGGCGACCTCCTCGTGGCCGAAAAGGGCTGGCGCAATCCCGACTACAAGGAAGAGGACGGCGCAGCCTACATGGAGCAGGCTGAACTGGTGATCGGCATCGACATGGGAATGGGGAAGGCAAAACGCTCCGTCTGGACCTGCGATCTGACCAGCCGCTATATCGAGATCAACGCCGACTACCGTTCCTGATCCTCTCATTTTCTGTCTCTAAATATCCCGGGGGTCCGGGGGCAGCGCCCCCGGCGGACCGGGACGGAAAAGCCGATGAAAACCCTGCTTGTTACCGCAGTTGCCCTGATCGACGCCGACGGGCGTGTGCTTCTGGCCCAGCGCCCCGAAGGCAAGTCGCTCGCGGGTCTGTGGGAGTTTCCGGGCGGCAAGGTCGAACCGGGCGAAACACCCGAGGCCGCGCTGATCCGTGAGCTGAGGGAAGAACTCGGGATCGACACATGGAAAAGCTGTCTGGCGCCCCTGACCTTCGCCAGTCACAGCTACGAGGATTTCCACTTGCTCATGCCGCTTTTCGCCTGCCGGCGGTGGCAGGGCACGCCCGTGCCGCAAGAGCGCCAGCGGCTGGCTTGGGTTTGGGCGAAAGATCTGAAGGATTACCCGATGCCTCCGGCCGATCTGCCGCTGATCCCTATCTTGCGTGACTGGCTGTAAGAGGCCGGGTTCGCCTGGCTGCGGACATCATGCAAAATTGCAACGCAAAGTAGTGATCCGCCCGAGAGCGCATATTTTTATTGTTTCCAGACCTGTTGAATTGTGTCAGCTTCATGTCAAGGCCGTTCAGGGAGGAGAAACCAGTCCGGTCTTAAACTATTCGGCAGCCCAATACAGGGGACACAGGGATGCTGCGAACCATCACTCTCGGAAGTTGCGTACAGGTACAGGGCACGTTCGAACGCGAACTGGACAACGGAAAAATCCGTATCCGCGTGGGAGAACGGGTTTTTGAAGGGTACCCGATCCAGAAGAGGGCCGCCTGACCAACCGGCGGCAAAGTCAGCGGAAAAAATGATCGGGGGGCAACTTGCCCCCCTTTTCTTTTAGCTGAGCTTGCGCTCGATTTCTTCGCGCTCAAAGATTTCGATGACATCGCCCTGACGGACATCGTCATAGTTCTCGAAGGCCATGCCGCATTCCTGGCCGGACTGGACTTCTTTGACTTCATCCTTGAATCTCTTGAGAGTTTTCAAGGTGCCCTCGTGGATCACCACGTTGTCGCGCAACAGGCGAACGCCAGCGGAGCGGCGTGCGACCCCTTCGGTGACCAGACAGCCCGCGACCTTGCCGACGCCCGAAACCTTGAAGACCTCCAGGATCTTCGCATAGCCGATGAACGTCTCGCGCACTTCAGCTTTCAGCAGACCCGACGCCGCGGCTTTGATGTCATCCACCAGATCATAGATGATCGAGTAATAGCGGATCTCGACCCCCTTCTGATTGGCGGCCGCGCGCGCAGGCGCATTGGCCCGAACGTTGAAGCCGATGACCGGGGCGCTTGAGGCTTCGGCAAGGCCGATATCAGATTCGGTGATCGCGCCTACACCATAATGGAGGACCCGCACACGCACTTCATCGTTACCGATCTTTTCCATAGCCTGAACAATCGCCTCGGCCGACCCTTGCACATCAGCCTTCACCACGATCGGCAGTTCGGCGATGTTCTTGTCTTCCTTGGCCTTGGCCATCAGCTGTTCCAGCGTGGTCGCTGCACCGGCTGCCGCACGTTTGTCTTTGGCCGCTTTCTCGCGGTAAGTGGCGATTTCGCGGGCCTGGGCTTCGGTTTCGACCACGTTCAGCACGTCACCGGCTTCGGGCGTGCCATTCAGGCCCAGAACCTCGACCGGGACCGACGGTCCGGCTTCAGCAATGCGCTCACCCTTGTCGTTGATCAGCGCGCGTACCTTGCCCCATTGTTCACCGACGACGAAGATATCGCCCTGCCGCAGGGTGCCGTTCTGCACCAGAACCGTCGCGACCGGGCCACGGCCCACGTCGAGCTTGGCTTCGATCACGGCGCCAGAGGCCGGACGTTCCGGGTTGGCGCGCAGTTCCAGGATTTCGGCCTGAAGCGCGATGTTTTCCAGAAGCTTGTCGAGACCGAGGCCGGTCTTGGCCGACACTTCCACGTCCAGCACATCACCCGAAAGGGCTTCGACGACGACTTCATGCTGCAAGAGGTCCGTGCGGACCTTCTGCGGATTGGCATCGTACTTGTCGACCTTGTTGATCGCCACGATCATCGGCACCTTGGCCGCCTTGGCGTGGGCAATCGCCTCGATCGTCTGGGGCATCACGGCGTCATCTGCCGCAACCACCAGGATCACGATGTCCGTCACCTGCGCGCCACGGGCCCGCATGGAGGTGAAGGCCGCGTGGCCGGGCGTGTCGAGGAAGGTCAGAACCGCGCCATTCTCGGTCGTCACCTGATAGGCCCCGATATGCTGGGTGATGCCGCCGGCTTCGCCCGACACCACGTTTGCATGGCGGATGGCGTCCAGAAGCGACGTCTTGCCGTGGTCGACGTGGCCCATGATCGTGATGATCGGCGGGCGCGGATGCAGGTCTTCGTCGCGGTCCTTGACCATGTCGATGACCTGTTCGACGTCCGAATCAGAGACGCGCACTGCCTTGTGGCCGAATTCTTCGATCACCAGCTCGGCGGTATCCGCGTCGATCGCCTGGTTCATGGTGACCATGAGCCCCATCTTCATTAGCGACTTGACCACATCGGCAGCGCGTTCGGCCATACGGTTGGCCAGTTCCGACACCACGATGGTTTCCGGCAACTGCACGTCGCGCACCTGCTTTTCAGCCTTCTGGCCGAAGCCCAGCGCCTTTTGCCGGGCCTTTTCCTGCTTGCGCTTCATCGCTGCCATGGAACGCTGGCGGCCACCTTCGCCGTTCAGCGCCTCGTTCAGCGACAGCTTACCGGTGCGGCGGTTGTCTTCGACCTTGCCCTTGCCGGCACGATCGTTAGCCGCGCTGCGGTCATCACGCTCGCGGTCGGTCTTGCGCGGACCAACGGCGGCAACACCCTTGGTGGCGACGCGTGTGGCGGCCGCTTCGGCAGCGGCCGGGTCGGCCGGGGCGGCGGGCGCCGCTTTCGACAGCGGTTTGGTGCGTAGGACTTCCTGCTTGCGGGCTTCGCGGGTTTCCGCGTCGCGCACCTTCTTGGCTTCCTCGATCGCCTTCTGGCGCACGGCTTCCTGATGCTCGCGCTCTTCGCGCTCCTTCGCCTCGATCTCGGCGCGGCGGCGGTCGCGTTCTTCCTCGCGGGTCTTTTCCTCCTCGGCGCGGCGCACGGCATCTTCAGCCTCGCGCGCTTTGGCGGCGTGAAGCGCCTTCAGGCGGCGCTCCATTTCCGCGTCGGAAATTCCTGCGGGGCGTTTGGATGGATCGCCGAACGAAGGCGACGACGACCCGCCGCCCACAGAGGCGCCAGGCTTCGCCGGAACGACGACGCGCTTTTTCTTTGTCTCGACGATGACAGCCTTCGTGCGCCCGTGGCTGAAGCTTTGCTTCACCTGCCCAGGGCGTCCGCCGCCAAGGCCGAGAGGTTTTTTGCCATCCGTATCGCTCATGCCGGTCTCAGTTCTTTCCCGGCGGGTGTCCGCCGTCCGCTTGCCGCAAGCCATTCAACTTCGCGGCTTCCTCTACAACACGCTTCGTCAATCCGCCAGCGGCAAGCGCCGCATGGACCACAGAATCGCGCCCAAATGCCATTCCAAGCTCGTTCGCCGTCAGGCAGCCGAACCAACGCCCGCCTTCGGGCGTCCAGAGTTTGCCCTTGCCGCGGTCCGATCCGTCGGACGCCTGCAACAGCACTTTGGCCTTGCCATCGGCCAGCCAGCCCTTGACTTTCTCGAAGCCGCAGACCGCATATCCCGCCTTGCGCACCAGCGAAATAAGCTCGACCACGCGCTTGGCCAACCCGGCCTCAACCAGATCGACAAGCCCGTCAGGCACCTGAGCCGGGGCCTTGGCCCCGCGCGCGAACAGCCCCTTGGCTGCGGCCTTGGCGATCAGATCGCGGTTGGCCGTCACCCAGATACCCCGGCCCGGCAGTTTTTCCGCCAGATCGGGGAAGATCACGCCTTCGGGCGACAGGACAAAGCGGACGAGGCCAGCTTTTGGCTGCACCTCGCCGGTCACGACGCAACGCCGCTCCGGATCTTCCCGCATCTTGTCCGCGCCGCCCCTGGTCATCAGGCTTCGGCCTCTTCTTCCTGGACTTCCGCATCCAGTTCGGCCGGATCGACCCAGCCCAGTTGGATGCGCGCCGTCATCACCAGATGCTGGGCTTCCTCAAGGCTCATGTCGAACTTTTCGAGAATGCCTTCGTCCTTCACCCGTTCGCCATTCACGGTGGTCCAGCCGCCGGCCAGTTCCCAATCCGCGCAGGTGGCGAAATCTTCGAGCGTTTTCACATCGTCCTTGGCCAGCGCTTCCAGCATCTGCGGCGTCAGCCCTTCAAAGTTCACGAGGCTGTCTTCCACGCCCAGCGCACGGGCCGCATCAAGTGCCGCCTTGTTCTGCGCTTCGATATATTCACGGGCGCGGGTCTGAAGTTCCGCCGCGGTGCTGTCGTCGACGCCTTCGATGGTCAGGAGTTCGTCCAGATCGACATAGGCCACCTCTTCAAGATTGGTGAAGCCTTCCGACACCAGAAGCTGGGCGAAGAATTCGTCCAGATCGAGCGCTTCCATGAAGAGTTTCGTGCGTTCGGCAAACTCGGCCTGACGACGCTCGCTTTCCTCGGCCTCGGTCATGATATCGATGTCGAGACCGGTGAGCTGCGACGCAAGCCGCACGTTCTGGCCGCGACGACCAATGGCCAGCGAAAGCTGTCCATCGGGCACCACAACTTCGATGCGGTTGTTTTCTTCGTCGATCACCACCTTGGCGACTTCGGCGGGTTGCAGCGCGTTCACCAGGAACGTGGCCTGATCTTCATTCCACGGAATGATGTCGATCTTTTCGCCCTGAAGTTCGTTCACCACCGCCTGAACGCGGCTGCCGCGCATGCCGACGCAGGCGCCGACCGGGTCGATGGAATTGTCATAACTGATCACGCCGATCTTGGCGCGCGAACCCGGATCGCGGGCCACGGCCTTGATCTCGATGATGCCATCATAGATTTCCGGCACTTCCATCTTGAAGAGCTCGGCCATGAACTGCGGGTCGGTACGGGAAAGGAAGACCTGCGGCCCGCGCGCTTCGCGACGCACGTCCTTGATATAGGCGCGGATGCGGTCGTTCGGGCGATAGGATTCGCGGCCGATCTTTTCGGTGCGGCGCAGGATCGCTTCGCCCCGGCCGATATCGACGATGATATTGCCGTATTCCTCGCGCTTGACCACGCCATTGATGATCGTGCCCTTGCGGTCCTTGAATTCTTCGAACTGGCGGTCACGTTCGGCTTCACGGACCTTTTGCAAGATCACCTGCTTGGCCGATTGCGCGGCGATCCGGCCCAGATCGACCGGGGGCACCTCGTCGACGATCACGTCACCCACCGTCGGGTTGGTCAGATATTGTTTGGCCTGCGCGACGGTCAGTTGCGCCTGATAGTTTTCGACACCATCGTCCTCGACCACCGTGCGGACGCGGGTGAAGGTCGTCTGACCGGTTTTACGGTCGATCTTCACACGGATGTCCATTTCCGAGCCGTAGCGCGACTTCGCCGCACGGGCGAGGCTTTCCTCCATCGCCTGGATCACCAGATCCGGGTCGATCATCTTTTCGCGCGCGACCGCTTCGGCGATCTGCAACAGCTCCAGCTGGTTGGCTGAGGTGATGGCCATCTATTCCTCCTCGGAAGTATCTTCTTCGATATCGTCAAACGCGGCTTCGTCGACCTCGCCGGTCGCCTTCTTCTGCCGCAGCATTTCAGTGATCAGTTCGTCCGTCAGAATCAGCTTCGCATCGGCCAGCCAATCGAACTTGAGGCCGATGGTGCCTTCTTCGATCTCGATCAGCACCTCGTCGCCTTCGGTGCCGCGCAAGAAACCCTTGAAGCGCTTGCGCCCCTCGATCATTTCGCTCGTCTCGATCCGGGCCTCATAGCCGTCCCACAGATCGAAATCCTTCAGGCGGGTCAGCGGCCGGTCGATGCCGGGCGAGGAAACCTCAAGGTGATAGGCCTCCTCGATCGGGTCTTCCACGTCCAGAACCGCTGATACGGCGGTTGAAATCTTGCCGCAGTCATCCACGTCGATCCCGCCTTCGGGGCGGTCGGCCATGACCTGCAGGGTCTTGGTCAGACCACCCATCAGCCGGATGCGCACGAGTTCGAACCCCAGCCCTTCGATGGCGGGGGTGACGATTTCGGCCAGACGGCGGTCGATGGCTGTCTTTGCGATCAGGTCGGTCATCGGTTCGTCCAAAACAAAAAGCGGGCCAGAGGCCCGCGGAACTTTTCCGGTGGGCTGCGAGTTTGGACCCCGCAGCGCCTCTGTTGAGCGGTCATATAGGGGAAAGGCCGCCAGGATGCAAGGGAAAGCGGCTGAGGCACCCGTTCGCAGGCGCAGCAGGTCTTGACATATATATTCAAATATTACTATGTTTAAATTCAAACATGAGTACTAACCGCCGCGCGGGCCATACGGCAGGCGCACGCCAGATCAGGGGAGGATGATGGCAAATGGCACATATCGTGGTTTTGGGCGCCGGTCTTGGGGGCGTGATGATGGCCTACGAAATGCAGGACCAGCTTGGGCGTGATGATCGGCTGACGGTCATCACCAAAGGCACGTCCTATTCCTTCGTGCCATCGAATCCGTGGGTCGCCGTGGGCTGGCGCAACCGCGACGATATCGAGGTGGACCTTACGCCGGTGATGGAGCGGCGGGCAATCACCCTGCGCCCCGAAGGCGCGGCCCGTATTCATCCGTCTGAAAACCGCGTGGAACTGACCACGGGCGAATCCATCGCCTATGATTACATGATCATCGCCACTGGCCCCGATCTGGCCTTCGACGAGATCGAAGGGCTGGGGCCAGAGGGGCATACTCATTCGGTCTGCCATATCGACCACGCGCTGAAGGCAAAGGACGCGTTCGAAAGGCTGGTCAAGACCCCCGGCCCGGTGATCATAGGCGCCGTTCAGGGCGCAAGCTGCTTTGGCCCTGCCTACGAATTCCT